>NZ_JBEXPR010000018.1:0-184151 GCF_040612135.1 Streptomyces sp. NPDC006458 | reverse complement strand
GAGCGGACACGGTCGGCGAAGCCCGCCATCCGGTCCAGGACCGCGTGGACCCCGGGCACGACGTTCTCGCCGTCCACCTCGACCACCGCGTCCGCCGGCGCCCGCAACGCCGTGTGCAGGACCGCCCGCCCCTCGGTGCTGTTGATCTTCTCGCCGCGGAACATCGCGTCCCGCAGCCCGAACACGTCCGTGGCGACGGCCAGCTCGCGCAGCAGCCGCAGCGTCTCGTCCGTGACCAAGTGCTTGGAGAAGTCGACGTGCAGATCGCCGACTTGGAGCGTGTACGAGGTGCCCCGCCCGGGATCGGCGGCGAACAGCTCGCGCAACCGCAACTCACCGAGCTGCTCGCGGTGTTCGACGAGGGCGTTCCATTCGGGCGTCCGGTCGAGCCTGGTACGGCCTTCGGCGTTCATCTCGGACATCAGCCTTCTTTCCTACCTGTCCTGCTGCGTACCTTGCCCCGCTGCCGGTCCCAACCTAGTTGATCAGCGGGGGACACAAACTGACGCGGGGGCGTCATGGAAGGCAACAACAGGTGGCCGGCCGAGCGGTCACGCCAGGGGGCAACCCCTAGATCTCACCACGGAGCTTGGCGAGAGCCTCGGCCAGGATCGCCTCGCCGTCGGCATCACTGCGACGCTCCCTCACATACGCGAGGTGCGTCTTGTACGGCTCAGTACGCGGCGGAGCCGGGGGATTGTCCCGGTCCTGACCCGCCGGGAACCCGCAGCGCGGGCAGTCCCAGGTGTCGGGAACCTGCGCGTCGCTGGCGAAGCTGGGCTGGGTCTCGTGTCCGTTGGAGCACCAGAAGGAGATGCGCAGACGCGGGGCGGACTCGCCGCGCTCGGCCTCACCCATCGGCCCCGCCCCGACCCGGCTTCCTCGGATCGCGTTGCCACTTGCCACGGTGTAACTCCCTGCGTGATGGTGCCGCGAAGCGAGTCGGCGTGTCGCTTCGTTGCGAGCGCCTCAGTCTACGTAAGGCCCCACGCGCGTCCAGTGATTGGCGCAACAAGGGGCCCTGCGCCTAGACGCAAGCCCCATGATAGGCCGCGCTCACGAGCGCGTACCGAACATGGGGCCTTACGTACCGGATTGTGCCGACCGGCGAGTCGAGGGTCAGTTGTTGACCTTCATCAGGATGCCGAGCACCACAATGCACGCGAACCACAGCAGACCGATCACCAGGGTGATGCGGTCGAGGTTGCGCTCGGCGACCGAGGAGCCGCCGACGGAGGACTGCATGCCGCCTCCGAACATGTCGGACAGGCCGCCGCCCTTCCCCTTGTGCATCAGCACCAGCAGCATCAGCAGCAGGCTGAAGACGATCAGGGCGATGGAGAACCCCAGAACCACAGCTGGACCAACTTCCTCGGACTCGGATGGACGACGCGGGGCCCAGCACAGTGCTGGACCCCGCAAGAGTACGACGGATCGTCGCTACCGCATACTCACGGCTGCCCGGTTCCTCCCAGGGGGTCCCGAGCAGGTCGTGTCACTGGTCGCGGAAGCGGACGATCTTGACGAACTCGTCGGCGTCCAGCGAGGCACCGCCGACCAGGGCGCCGTCGATGTCGGCCTTGGCCATGATCTCGGCGACGTTGCCGCCCTTCACGGAGCCGCCGTACTGGATGCGGACCTTGTCGGCCAGTTCCTGGGAGTACAGCTCGGCGAGCTTGGCGCGGATCGCGGCGCAGACCTCCTGCGCGTCGTCGGCGCCGCAGACCTTGCCGGTGCCGATGGCCCACACGGGCTCGTAGGCGATCACGACGGACTCGGCCTGCTCGGCCGGGAGGTCCTTCAGACCGCCCTCGACCTGCTTTAGGGTGTGGGAGACGGCGTTGCCGGCCTCGCGGACGTCCAGCTCCTCGCCGACACACATGATCGGGGTCAGGCCGTGCTTGTAGGCGGCCTTGACCTTGGCGTTGACGATCTCGTCGGTCTCGGCGTGGTACTGGCGGCGCTCGGAGTGGCCGATGGCCACGTACGTGCACTTCAGCTTGGCCAGCATCGGGCCGGAGATCTCGCCGGTGTAGGCGCCGGAGTCCTGCGCCGAGATGTCCTGGGCGCCGTACTTGATCTTCAGCTTGTCGCCGTCGACCAGGGTCTGCACGGAGCGCAGGTCGGTGAAGGGCGGCAGGACGGCGACCTCGACGGCGTCGTAGTCCTTGTCGGCGAGGGCGAAGGCGAGCTTCTGGACGTGGGCGATGGCCTCCAGGTGGTTGAGGTTCATCTTCCAGTTGCCCGCCATGAGCGGCGTACGGGTGGTCATGCGGGGTCAGTCCTCCAGTGCGGCGAGGCCGGGGAGCGTCTTGCCCTCGAGGTATTCGAGGGAGGCGCCGCCACCGGTCGAGATGTGGCCGAACGCGTTCTCGTCGAAGCCGAGCGTACGCACGGCCGCGGCGGAGTCTCCGCCGCCGACGACGGTGAACCCGTCCGAGTCGACGAGGGCCTGGGCGACCGCCTTGGTGCCCTCGGCGTAGTCGGGGTGCTCGAAGACGCCCATCGGACCGTTCCAGAAGACGGTCGCGGCGTCGGTGAGCTTGCCGGCGTACAGCTCGCCGGTCTTCGGGCCGATGTCCAGGCCCAGCTGGCCCTCGGGCATCCGGTCCGCGTCGACGACCGTGTGCTCGGTGGGGGCCTTGGCCTTCAGGTCCGGGAAGCCCGGGGAGACCACGACGTCGACCGGGAGCACGAGCTCGACGCCCAGCTTCTCGGCGCGCTCCAGGTACTCGGTGACGGCCGGGATCTGGTCCTCCTGGAGCAGCGAGGTGCCGACCTCGTAGCCCTTGGCCTTGAGGAAGGTGAAGGCCATACCGCCGCCGATGAGGATGCGGTCGGCCTTGCCGAGCAGCTGGTCGATGACGGCCAGCTTGTCGGAGACCTTGGAGCCGCCGAGGGCCACGGCGTAGGGCCGCTTGACGTCCTCGGTGAGCTGCTTCAGCACGCCGACCTCGGTGGCGATGAGGTAGCCGGCGTAGTGCGGCAGCTTGCCCGGGAGGTCGTAGACCGAGGCGTGCTTGCGGTGCACCGCGCCGAAGCCGTCACCGACGTACACGTCGGCGAGGGCGGCGAGCTGACCGGCGAACGCGCTGCGCTCGGCGTCGTCCTTGCTGGTCTCACCGGCGTTGAAGCGCAGGTTCTCGATGACCGCGACCTGGCCGTCGGCGAGGCCGGCGACCGTGGCCTGCGCCGACTCGCCGACCGTGTCGGCGGCGAAGGCGACGTCCGCGCCGAGGAGTTCGCCCAGCCGTGCGGCGGCGGAGGCGAGCGAGAAGGCCGGGTCCGGGGCGCCCTTGGGGCGGCCGAGGTGCGAGGCCACGACGACGCGCGCGCCGGCCTCGGCGAGCGCCTTGACGGTGGGCAGCACCGCGCGGATGCGGCCGTCGTCGGTGATCGTGGTGCCGTCCAGCGGCACGTTGAGGTCGGCGCGGACGAAGACCCGCTTGCCCGCGACTCCTTCGGCGAGGAGTTCGTCGATCGTCTTCATTTTCGGGGGACTCCTACAGGGGGCTCGTTCTGCTCGTGACCGGTTGACCAGGCTCGATCCTAGAGAGGGGGGCCGGTCGTGACGCGCGTCAGGGCTCGGACCGGACGCGTCCCTGCGCCTGGTCCGAGCCCTGCTCTCGCATCAAGGTGTCTGCTTCAGCCGATCAGGGATCAGAGCTGGTCGCCGACGAACTTGGTGAGGTCGACGAGACGGTTCGAGTAGCCCCACTCGTTGTCGTACCAGCCCAGGATCTTCACCGTGTTGCCCTCCTGGACCATGGTCAGGGAGGAGTCGAAGGTGCAGGAGGCCGGGTCGCTCACGATGTCCGAGGAGACGATCTCGTCCTCGGTGTAGGCCAGGTAACCCGCGAGGTCGCCGTCCTCGGAGGCCTTCTTGAACGCGGCGTTGACCTCGTCCTTGGTGACCTCGCGCTGAAGCGTCACGACCAGGTCGGTGGCCGAACCGGTGGGGACCGGGACGCGCATGGCGATGCCGTCCAGCTTGCCCTTGAGCTGCGGAAGGACCAGGGCGGTGGCCTTCGCGGCACCCGTCGTGGTCGGGATGATGTTCTCGGCGGCGGCGCGGGCGCGACGCAGGTCCGAGTGCGGGAAGTCCAGGATGCGCTGGTCGTTGGTGTACGCGTGCACGGTCGTCATCAGACCCTTGACGATCCCGAAGTTCTCGTCGAGGACCTTCGCCATCGGCGCCACACAGTTGGTGGTGCAGGAGGCGTTGGAGATGACGTGGTGGTTCGCCGGGTCGTACTTGTCCTGGTTGACGCCCATCACGATGGTGATGTCCTCATCCTTGGCGGGAGCCGAGATGAGGACCTTCTTGGCGCCGCCCGCGAGGTGCTTCGCGGCGTCGGCCTTCTTCGTGAAGATGCCGGTCGACTCGATGACGATGTCGACGCCCAGGTCGCCCCAGGGGATGTCGGCCGGGTTGCGCTCGGAGAGCACCTTGATGGTGTGACCGTCGACGGTGATCGTGTCGGCGGTGTGGGTGACCTCCTGCTTCAGGCGGCCCAGGATCGTGTCGTACTTCAGCAGGTGGGCAGTGGTCGCGGTGTCACCCAGGTCGTTGACAGCCACGATCTCGATGTCAGCACCCTGCTCCAGGAGCGCGCGGAAGTAGTTACGACCGATGCGGCCGAAGCCGTTGATGCCTACGCGGATCGTCACGAACCGATCTCCTCGTTGGTACGCCGGCCATGAGATGCCGGCGAGCTGTATTTGGGATGTCCCCGACCGCCTACGACCCTACCTCCCAGAAGCGCCGGAGGTGACATCCAGACGGCCCATACACGGCACCGCCGTCCTTACCCACCAGTAGGGGTACGGACCGCCCCGGTGGAAAGTCCTCGTCACTCGAAAGGACTTTGGGAAGTCGCCCTTTTCCGACCTCCTACGACACCGGTCGCGGACCGCTTCTCTCGGCGGCATGCGGGTGTCAGGCTCACGTCAGTCAGGGGGCGCGTCAAGACGGCGTTGTTGGCCAGGGGTTGGGGCGCGGGCGGGGGGTCGCGATCCCGCGGACTTCGAAGCCAGGGCCGGGTCGGAACGGTCCCGCGGACTTTGAAGCCCGGCCGGGTTCGAAACAGTCCCGCGGACTTTGAAGCCGGGCCGGGTCCGAAACAGTGCCGCGGATCTCGGCCCCGGCCGCGGCCGGAACAGGCCCACGGAGTGGAAGCCCGGCCACGCCCCAAACAGTCCCGCGGCGTTCGACGTCCCGCGTCTGGATGGGTTCCGGGGCGTTCGGGCCCCGTTCCCCGGGTCAGCCCGCCAGGTTGTCGGCCAGTTCCTCCGAGAGGTTGGCCTCCGTGCCCGGGACGCCCAGGTCGGAGGCGCGCTTGTCGGCCATGGCCAGCAGGCGGCGGATACGGCCGGCGACAGCGTCCTTGGTGAGCGGCGGGTCGGCGAGCGCGCCCAGCTCCTCCAGAGAAGCCTGCTTGTGCTCCATGCGCAGCCGGCCGGCGGCGGCGAGGTGCTCGGGGACCTCTTCTCCGAGGATCTCCAGGGCACGCTGCACGCGAGCCCCGGCGGCGACCGCGGCACGGGCCGAGCGGCGCAGGTTGGCGTCGTCGAAGTTGGCGAGGCGGTTCGCCGTGGCCCGCACCTCGCGGCGCATCCGGCGCTCCTCCCAGGCCAGCACCGACTCATGCGCGCCGAGGCGGGTGAGCAGCGCGCCGATCGCGTCGCCGTCACGGACCACGACCCGGTCCACGCCGCGCACCTCACGGGCCTTCGCCGCGATCGACAGCCTGCGGGCGGCACCGACCAGCGCGAGCGCGGCCTCGGGGCCGGGGCAGGTCACCTCCAGGGAGGAGGAACGGCCGGGCTCGGTGAGCGAGCCGTGCGCCAGGAAGGCACCGCGCCAGGCGGCCTCGGCGTCACAGGTCGCACCGGACACCACCTGCGGTGGCAGGCCCCGGATCGGGCGCCCCCGCCCGTCCACCAGGCCGGTCTGCCGGGCCAGCTGGTCACCACCCGCGACCACACGCACCACGTACCGCGAGCCGCGCCGCAGTCCGCCCGGCGCCATCACGATCAGCTCGGAGCTGTGGCCGAAGATCTCCAGGATGTCCCGCTTGAGGCGGCGGGCCGCCATCGCGGTGTCCAGCTCCGCCTCGATCACGATGCGCCCGCTGACCAGATGGAGGCCGCCGGCGAACCGCAGAATGGCGGAGACCTCAGCCTTCCGACAGCAGGTCCGGGTGACGGGGAGTCGGGAGATCTCGTCCTTCACCGCTGCCGTCATCGCCATGGGCCGATCCTTCCATGCATCCGAAAAATACGGTCGTACGCGGCGGCCAGGAGCTCCGCGTCGTGCCGCGGAGTCCCGTCGGGCCGCGCCACCGGCGCCAGCTCGACCGCGGCCCCGAAGCGCTTTGCGGCATCGGTCAGCGAGTCGCGGTCGGGCACGGCGGCCTCGTCGGCCAGCACCACGTCCAGGGCGAGTTTAGGGGCGTGTCGTCCCAAAACCTCCAAATGACGCTGCGGTGAGAAGCCGTCGGTTTCCCCGGGCTGCGGGGCGAGGTTCAGCGAGAGTACCCGGCGCGCCTTCGTCTCCATCAACGCGTCCAGCAGCTCGGGCACGAGCAGATGCGGGATGACCGAGGAGAACCAGGAGCCGGGGCCGAGCACCACCCAGTCGGCGTCCAGCACGGCCGCGACGGCCTCCGGGACGGCGGGCGGGTCGTGCGGCACCAGGTGCACCGACTGGACCTCACCCGGGGTGAGGGCGACCGTGGCCTGGCCGCGGACGGTGTCCACCTCGTCCGGGCGATCCGGGTCGTGCCCCTTGACCAGCGCCTGGAGCTCCAGCGGCACGGCGGACATGGGCAGCACGCGCCCGTGCGCGCCGAGCAGTTTACCGACCAGGTCCAGGGCCTGCACATGGTCGCCGAGCTGCTCCCACAGGGCGACGATCAGCAGGTTGCCGACCGCGTGGTCGTGCAGGTCGCCCTTGGAGTGGAAGCGGTGCTGGATGACCCGGGCCCAGGTCTGGCCCCAGTCGTCGTCGCCGCACAGCGCGGCCAGCGCCTTGCGCAGGTCGCCGGGCGGCAGGACGCCCAGCTCGTCGCGCAGGCGCCCGCTGGAGCCGCCGTCGTCGGCCACGGTGACGACGGCGGTGAGGTCACCGGTGATCCGGCGCAGCGCGGCGAGCGAGCCCGACAGGCCCATGCCGCCGCCGAGCGCGACGACCTTGGGCTGGGTGCCGCGGCGGCGCGCCCGGGCACCCCGGGCCTCGACGGGCCGGCCCGCCCGTGCGTCGGGCATCGCCCGGCGCAGTCGGCCCAGCCGGGGAGTACGTCCTGTCATTCGCGTCCCATGTCCCGGTGCACGACCACCGTCTCCACGCCCTCTGCCGCCAGGCGCGCGGCGAGCTTCTCCGACATGGCCACCGAGCGGTGCTTGCCGCCCGTACAGCCGATGGCGATGGTCACGTACCGCTTGCCCTCGCGCCGGTAGCCGGCCGCGATCAGCCGCAGCAGTTCGGCGTAGCGGTCCAGGAACTCCTTGGCGCCGGGCTGGTTGAAGACGAAGGCCGCGACCTCCTCGTTCACACCGGTGTACGGGCGCAGCTCGGGGACCCAGTGCGGGTTGGGCAGGAAGCGCATGTCGGCGACGAGGTCGGCGTCGACCGGGAGGCCGTACTTGAAGCCGAACGACATCACCGTGGCCCGCAGCTCGGGCTCCTCCTCGCCGGCGAACTGGGCGTCCATCTTGGCGCGCAGCTCGTGCACGTTGAGGCTGGAGGTGTCGATGACCAGGTCGGCGTCGCCGCGCAGCTCGCGCAGCAGCTCGCGCTCGGCGGCGATGCCGTCGACGATCCGGCCGTCGCCCTGGAGGGGGTGGGGTCGGCGCACGGACTCGAAGCGGCGGACCAGGGCCTCGTCGGAGGACTCCAGGAAGACGATCCGCCGGGTGACACTGCGGGAGTCGAGGTCGGCCAGGGATTCGCGCAGATTGTCGAAGAAGCGACGGCCGCGCACGTCGACGACGACCGCGATGCGCGCCACGTTGCCCTGGGAGCGTGCGCCCAGTTCCACCATGGTGGGGATCAGGGCGGGCGGGAGGTTGTCGACGACGAACCAGCCGAGGTCCTCCAGACACTTCGCGGCCGTGGAGCGGCCAGCCCCGGACATGCCGGAGATGATCACCAGCTCGGGGATGGCGGCGTCGGGGATCCCGGGGCCCGTGCTGTCCTGGCTCACCTGTGCTCCGTCGTCGGGGAGCGCCTGCCGGTCCTCGGCGGGCTCCTGGTGCTCGCGGCCCGGTGCGGTCCGCGGTTCCTGCTCTCGATCGTCTGTCGGCTGGGTCTCGTGGTCGGTCATGTCTCCTGCCCCCGTCGCTCGTCCGGGGCGCCCGCGGGTACGGGCTCCCCCGGGGCGTCCGCCGTCGTCTCGGGCGCCCCGTCGTCCATGTCTTCCATGATCTCTCCAGTCGCCGTGTTCACGGCGGGCGCGGCCGGGGCCGCCTGGGCGAGGGCCACGGCGATGGTCTCCGCCGTCTTCCGGCCGATGCCCGGAACCTCGCAGATCTGGTCGATTGTCGCGGATCTCAGCTTCTTCACCGAACCGAAGTGCTTGATCAGCGCCTGTTTACGGGTCTCGCCCAGTCCCGGCACCTCGTCCAGGGGGCCGGCGCGGAAGCGCTTGGCGCGCTTGGTGCGCTGGTAGGTGATCGCGAACCGGTGGGCCTCGTCGCGGACCCGCTGGAGCAGGTAGAGGCCCTCGCTGGTGCGGGGCAGGACGACCGGGTCGTCGTCGCCGGGCAGCCAGACCTCCTCCAGCCGCTTGGCCAGCCCGCACACGGCGATGTCGTCGATGCCGAGCTCGTCCAGCGCCCGCCTGGCGGCGGCGACCTGCGGCTGCCCGCCGTCGACGACGACCAGCTGGGGCGGGTAGGCGAACTTCCTGGGGCGGCCGTCGTCGTCGGTGAGGGTGGTGAGCGCGGCGGGGGCTTCGCCGGGGGCGGGGGGCTGCCCGGGGGCGGGCTGCCCGGGGGTCGTCGTGAGGGGCTGGTCCTCGGCGGGGGTGCCGTCGCCGCCGACCGCGACCAGGACCGTGTCCGCCTCCGGGCCGACGGCGTCCTCCCCGTCGGTCCACTCCCCCGTGCGCTCCTTATCGGCCAGGTAGCGCTTGAAGCGGCGCGTGATGACCTCGTGCATGGAGCGGACGTCGTCCTGGCCGTCGAAGCCCTTGATCTGGAAGCGGCGGTACTCGCTCTTGCGCTGGAGCCCGTCCTCGAAGACGACCATGGAGGCCACGACGTCGTCGCCCTGGAGGTGCGAGATGTCGTAGCACTCGATGCGCAGCGGGGCGCTGTCCAGGTCGAGGGCGTCGGCGATCTCCTCCAGGGCGCGCGAGCGGGTCGTCAGGTCGGAGGCGCGCTTGGTCTTGTGCAGGGCGAGCGCCTGCTGGGCGTTGCGCTCCACGGTCTCCATCAGGGCCCTCTTGTCGCCGCGCTGCGGGATGCGCAGCGAGACGGCCGATCCGCGCCGCTCGGTGAGCCACTGCTGGACCGGCTCCACCGGCTCGGGCAGGGCCGGGACGAGGACCTCCTTGGGGACGCTGTCGCCGGTCTCCTCGCCGTAGAGCTGCTGGAGGGCGTGTTCGACGAGGGCGCCGGTGGTGACCTCCTCGACCTTGTCGGTGACCCAGCCGCGCTGACCGCGTACCCGTCCGCCGCGGACATGGAAGATCTGCACGGCCGCTTCCAGCTCGTCCTCGGCGACCGCGATCAGGTCGGCGTCGGTCGCGTCGGCGAGCACGACCGCGTTCTTCTCCATGGCCTTGCGCAGGGCCTCTATGTCATCGCGCAGGCGGGCGGCCCGCTCGTACTCCATGTCCTCGGCCGCCTCCGTCATCTGCTTCTCCAGACGGCGGAGGTAGGTGCCGGTGCGGCCGGTCATGAAGTCGCAGAACTCCTCGGCGAGTTCGCGATGGTCCTCGGGCTCGATCCGGCCGACGCAGGGGGCGGAGCACTTGCCGATGTAGCCGAGCAGACAGGGGCGGCCGGTGCGGGAGGCGTTCTTGAACACGCCCGCCGAGCAGGTGCGCACCGGGAAGACGCGCAGCAACAGGTCGACGGTGTCCCGGATCGCCCACGCGTGCGCGTACGGCCCGAAGTACCTGACGCCCTTCTTCTTGTGGCCGCGCATGACCTGCACGCGCGGAAACTCCTCGTTCATCGTCACCGCGAGGTACGGGTAGCTCTTGTCGTCGCGGTACTTGACGTTGAACCGGGGGTCGTACTCCTTGATCCAGGAATACTCCAGCTGCAGGGCCTCGACCTCGGTGGACACCACGGTCCACTCCACGGACGCGGCGGTGGTCACCATCGTCCGGGTGCGGGGGTGCAGGTTCGCCAGGTCCTGGAAGTAGTTCGCCAGGCGCTGGCGCAGGCTCTTCGCCTTTCCGACGTAGATCACCCGGCGGTGCTCGTCACGGAACCTGTACACCCCCGGAGAGTCCGGGATCTCACCCGGCCTGGGGCGGTAGCTGGAGGGGTCGGCCATGTCTCACACCCTACTGGCGAGCGGTGACACTCCGGCGGGCCTGTGGACAACGTCCGGGATCGTGCCCGGACACCCCCTGGAACCGGCCGCACGGCACCCCGCACGCCGCCGGACGGCCACCAGATCCGGCCGCACCGCACCCCGCGTGGGCCCGGCACCTGCGAAAGTCCGGGCGGCCCCGCCGCGCGAAGTACCTGCACCGGCCAACCGGAAGCCGCCCGCCCCCTCTTGGCACCCGTGCCGCGCCAGGCGGCGAGGACTGGACCACGGTTGGGCCGGAGGTGTTGTCGGGACTTGGTCAACACGCTTCAATGCGTTGGAACTCGGGGCCGTAAAAACGACGGCGCGCGGACGGGCCCAGCCCCCGGCGCCGACGGGGTGGCCCCGCAGCACCCGCGTGAACGGTCTGACCAGCCGTTGTGATCCACACAGAAAGGCCCCTGCATGCCGCACGCCACACAGCACGCGGACATCGCCATCGCGGAACTGGACACGGCTCTGCGCGGCGGCCCCTTCCACGTCGCCCTGCGCGCCGCCATCGCCGCCCGCGGCCTGCCCCTGCAACGCGTTCAGCACCACCTCTCACGTCACGGCGTGAAGGTCGGTGTCACCAGTCTGAGCTACTGGCAACAGGGCGCCCGCCGTCCGCAGCGCCCCGAGTCGCTGCGGGCGGTGCGCGCGCTGGAGGAGATACTCCACCTGCCTGACGAGTCCCTGATACGGCTGCTCGCCCAGGCCGAGGAGGGTGCCTCCGGCCAGCACAGCGCAGCCCGCTCCTACCGCTCGCTCGTCGAGGCCTCGGGCGCCCTGGAGCGACTGCTGCTCGAACTGGAATCCCCTCGCGACGGCGGGCTGCACCTGCTCGGCCACCATGAGCAGGTCCGCATCGGCGGGCGCCGCGAGCTGCTCGGCCGCGAGTCGCACCACGTCGTGCGCGCCCACCGGGACGGAGTCGACCGGTTCGTCGCCGTCCACCACGGCGACCCCGGCTGCGCGCCCGAGCACATGTCCGTGCGGGCCCTGGAGAACTGCCGCACCGGACGCGTCAGACGGCACCACGAGACCGGCATCCTGGTGGCCGAGCTCCTGTTCGACACCCGGCTGCGCGCCGGGGACACGTTCCTCTTCCGCTACGCCGTCGAGGACGGCACCGCCGGTGTCTCCTACGAGTGCGTGCGCGGCTTCGGACCGCCGGGCGGTCAGTACGTCCTGCAAGTGCGGTTCGACGAGCACGCCCTCCCGGCACGCTGCCACCGCTTCACCCAGCACTCGGCGGCGGCCCCTCGCAGCGGCCGCCAGGACCTCCCCCTCACCACCCGCCATCACTCCGTCCACCTCGTCGAACCCCGGGTGCGCTCCGGGATCGTCGGGATCGGGTGGGACTGGGAGTAAACGCTGCCGAGTCGGGGGCCGAGGGTCCGGGGTCGGTCGCTGAGGGGGTGGGGACACCCCCGGTCGACGACGGCCGGTGTCAGGCCTGCGGCCCCGCGATCACCCTGCCGTTCTCGGCCCGGACCGGCAGTTCGGTCAGCGCCACGGTCGCCGGGGAGCGCAGCACCTCGCCGGTCCTCGCGTCGAACCGGCTGCCGTGACACGCGCAGCTCAGCGTCGTCCCCTCCAGCTCGCTGATGGGGCAGCCGCCGTGCGTGCAGATCGTGCTGAACGCCTTCAGCGTGCCGTCCGCGGTGCGGCTGACCACCACGTTGTGGTCCAGGTGGAGATGGGCGCCGCCCTGGGCGACGTCGCTCTCGGCGCCGAGGTCCACGGGCGCGGTCTGCGTGGCGGGCGTTGCCTCCGCTCCCCCGTCCGGCGAGCACGCGGTGAGGCCCAGCCCCGCGACGGGAGCGGCCGCCGCCCCGCGCAGAACGGTTCGACGGCTCGCGGAGGATCGGCCGGGCATGAGGGTCTCCACAGGTCAGGGGGCAAGCACGGCGACGATACCCGGGGCCCGGTGCACCGAAAGCCGTGGGGCGGGGCACGGGAAGGAGTCTGGTGGGTCGACCCGGCGGCAGCCCGTACGCTCGCGCGTAAACGTTTACGCAAGCGTTTACGTACGGGCTCGAATGAGATACGTTCCCGCCCTGAGGGCCCGCCGCGGCCCACGGCCCGGCCCGCGCGGGGCCGGTGAAGGGAGGGGTTACGCCATGCCGACCATGGCCGACGTCGCACGCAGCGCCGGTGTCTCGGTGGCGACCGTCTCGCACGTGCTCAACGACACCCGGCCCGTGCTGCCGCACACCCGCCAGGCCGTCCTGGACGCCGTCGAACAGCTCGGCTACACGACCAACACCCTCGCCAGGTCCCTGGTGACCTCCCGCACCCGCTCGATCGGCCTCGCGGTCTCGGCCATCAGCAACCCGTACTTCACCGAGATCCTCCAGGGCGTCGAGGCCAGCGCCCTGGAACACGGCTACAGCCTCCTCATCTCCGATCCCCACGACGACCCCGAGCACGAGCGCAAGGTCGTCCAGCTGCTGCACGAGCGCCGGGTGGACGGCATGATCGTCGCCCCTTCCGCCGACCCGCGCGAACTCCTCGCCTACCTGCGCCGCCACGACGTCCCGGCCGTCCTCCTCGACCGGCTGGTCGACACCCGCGCCGACAGCGCCCCGCCCTTCGACCAGGTCTGCGCCGAGAACACCGCTCCGGTGGCGCAACTGGTCGCCCATCTCGCCGAACTCGGCCACCGACGCATCGGCCTGGTCGCCGGACTGTCTGGACTCAGCACCACCGGAGAACGGATCGCCGGCTACCGGCACGGCCTCGCCGCCGCCGGACTCCCCCACGACGAACGCCTCGTGGTCCACGGCGACTCCGCCTCCACCGGCGGCGAACGCGCCACGGCCGCCCTGTTCTCCCTCGCCAATCCGCCGACCGCCCTCGTCACCGTCAACAACGCGATGACCATCGGCGCCCTGCGCGCCCTGCGCGACCGCGGCCTGTCCGTGCCGGACGACATCGCCCTGTGCTGCTTCGACGACTTCGCCTGGGCGGATCTCTTCTCGCCCCGTCTCACCGCCATCGCCCAGCCCAGCAAGGAGATCGGCGCCCGGGCCGTCCAGGTCCTCCTCGACCGTCTCGCCTCCCCGGACCGCCCCGCCCGGACCCTGAGGCTTCCGTGCGAGTTCGTCCACCGGACGTCCTGCGGGTGCGCGCAGGAGGCCGGACCAGGCTCGGGCCCGACGGCGAGGCCCGCCGACAGCCCCCGCCGACCTGAGCCCCGATGACCCCGAACAGTCCCGGAACCGGCAGCCCGAACCGCCGCGGCCGCCCCCTTCGGCAACAGCAGCCCACCCCTGCGCAGCCCCTGAAAGGAACCCTCTCGTGATCGTCGTAGCCGGTGAGGCCCTGATCGACCTGGTACCGCAGGGCACGGGTGCCCTCGCCGCCCTGAGGCCCGCGCTCGGCGGCGGCCCGTACAACACGGCCGTCGCCCTGGGCCGGCTCGGCTCCCCCACCGCCTTCTGCTCGCGCGCCTCGCAGGACGTCTTCGGCGAGGCCCTGCTCGACGGGCTGCGGACGGCGGGCGTGGACGTGTCGGCTGTCCAGCGCGGTCCGGAGCCCACCACCCTCGCGGTCGCCACGATCGGCGACGGCGGATCAGCCGCCTACTCGTTCTACGTCGACGGCACCGCCGACCGGCTGTTCACGGCTCCGGCCGGACTGCCCGCCGACACCCGCGCGGTCTCCTTCGGAACCTGCTCGCTGGTGCTGGAGCCGGGGGCGACCGCGTACGAGCGGCTGATGCGCACAGCGGCGGCCCAGGGCCTGCTCACCGCCCTCGACCCCAACATCCGGCCGGTCCTGATCCCGGACGCCGACGCCTACCGCGCCCGCTTCCGGAGCTGGCTGCCGTCGGTGTCGCTGCTCAAGCTCTCCGAGGAGGACGCCCACTGGCTGGGCGGCACCCCGAAGGAATGGCTCGCCGCCGGGCCCTCGGCCGTCGTCGTCACCCACGGCGGCGACGGTCTGTCCGCCTACACCCGTGACGGTGCCGAGCACTCCGTGCCGGGCGAACAGGTCGACGTCGTGGACACCATCGGAGCCGGGGACACCGTGAACGCGGCCCTGCTGCACGGCCTCGCCGCACGGGACGCCCTGTCCCCCGAGGCCCTGGCCGGCCTCGGCACCTCCGGCTGGACCGAGCTGCTGCGCTTCGCGGCCCGAGCGGCGGCGATCACCTGCTCCCGGGCCGGGGCGGAACCGCCGTACGCGTGGGAGCTGGACGGCGTACGGCCTTGACGACCACCGCGACCTCCAGCCGACCGCTTCTCAGCCCGCTGCCCTGCCGACGGCCCGCAGGGCACCGGGGCGACGGCCGCTGAGGCGGTCCAGCGCGGCGGACGTCGCGTCGTCGGCGGGCAGGTACACCACCACCTGCTGGCCCTCCTCCGGCAGTGCCAGCGACTCGTGCAGCAGGTGCAGCGCCCCCACCTCGGGGTGCTCAAGCTGCTGCGAGCCGACAGTGCGCGGTGTCACCGAAATGTCCGCGAACCGGTCGGCGAACTCCGCACCCGCGGTCACCGTCAGCTCCTCGGCCAGCTCGGAGAGGTGCGGGTCGCGCAGGGGAACGCCGTGCCGGAGCCGGGCGACCAGGTCATCGGCGACACGCTCCCAGTCCTGGTGGGCCACACGGGCGCGCGGGTCGGTGAACAGGTACCGGAGCAGATTGGGGTGCTCGTCGTCGAGCACCCCGATCGGGCCGACGAGCCGCGCGTAGCCGTCGGTGTGGGCGATGACGTCGCCGATCCAGTTGATCACCGCGGCCGGGGAGGGCTCCAGGCGCTCCAGGACGGCCTGCACGGTGGGCCGCGCCGTCCGGCTGAGCGGCGGGGCGGCCGCGCAGACCAGCGGGTCGCCGCCGTCCGCCTCCTTGGTCAGACGGCGCAGCAGGACGCGGTCCTTGAGGGACAGGCTGAGCGCGTCGGCGACGGCCCCGAGCACCGGGGCGAGGGGTTGCGGTCGCGTCCCTGTTCCAGACGGGTGAGGTACTCCACGCTGATGCCCGCGAGCGTGGCCAGCTCGGATCGGCGCAGGCCGGGGGTGCGCCGACGGAACCCGGTCGGCAGCCCCACCTCGGCCGGGGTGACGGACTCGCGACGGGTGCGCAGGAACAGGCCCAACTCGTTGTCGCTCACCCGTCGAACGTACCTCGCCCCGGGTCCGTGAGGGTGGCCCTGCGACTACCACCCTGCCACTACCACTCTCAGCGCGGTCTCCCTGCGCGCCCGAACACGCCCGAGGGTGGAGGCATGACTCAGAACAACACCGCTGACACGCTCGCCCCCGGCTCTCTCCCCCTCGTGCCGGGTAACTGGACGCTCGACCCGCTGCACTCCGCTGTGAACTTCACGATCCGGCACCTCGGGATCGCCAAGGTGCGCGGCCGCTTCGCCGATGTGCAGGCCGGTCTGCACATCGGTGAGACGCCCGACGACGTACGGGTGAGCGCCGTGATCGCGCTCGCCTCTCTTGACACCGGGAACGCCGACCGCGACGCGCACACCCGGTCCGCCGATCTGCTCGACGTGGAGAAGCGTCCGACGATGACGTTCCGTTCGACGCGCGTGTTCGGCGAGGACGAGGACTGGACGATGGAAGGGGACTTGACCATCGGGGACGTGACGCGTCCCGTGGTGCTCGCCGTCGAGCTCGGCGGGGTCGTGGACTCCCCCGCGGATCAGAGCAGGCACGCCGGTTTCGAGGCGACGGGTGAGATCAGGCGCAGTGACTACGGCCTGGACTTCGGGGGCGGTTTCCTCAGTGATGTTGTCAAGATTCAGCTGGACATGCAGTTCGTCGAACCGCAGGGCCAGGGTGGCTGATGGTGGAACGAGCGGCGCCCCGCGGGGAGTTCCCGCGGGGCGCCGCTCTTTTTGTCCCGTTGTGCCGAGACCATTGGCCGTGTCGGCCGAGGTTGACCGCAGCGGCCGGGCACTGGCCGTACCGGGCAGCCCTGGCCGCACCGGCCGTTCACGGCCGGACGGCCGGTCATCGCTGTACCGGCCGTGCGGCCGACTCAGGCCTTGCGGGCCCTCGTCGTCTTCTTCGCCGCCGTGGTCTCCTTCGTGGCCGCGGCCGCCTTCTTCGTCGTCGTGCTGTTGACGGTCCTGGCCGTCCTCGCCGTGGCCGTCTTCTTCGTCGCCGACTTGGCCGCGACGGTCTTGGCCGCCGTCTTGCGCGGGGCCTTCACCGAGGCGGCGTCGCTGATCCGGTCGGCGCTGAGGATCTCGCGCAGGAACTTGCCGGTGTGGCTGGCCGGCACCCCGGCGACCTCCTCGGGCGTGCCTTCGGCGACGACGAGACCGCCGCCCGCACCGCCCTCGGGGCCCATGTCGACGACCCAGTCCGCGGTCTTGATCACGTCGAGGTTGTGCTCGATGACGATGACCGTGTTGCCCTTGTCGACCAGACCGGCCAGGACCTTCAGCAGCTTGCTGATGTCCTCGAAGTGCAGACCGGTGGTCGGCTCGTCGAGGACGTAGACCGTGCGGCCGGTGGAGCGCTTCTGCAGCTCGCTGGCGAGCTTGACGCGCTGGGCCTCGCCGCCGGACAGGGTGGTCGCCGACTGGCCGAGCCGGACATAGCCGAGGCCGACGTCCTTGAGGGTGTTCAGATGCCGCGCGATCGAGGGGACGGCCGCGAAGAACTCCGTGGCCTCCTCGATCGGCATGCTCAGCACCTCGGCGATGGACTTGCCCTTGTAGTGGACCTCCAGGGTCTCCCGGTTGTACCGGGCGCCGTGGCAGACCTCGCACGGGACGTAGACGTCCGGGAGGAAGTTCATCTCGATCTTGATAGTGCCGTCACCGGCGCAGTTCTCGCAGCGGCCGCCCTTGACGTTGAAGGAGAACCGGCCCGGCTGGTATCCGCGGACCTTCGCCTCGGTGGTCTCGGCGAACAGCTTGCGGACGTGGTCGAAGACGCCGGTGTACGTCGCCGGGTTCGAGCGCGGGGTGCGGCCGATCGGCGACTGGTCGACATGCACGACCTTGTCGACGAGGTCGTCGCCGTCCACGCGCGTGTGGCGGCCCGGCACGCTGCGGGCGCCGTTCAGCTCGCGGGCCAGGTGCGTGTAGAGGATGTCGTTGACCAGCGTCGACTTGCCGGAGCCTGACACGCCGGTCACGGCCGTGAACAGACCGAGCGGGAAGGAGACGTCGATGTCCTGCAGATTGTTCTCGCGGGCGCCGTGCACGGTGAGCTGCCGGCCCGGGTCGCGCGGGCGCCGGATGTCCGGCAGCGGGATCGACTTCTTGCCCGACAGGTACTGGCCGGTCTGCGACTCGGCGTTGGCGAGCAGTTCCTTCAGGGAGCCGCTGTGTACGACCTTGCCGCCGTGCTCACCGGCGCCGGGGCCGATGTCGACGACCCAGTCGGCGACCTTGATGGTGTCCTCGTCGTGCTCGACGACGATGAGCGTGTTGCCCATGTCGCGCAGCCGGACCAGGGTCTCGATCAGCCGGTGGTTGTCGCGCTGGTGCAGACCGATGGACGGTTCGTCGAGGACGTAGAGAACGCCGACGAGGCCGGAGCCGATCTGGGTGGCCAGGCGGATGCGCTGGGCCTCGCCGCCGGAGAGGGTGCCCGCCGCGCGGTTGAGCGAGAGGTAGTCGAGGCCGACGTCGACCAGGAACCGCAGCCGTTCGTTGACCTCCTTCAGCACCCGCTCGGCGATCTTCTTGTCGCGGGCGTTGAGCTTCAGCTTGCCCAGGAAGTCCGCGCAGTCGCTGATGGACATCCCCGCGACCTCGGCGATCGACTTCTCCATGATCGTGACCGCGAGGACGATCGGCTTCAGACGGGTGCCCTCACAGGTGGGGCAGGGCACCTCGCGCATGTAGCCCTCGAAGCGCTCCCGGCTGGCGTCGGACTCGGCCTCGCTGTGCCGGCGCTTGACGAAGGGGACGGCGCCTTCGAACGGGGTCGTGTACAAGCGCTCGCGGCCGTACCGGTTGCGGTAGCGGACCTCGATCTGCGTCTTGTGGCCGTGGATCAGGGCCTTCTTGGCGCGCTGCGGCAGGCCCGCGAAGGGAATGTCGGTGCGGAAGCCGAGGGCGTCGGCGAGGGCGCCGATCAGGCGGCCGAAGTAGTCCTTGGTGTGCCCGTGCGACCAGGGGTGGATGGCGCCCTCGTCGAGGGACTTGTCCTCGTCCGGGACGATCAGCTCCGGGTCGACCTCCATGCGCGTGCCGATGCCGGTGCACTCGGGGCAGGCGCCGAAGGGCGAGTTGAAGGAGAAGGAGCGCGGCTCCAGCTCCTCGAACGACAGGTCGTCGTACGTGCAGTACAGGTGCTCGGAGTACATGCGCTCGCGCTCGGGGTCGTCCTCGGGAAGGTCGACGAAGTCGAGCACGATCATGCCGCCGGACAGACCGAGGGCGGTCTCGACGGAGTCGGTCAGGCGGCGCTTGGCGGAGTCCTTGACGGTGAGGCGGTCGACGACCACCTCGATGGTGTGCTTCTCCTGCTTCTTCAGCGTGGGCGGGTCGGACAGCTGGATGGTCTCGCCGTCCACCCGCGCGCGGGAGTAGCCCTTGGTCTGGAGGTCCGCGAAGAGGTCGACGAACTCGCCCTTGCGCTCGCGCACCAGCGGCGAGAGCACCTGGAAACGGCTGCCCTCCGGCAGCTCCAGGACCTTGTCGACGATGGCCTGCGGTGACTGGCGCGAGATGGGGCGGCCGCACTCGGGACAGTGCGGCTTGCCGATGCGCGCGAAGAGCAGACGCAGATAGTCGTAGACCTCGGTGATGGTGCCGACCGTGGAGCGCGGGTTGCGCGAGGTCGACTTCTGGTCGATCGAGACAGCCGGGGAGAGGCCCTCGATGAAGTCGACGTCCGGCTTGTCCATCTGGCCGAGGAACTGGCGGGCGTACGAGGAGAGCGACTCCACATAGCGCCGCTGGCCCTCGGCGAAGATCGTGTCGAACGCCAGCGAGGACTTGCCCGATCCCGACAGGCCCGTGAAGACGATGAGCGAGTCGCGTGGCAGATCGAGCGAGACATTCTTGAGGTTGTGCTCGCGCGCGCCACGGACGATGAGACGGTCGGCCACGCCGGTCCGCACCTTTCTTGGGAGAAGAGACAGGGGCGGGGCCCCCGTGTTCTCAGACTAGGGGGAGCCACTGACAACGACGGACGGATTCACCGGTTGTCAACAATCCCCGGCCTTCCAGCATGCCCGACGTCACCGTCGACCATATAGCACGCGCATTCGATTTGCGGGCGGGATCCGACTCCTTCACCCGAAGGAGTGGCGGGGGCTAGGGTCAGCACCATGATTGATCACGTTCATGACCTGGCCTGTCTACAGAACGCGACCGAACGGCTGCTCATCGCGGTCGCCAAAATGGACAACGCCGCAGTGACGGAACCGTCACGCCTGCCCGGCTGGAGCCGCGGCCATGTGCTCGCCCACCTCGCGCGCAACGCGGACGCCCTGGTGAACGTCTTCGCGGGCCTCCCCATGTACGCGTCCGCCGAGGCCCGTGACACCGACATCGAGCGCGACGCCCCGCGCCCGCTGGACGTGCAGATCACGGACGTGCGCGAGAGCGCCGCCCGGTTCCAGGCCGCGACCGACGAGCCGGGCGACTGGTCGCGCACGGTGGAGCTGCGCAACGGTGTGACCGATTCGGCGGCCCGCGTGGTCTTCCGTCGGTGGGTCGAGATCGAACTGCACCACGTCGACCTCGGGATCGGCTACGAGCTGGAGGACCTGCCGGCCGAGTTCGTGGAGCGGGAGATCGACTTCCTCACCGAGCGCTTCTCGGGGCACCCCGACGTGCCGCCGACCCGTCTGACCGACGGCACGCGCGCGTGGAGCACGGGCCACGCCGCCGACCCCGAGCTCACGGTCACGGGCGCCGGCGCCGACCTCGTCGGCTGGCTCGCCGGACGCCGGGACGGCGCGTCCCTGTCGGTGGAGGGCGGCACCCTGCCGAAGCTGCCGCCCCTGTAGCCGTCCGCGAGGGCGCACCGGCGGTCACCCCGAGCCGTTGTCCACCGCCCCTGGACAGGCCCCGCCTCCGGCGGCCCGCCCGGGCTCCCGGCGATAGGCTGCCGCCATGACGTACAGCGGACAGGTGACGGTCGGCGGCCCAGCGGATGTGCACGAGCTCAAGGACCTGATGATCACCAAGATCGCGGTCGGCCCGATGGACAACAACGCCTATCTGCTGCGCTGCCGGGCCACGGACGAGCAGCTGCTGATCGACGCGGCGAACGAGGCGGGCACGCTGCTCGGCATGATCGGTGACGACGGCATCGCCTCCGTCGTCACCACGCATCAGCACGGGGACCACTGGCAGGCGCTGGCCGACGTCGTCGAGGCCACCCGCGCACGCACCTATGCCGGCCGGGACGACGCCGAGGGCATCCCCGTACCGACCGACGTACTGGTCGACGACGGCGACACCATCCGCGTGGGGCGCGTGGAACTGACCGCGCGCCACCTCGTGGGGCACACCCCCGGTTCGATCGCCCTCGTCTACGACGACCCGCACGGACACCCTCATGTGTTCACCGGGGACTGCCTGTTCCCCGGCGGTGTGGGTAACACCCACCAGAATCCGGAGGCTTTCGCGAGCCTCATCCACGACGTCGAGACGAAGATCTTCGCGACCCTTCCGGACGAGACGTGGGTCTATCCGGGACACGGCAACGACACCACACTCGGCGCCGAGCGCCCGCAACTGCCGGAGTGGCACGCGCGCGGGTGGTGACCGGCGCGCGGAAGGCCCGCTTGGACGGCGTGTGGCTCGCGTCGCGCGCCCCGTGTGAACCGCGCGCACGAGCCGGTGCCACGCGCGCGCTCCCGGCACGTGCGATCCGGCGGTCAACTGGAACCAGCCCCGCGCGGGAACGACGGCTCCCGCACGGAATGGGCCGCTGGTCCTTCGATCCCCGCCCTCGACCGGCGGCCCAGGCGGGCGCCCCGCGCGTGTCGCGGAGAACTCAGGCCTGGGCCTGCGCCGCCCCCACCAGCGCCACGACCCGCTCCACGCCGAACACGTACCCCTGTACGCCGCACCCCGCGATGACACCGTCGGCGCGCAGCGACACGTAGGAGTGGTGCCGGAACGACTCCCGCTGATGGATGTTGGAGATGTGCACCTCCAGCACCGGCATGCCGTCGCAGGTGTTGAGCGCGTCCAGGATCGCGACCGAGGTGTGCGAGTAGGCGCCGGGGTTGATCACGATGCCGCAGTGGTGGAGCCGGGCCTCGTGGATCCAGTCGACCAGCTCGCCCTCGTGGTTGGACTGGCGGAGGTCGACCGTGCCGCCGTGCGCGGCCGCCGCCTTGGCGCACCGGGCCTCGACATCGGCGAGCGTGTCGGAGCCGTAGATCTCCGGCTGACGCTGCCCGAGCAGGTTGAGGTTGGGCCCGTTGAGGATCATGATCGGGGCGTTGGCCAGGGTGCGGGGCACGGCTTCCTCCGGTCCGTTCGGGTGGCGCGGCCCGCCGGGGACCGCTCTGCAGACCCGGTTTATCACGGTGCCCCGGGCCCGCGGCCGCCCGTAGCATCCCGTCATGATCAGGCCCGCGTATCCTCCGAAGCCCGTTCCGGGCGACCGTATAGCCGTCATCTCCCCGTCCTCGGGGCTGCCGGGACTGTTCCCCCGGCCGCACGAACTCGGCCTAAAGCGGCTGCGGAAGGACTTCGGACTCGAACCGGTCGAGTACCCGGCTACCCGGAAGATGGGTTCCACACCCCGGGAGCGGGCCGACGACATCCACGCCGCGTTCGCCGACCCCGAGGTCAAGGCGGTCATGGCGTCCATCGGCGGCGACGACCAGATCACCGTGCTGCCGCTGCTGGACAGGGAGCTGATCCGGGCGAACCCGAAGCCGTTCTTCGGGATGAGCGACAACACCAACCTGCTCGCCCACCTCTACAACACCGGCATCGTCGGCTACCACGGCGCGACCGTGATGACCGCGCTGGGCCGCCCCGGCGCCATGCATCCGCTGACCGCCGACTCGCTGCGGGCGGCGCTGTTCACCTCGGGCGCCTACGAGTTGAGGCCCGCCGAGCGCTGGGGCGACGTGAACCGCGACTGGGCGGACCCGGCGACCTTCGAGGAGGAGCCGGAGATGCGCCCCGGCTCCGGCTGGACCTGGGCGAACGCCGACCGCGTGGTGGAGGGCCGCAGTTGGGGCGGCTGTCTGGAGATCCTGGCCTGGCTGCTGATGGCGGACCGGGAGATCGCACGCGATCCCGCACAGTACGACGGCGGAGTGCTCCTCCTGGAGACGTCGGAGGAGCTGCCGAGCGGCGCGCAGGTCTTCTGCACCCTGCGCAACATGGGCGAACGCGGCCTGCTGGGCCGCTTCTCGGCCCTGCTGATGGGGCGGCCCAAGACCTGGTCCTTCGAGCGCCCCAACACGCCCGATGAGGGCGCGCGTTACGCCGACGAGCAGCGCGAGGCCGTACTACGCGCCATGCAGGTGTATGCGCCCAACACCCCGATCGTCTTCGACGTGGACTTCGGACACACCGATCCGCAACTCGTGCTCCCCTACGGTGGCCTGATCCGCGTCGACGGGCCCGCCCGGCGCATCACCGTCACCTACTGAGACACACACCGCACTTCCGCGCGCCCCCGTAACCCGTCGTCACCGTGGGTAGTTGACTCGACATGCACGACGTACGCACCGTGAGGGCGCCCAGCATGCTGCGACTCGCGACCGCCTCGCTCGCCGGGACGGCCATCGAGTTCTACGACTTCTTCGTCTACGGCACGGCCGCGGCGCTCGTCCTGGGCCCGCTGTTCTTCCCGACGTTCTCCCCGGTCGCCGGGACTCTGGCCGCCTTCGGGACGTTCGGCGTGGGTTTCGTGGCACGGCCCCTGGGTTCGGTGCTGTTCGGACACATCGGGGACCGACACGGCAGACGGCCGGTGCTCGTCGCCTCGCTGCTGCTGACCGGCGCCTCGACCGTCGCGGTCGGCTGCGTCCCGTCGTACGACACCATCGGCGTGGCCGCGCCCGTCCTGCTGCTGGTGCTGCGGTTTCTGCAGGGGCTGGGGCTTGGCGGGGAGTGGGGCGGCGCGGTGCTGCTGACCGCCGAGCACGCACCGGCCGAGCGGCGCGGTCTGTGGTCGAGCTTCCCGCAGGTGGGGCCCGCGGTGGGCTTTGTGCTCGCCAACGGTGTGACCCTGGTGCTGGCGGCCTCGCTGTCCGAGGCGCAGTTCGCGCAGTGGGGCTGGCGTGTGCCCTTCTGGGCGGCCGGGGTGCTGGCCGTCGTGGGCCTGTGGCTGCGCTCCTCGCTCGCCGAGAGCCCCAGCTTCCTCGAACTCGACAACCACGCGCGCGTGCCGCTGGCCGAGGTGGTGAGCGGCCACTGGCGGCTCGTCCTGCTGACGGCGGGCGGCCTGGCGGTCGGATACGCGATCTTCTACGCGGTGACGACCTGGTCCCTGGCGTACGCCACCGAACGGCTCGGCGTGAGCCGTACGGTCATGCTGGCCTGCATCATGGCCGCAGTGGTGGTGAAGGGGGCGCTGACGCCGGTGGCGGCCCTGCTGGGCGACCGGTACGGGCGGCGGCCGATGTGCCTGGCCGGCTGCTCCGCGGCCGCCCTGTGGATGTTCCCGATGGTCGCGCTGCTGTCGACCGGGGAGCCGCTGCTGATGTTCCTCGGGTTCCTGGGCGCGTTGCTGGCGTTCATCACGATGTTCGCGGTCATCGCGGCGTATCTGCCGGAGCTGTACGAGCCCCGGGTGCGGTGCACCGGCGCGGCGGTCGGCTACAACCTCGGCGGGGTGCTCGGCGGCGCCCTCACCCCGATCGTGGCCACGGCCCTGGCCGAGCAGGGCGGCCGGGTGCCGTGGGGCGTGGCCGCGTATCTGACGTGCATCGCGCTGCTGAGCCTGGGCTGCTTCGCCCTGCTGCCGGAGACGCGGCCGGTGCGGGTGGAGGCGTCGCGCGCGGAGGCGGCCGCGGGCTGAAGCGTCGTGCGCCGCGCAGCTGTGGGCTGGGAGTCGTGGGTTGAAGGACCCTGGGTCCAGGGCCATGGGTTGAGGGTCGTGGGTCAGGGGCGTGGGTTGAGGGCGGGCGCCGTCGCGCCTTGCTACGGGTTGATCGCCAGTTCCAGGTACGCCGCGAAGATCACCAGGTGCACACCGCCCTGCAGCGGTGTCGCCCGGCCCGGTACGACCGTCAGTGAGCCCACCACGATGGTCAGGGTCAGCAGCACCATGTGGATGGCGCTGAGGCCGAGGACGAGCGGACCGGAGAGCCAGATCGTGGCCAGGGCGACCGCCGGGATGGTCAGGCCGATGCTGGCCATGGCCGAGCCGAGGGCGAGGTTCAAGCTGGTCTGGACGCGGTCCCGGCGGGCGGAGCGCAGCGCCGCGATGGTCTCGGGGAGCAGCACCAGCAACGCGATGATCACACCCACGACGGCTTGGTGCAGTCCGGCCGCCTCCACACCGTCCTCGATGGTCGGTGACACGCCCTTGGCGAGGCCGACCACCCCGACCAGGGCCAGGCCGAGCAGGCCGAGGCTGATCAGCGCGGTGCGGGAGGAGGGCGCGGAGGCGTGGTCCTCGAAGGTGATCACCTCGCCCTGGCGGGTGATCGGCAGGAAGTAGTCGCGGTGGCGCACTGTCTGGGTCGCCACGAACAGCCCGTAGAGGATCAGCGACGACAGCGCGGCGAAGGTCAGTTGGACCGTGGAGAACTCGGGTCCCGGCTTGCTCGTGGTGAAGGTCGGCAGCACCAGGCTGAGCGTTGCGAGCGTCGCGACTGTGGCCAGGGCGGCGCCCGTGCCCTCGGAATTGAAAACCGCGGTGCCGTGGCGCAGCGAGGACACCAGCAGGCAGATACCGACGATGCCGTTGCAGGTGATCATCACGGCGGCGAAGACGGTATCCCTGGCCAGGGTCGCGCTCTTGTCGCCGCCGTCCACCATCAAGGTGACGATGAGCGCCACTTCGATGATCGTCACGGCGACGGCCAGCACCAGTGAGCCGAAGGGTTCGCCGACGCGGTGGGCCACCACCTCGGCGTGGTGGACGGCCGCCAGGACGGCACCGGCCAGGACCAGCGTCACCACCGCCACGACCGCGCCGGGCAGATCACGACCCCAGGTGAAGACCAGAAGGACCACGGCGAGCACCGGCACGAGAGACGTCCAACGAGTGGCGAGCGACCGGAGCCTGACGATCATGCGGTGATCCTCCCAGAGGCGCACAGGCCCCGCATTCCGGCCCAATGGGGGTGTCCGTCCGCGGGACGCGACGGTGTGCGCGGCCCGCCGTGCGCGTCTCTGTCCGAGGTCGCACGCGACAACCCCGACCGCTACTACGCCCTCATCGAGTTCGAGCCGTACGAGGAGGCCATGCGTAACAGCGAGGACCGGAGACCACCAAGCTCGCCGAACAACTGGGTGCGCTCAGCAGCAACCGCCGCTTCGTCAACTGCGACCTGCCGGTCCCCAGAGCCGGGGACACGCACGGCACCCGAGCAAGCACCGGGAGGGGCGCTCGGCGATGCGACACGGCTCCCTCCCTGTGCTGGTTCTTCGTACGTCGGACGTGGTCAGGCCTCGACGCTGTCCTTCGCGGCGCCTTCGCCCTCGGTGCGCGCCGCCTCGGCCGCCGCCTGCTTCCTCGTCGCCATCAGGCTGGTGACGGTGGTGACGATCAGGACGGCGCAGATCACCCCGAGCGAGACGGGGATGCTGATCTCCGGGACAGGGACGCCGGACTCGTGCAGGGCATGCAGCACGAGCTTGACGCCGATGAAGCCCAGGATGATCGACAGGCCGTACGAGAGGTGGACCAGCTTCTTGAGCAGGCCGCCGATGAGGAAGTACAGCTGCCGCAGCCCCATCAGGGCGAACGCGTTGGCGGTGAAGACGATGTACGGGTCCTGCGTGAGACCGAAGATCGCGGGGATCGAGTCGAGGGCGAACAGGACGTCGGTGGTGCCGAGGGCGAGCATCACGACCAGCATCGGGGTCATGACCCGCTTGCCGTTCTGCTGGATCCACAGCTTGGTGCCGTGGTAGCGGTCGGCGACACCGAACCTGCGCTCGGCCGCCTTCAGCAGCTTGCTCTCCTCGTACTCCTCGTCGTGCTCCTCGGAACGAGCCTCCTGGATGAGCTTCCAGGCCGTCCAGATCAGGAAGGCGCCGAAGAGGTAGAACACCCACGCGAAGCTGGCGATGATCGCGGCTCCGGCGGCGATGAAGATCGCGCGCAGGACCAGGGCTATGAGGACACCGACCAGCAGTACCCGCTGCTGGTACTGCGAGGGCACCGCGAACTTCGCCATGATCAGGACGAAGACGAAGAGGTTGTCGACGCTGAGGGACTTCTCGGTGATGTAGCCCGCGAAGAACTCGCCGGCGGGCTGGCCGCCGCCGAAGACCAGCAGGCCGACGCCGAAGAGGCCGGCCAGGACGATCCAGACGACCGTCCAGATTCCGGCTTCCTTGATCGACACGTCATGGGGTTTGCGGCCGATGAAGAAATCGACCGCGATGAGGGCCGCGAGACCCACGATCGTCAGGACCCACAGGGTCAGGGAAACATCCACTGCGCCTCCGGCAGTACGTAACGGCAAACAAGTCAGTCAGCGTCGTCGCTGCCGGAGGTCTCTTCCACCCGGGAGCACCGTGCGGGCTCGGGCCGACGCCCCGGGATCTGGCCTGATCCGTATTGACGGGGTCGCCGCAGTTGGCAGGGAGTACTCCCCTCCGTACGGAAAAGAGTACTCCAATCACCAAGGAAAGGTAAAGAGCAAGGTAAAGGAAAGGGTAAATGCGCTGCTCAGCGGGCCTTTACTCGGGCTTGGTCAAGTCAGCGGTTCAGTTCACGCCTGGCCGCGGCGACCTGCGTCAGCACCTGAGGGAGCACCTGGCTGCCGGGCGGCACGAGCGGGGGCTCGTAGGTCCAGCAGTGCCCCACCCACGGATCGGCGAGGTGGTCGTCGGGGACCGGGGTCAGTCGCAGCAGCGAACGCCACAGCGGGTCCAGCAACGGGCCGTAGGCCGACGCGTCCTCGCGGTCGGCGACCATCATCAGATGGACGCCCACGGCCGGGCCCTCGTCCGCCAGATAGCGAAGCTGGTTGACGGCCCGGTCGTCGAAGCCGTGCGGGAAGTCGTTCACCAACAGCAGTTGCTGCGAGGTGTCGAACCCGGGCGGAAGCGCGTCGGACGCACCGCCACGCATGGCCATCTGCACCAGGTCGACCCGCTGGGTCAGCCGGGCCAGCACCTCGGTGACCCCGGCGGCGCCGTGCGCGGGCGGGCTCGCCAGCACGCCGGTCTGCACGAGCGGCGCGAGCGCCTGGGCGCCCGCGCCCGCGGGGTCGATGACGTGCACGGTGAACTCGCCCGCCGGATGGACCGCGAGCAGCCGCGCGGCATGCGCCACAGCCGTCTCCATGCCGAGCCGCCGCCGGTCGTGGGAGTCCGTGAAGGTGCCGTCGGTCGATCCCGTGCGCCCGCTGTCGATCCACAGACCGCGCTCCAGCGGCAGGCGGACCAGCATCGGGATGCGCAGCTCGGCGCACTCGGGCAGATGGAGTTCGCCAAGGCGCACGGCCATCGGCATCTCCATCGGGACCCGGTAGGCGTGCCAGACCGGGTTGTCCCAGCGGGCGTAGGGAGCGGGCAGCGCGGGCTCGACGACGTCCGACTCGGCGGTCAGCTGGGCAACGTCACGGTCCAGGGCCTGCCGTGCCTGGTCCACCAACTGGGCGCGTTTGGCCTGCGCGGCCTCCCGGGCGGCGTCGCCCTGCCCGCCGATACGGGCGCGCGGGTCGGACAGCACCTGATCGAGCTCCTTCTCCATGCGGGAGTCGGCGAAGTCGACGGCGCTGCGGTACGAGGCCGCGGTGCGGGCGAGGTCCTCGAACATGCCCCACACCTGGTTGTAGAGCCGCTCGTCCATCGACCAGCCGCTCGCGTCACCCGCCACGGGCGTCGCGGGCTGCCCGGGCTGGGCCGGGGGCGCGGCCGGCGGGGGCGGCGGAGGGGCCGCGTTCTGCCTGCGCGGATGGCTGTAGTCGACGGGACCGCCGGAGCCGGGCGTGGCGGACTGGGTGACGGCGGAGGCGTCGGCGGGGTCCGGGCCGCCGGTGAAGCCGGTCGTCGGCTGCGGGGTGTCCGGCAGGGGCGTCTGTCCCGTCTGCGGGCTCGCGCCGCCGTACGACGCCCCGGTCTGCGGGCTCGTGCCGCCGCCGTACGAGGAGCCGCTCTGGTCCGGGCCCACCGCCGGGGCGGCGGGCTGGCGGGAGCGGTCGGTGTCCGTCGTGCGCGGCGGGGGCGCGGCCACGGACCGGGCCACGCCCTGGGTCACGGCCTCGTTGATCCCGCTCGCGAGCTGGTGCGCCTCGGCCAGACCCTGATCGGCGAGGAGCTCGGCGAGACCGCCTGCGTAACCCTGGCCGACCGCGCGCACCTTCCACGCGCCCTGCCTGCGGTACAGCTCCAGGGCGACGACGGAGCACTCTGCCTCAAGGCCGGTGATGGTGTAGCTGGCGACCTCGGTGCCGTCGAGGCCGGTGACGGCGACGAAGGGGGCGGCCATGGCGCCGAAGCTGACCGGGCCTCCCACACCTGTCGGCAGGGCGAGCAGAACACTGATCCGGTGCACGCTGTCCGGCATGGCGTCCAGGTCCACCGCCAGGCGGTGATCGGCGGCCGCCTGCCGGGAGACCTCCAGGCCGGGCAGTGTGGGCGCGCCCGGATGGGCCACCCACTCGACGCCGTGCACGGTGCCGTGCTCGTCGCTGAGGGTGGCCCCGGCCACGATCGGCTTGCCGGCCGAGACCCGGATCTCTAGACGGGTCTGGGAGAGCGGGTGGTTCTGCCCCCGCACCAGCTCGGCCGTCATCGCCTTCGTCCCCCTGTGTCGCTCGTGGTGGTGTCGTGTTCCGCTCGCCGTGCGGGTCTTACAGAACCGGCAGGATGGCCGGCATCAGGTCCTGGAAGGTGCGGCCGTTGGCCGGTGAGCCCAGGGCCGTCATCGTCCAGCCGGGACCGGTGCGGTGCACCTTGGCCATGATCTGGGCGGTGTAGGCGCCGCCGCCGGCGAGGGTGTAGCGGGCCAGCTCCTGGCCGTTCGTCTCGTCGACGAGGCGGCAGAACGCGTTCTGCACCTCCTGGAACGTCTGGCCCGTGAAGGAGTTCACGGTGAAGACGATCTGGTCGATGTGGACCGGGACGCGCTGGAGGTCGACGAGGATGGCCTCGTCGTCGCCGCCCTGTCCGACGCCACCGACGAGGTTGTCACCGGTGTGGCGGACGGAGCCGTCGTCGCTCACCAGGTGGCGGAAGAAGACGACATCGACCGGCTGCTTGTCGGCGAACAGGACCGCGGAGGCGTCGAGGTCGATCTCGCGGGTCCGCGAGCCGAACAGGCCACGGCGGGGCGCCGCCTGCCAGCCGAGACCCATGCGCACCGCGCTCAGGCTGCCGCCGTCGTTCTTCTGCAGACTGATGGCCTGACCCTTGGTCATGTTGACGGTCACGCGCTGATTCCCCTCTCGAACTTCCCCTGTTGCCGCGAAGTACGCGGCTGACCGAAACCCTACGCACGCCCACCGACACTGCCGAACCCGGGACCGTACTTTGTGTCGGTCTTGCAACACAGCGCGGACGAGGGGGCGGCTCGGGCGCCGACCGCAGTGACGGGCGGCGCCCAGGGAGCCTCGTCAGGCGATGCCCGCCTCCTTCATCTGGCGCAGTTCCTTCTTCATCTCGGACACCTCGTCCCGCAGGCGTGCCGCGATCTCGAACTGGAGGTCCGCCGCCGCGGCCCGCATCCGCGCGGTCAGCTCCTCGATCTGCTCGGTGAGTTCCGCTGCCGGACGGTCGGTCGGCACGGTCTCCTTGGCCTTGCCCTTGGCGGACTTGGCCGCCTTGGCGCCCTTGGCGCCGAGCGAGGGCACCGGCGCCTTGGTGCCCCGGCCGTCCTTCTTGGCCCGGTAGCCGGTACCGAGCAGCTGCTCGGTGTCGACGTCCTCGCGGGCGATCTGCGCGACGATGTCGTTGATCTTCTTGCGCAGCGGTTGCGGGTCGATGCCGTTGGCCTTGTTGTAGGCGATCTGCTTCTCCCGGCGGCGGTTGGTCTCGTCGATGGCCTTCTCCATCGCCCGGGTGATCTTGTCGGCGTACATGTGGACCTGGCCGGATACGTTGCGCGCCGCGCGGCCGATGGTCTGGATCAGCGAGGTGCCCGAGCGCAGGAAGCCCTCCTTGTCGGCGTCCAGGATCGCCACCAGGGACACCTCGGGCAGGTCGAGGCCCTCGCGCAGCAGGTTGATGCCGACCAGGACGTCGAACTCACCGCTGCGCAGCTCGCGCAGCAGCTCCACCCGGCGCAGGGTGTCGACGTCGCTGTGCAGATAGCGCACCTGGATGCCCAGTTCCAGGAAGTAGTCGGTGAGGTCCTCGGCCATCTTCTTGGTGAGCGTGGTGACCAGGACGCGCTCGTCCTTCTCGACCCGGCTGCGGATCTCGTGCACCAGGTCGTCGATCTGTCCCTCGGTGGGCTTGACGACGACCTCGGGGTCGATCAGGCCGGTCGGGCGGATGATCTGCTCGACGACGCCGTCCGCGCGGGACATCTCGTAGGTGCCGGGCGTCGCCGACAGGTACACGGTCTGGCCGATGCGCCCCTGGAACTCCTCCCACTTCAAGGGGCGGTTGTCCAGGGCGGAGGGCAGCCGGAAGCCGTGCTCGACGAGGGTGCGCTTGCGGGAGGCGTCGCCCTCGTACATGGCGCCGATCTGCGGCACCGTCACGTGGGACTCGTCGATGACGAGCAGGAAGTCGTCCGGGAAGTAGTCCAGCAGCGTGTTCGGCGGAGAACCGGGCTGCCGCCCGTCGAAGTGCATCGAGTAGTTCTCCACGCCGGAGCAGGTGCCGATCTGGCGGAGCATCTCGATGTCGTAGGTGGTGCGCATGCGCAGGCGCTGGGCCTCCAGGAGCTTGCCCTGCTTCTCCAGCTCGGTGAGCCGCTCGCCGAGCTCCTTCTCGATGTCGTTGACGGCCCGCTCCATGCGCTCGGGGCCGGCGACGTAGTGGGAGGCCGGGAAGATGTACAGCTGCTGGTCGTCGCTGATGATCTCGCCGGTGAGCGGATGCAGGGTGGACAGGGCCTCGATCTCGTCGCCGAACATCTCGATGCGCACGGCGAGCTCCTCGTAGACCGGGAAGATCTCGATGGTGTCGCCGCGCACCCGGAAGGTGCCCCGGGTGAACGCCATGTCGTTGCGCGTGTACTGGATGTCCACGAAGCGGCGCAGCAGCTCGTCGCGGTCGAGCTCGTCGCCCACGCGGAGCGGGACCATGCGGTCGACGTACTCCTGGGGCGTACCGAGGCCGTAGATGCAGGACACCGAGGCGACCACGACGACGTCGCGGCGGGTGAGCAGTGAGTTCGTCGCGGAGTGCCGCAGGCGCTCGACCTCCTCGTTGATCGAGGAGTCCTTCTCGATGTAGGTGTCCGACTGCGGGACGTAGGCCTCGGGCTGGTAGTAGTCGTAGTACGAGACGAAGTATTCGACCGCGTTGTTCGGGAGCAGCTCGCGGAACTCGTTCGCCAGCTGGGCGGCCAGCGTCTTGTTCGGCGCCATCACCAGGGTGGGGCGCTGGAGCTTCTCGATCATCCACGCGGTGGTGGCGGACTTGCCGGTGCCGGTCGCGCCCAGCAGGACGACGTCCTTCTCACCGGCGTCGATGCGCTTGGCCAGGTCGGCGATGGCCGTCGGCTGGTCACCGTTGGGCTGGTAGGAGCTGACGACCTCAATGGGCGCCACCGTGCGTTCGATGTGGGAAACGGGCCGCATGGGATCCACCGTACGACCCGCCACTGACAACGGGGGCGGGCTAGCGGTTCTGGGGGGTGCGTGCGCCCCGGGTGAGGCGGCGTGCGGAGGCGGGTTCGGCGGGGGCGCGGGCGGGGACGCCGGGCTTCTGTTCCGCGCGGGGCCAGTCCGGTGTGCCGGTGACCATCAGCGGGTCGAACAGCGCGACGACGCCGGCGAGACCCAGGAAGGCCAGCGGGCCGATCAGCATCGGGGCGAGCAGGGCGGCGGGCGAGTCGCCCGTGGACGGGTCGGCCGTGCCGTGCAGGTGGACGCTGAGCGCGGCCATGCCCGTGTAGTGCATGCCGCTCACGGCGAGTCCCATGACGAGGCTCGCGCCGACGCTCCAGGCGAAACCGCGCACCTGTCCCGCGGCCCACAGGGCGGCGGTGGCGGCGACCATGGCGATGACGACCGACGCGGCGACGGTGAGGGTGTTGTACTGCAGTTTTCCGTCGAGGCGCAGTCCGGCCATGCCCAGATAGTGCATGGAGGCGACGCCCAGCCCGGTGATCGTTCCGCCGGTGAACAGGGCCGCACCGCGGGTGCCCTTGTAGCCGACGATGAAGATCCCGACTCCGACCATGACGATGGCGACGCCGAGGCTGGCGTACGTGGTGGGCCGGTCGTAGTGGATCGGGACCTCGTCGACCGTGAAGCCCATCATGGCGATGAAGTGCATGGTCCATATGCCGGAGCCGATGGCGGCGGAGCCCAGGGCGAGCCATCCGGGGCGCCGGGACTCGACCAGCATGGATCTCGTGGTGCAGCGCAGGCCGAGGGCACCGCCCAGGCAGGCCATCAGATAGGCCACCACCGGGGTGACCAGGCCGTAGCTGAATCCGTCGACCGTGCCCTGCATGCGCGGTTGCCCTTCCGCCCTGTGCGTCCCGCAACGCCCTGATATCCGCCCCTCCCGAAACCGCTCGGGCGGTCAGGGTCGAGTGCAGAGAGTATGACCCCCACCGGAACGCTCGAACGATTTTCCGGTAAAGAAACACGACTCTGCCCCACTTGTGCGGCCCAGGTGAGCGACCGGAGGCGTCCGCATTCGATCTGTGTCCCTCACGCACCGCCCGCCTGTGACCCTCCGCTGACCCCTGCCGCTGATGAGGCTGACGCCGATATCGCCTGATCACCGCACGTTGTCAGTGGTGAGCCGTACGGTGGTCGCATGAACAGCCATGGGCAGGGCGAGCAGCAGGTCGTGTGGGCCGTCGTCGGCACCGACATCGGCCCGCTGCTGCTGGCGGCGACCCGCGAGGGCCTGGTCAACGTCGTCTTCCACGCCACCGACGCGGTGCGCGACAAGGCGCTGGAGCGGCTGAGGTCACGCCTCGGCACCGGCCCGGTGGAGGATCCCGGGTCCCCGCTGCTGACCGAGGCGATAGGCCAGGTCGAGGCGTACTTCTCCGGGCGGCGCCACGGCTTCGAGCTGCCGTTGGACTGGTCGCTGATCTCGGGCTTCAACCGGCAGGTGCTGCGCGAGCTGGCCGCCGGTGTCCCGTACGGCGCGGTCGTCGGCTACGGCGACCTCGCCCGTCGCGTCGGCCAGCCGGGTGCCGCGCAGGCCGTGGGGGTCGCGATGGGTTCCAATCCGCTGCCGGTGGTGGTGCCCTGCCACCGGGTCGTGGAGAGCGACGGGGGCATCGGCGGGTTCGGCGGGGGGCTGGAGACGAAGCGCAAGCTGCTCGCCCTGGAGGGCGTGCTGCCCGAGCCCCTGTTCTGAGGTGGACGGCCCGAGCCGCCGCGTCGTGAGGGTTTGACCGGCAGCGCCCCCCGCCAGAGATCAGGGGAGACCCGACAGACAGGAGGCAGGCGCGTGCTGGTGGTGTCCGATGAGGTGCGGGAGGCGGTCGAGACGCGTCGCCCGGTGGTGGCTCTGGAGTCCACGATCATCGCGCACGGGCTGCCGCGCCCGCGCAACCTTGAAGTGGCACTGGAGCTGGAGGCCGCAGTCCGGCGCGAGGGAGCGGTACCGGCCACGATCGCGGTCCTGGACGGTCGACCTTTGGTCGGCCTGGACAAGGATCAACTGGAACGCGTCGCCAACGAGGACGGGATCCGCAAGCTGGGCCAGCGCGACCTGCCGCTCGCCGTGGCGTCGGGGGCGAGCGGTGCGACGACCGTCTCGGCGACCTCGGCGCTGGCGGCCCTGGCCGGCGTGCGGGTGTTCGCGACGGGCGGGCTCGGCGGCGTGCACCGGGAGTGGACGGTGACGCAGGACGAGTCGGCCGACCTGGGCCTGCTGGCGCGCACGCGGATCACGGTGGTCTGCGCGGGGGTGAAGTCGATCCTCGACGTACCGGCGACGTTGCAGCGGCTGGAGACGCTCGGAGTCGCCGTGGCCGGATACGGCACGGATCGCTTTCCTGGCTTCTATCTCTCCGACTCGGGGCACCCGGTGGAGTGGCGGCTGGACAGTCCCGAGCAGGTGGCGAGGGTGATGCGGGCGCAGGACGGGCTCGGCGCGGCCGAGTCGGCGCTGATCGTCGCCAACCCCGTGCCGGAGGAGGAACAGCTCGACCCGGAGCTGCACGCGCGCGTGCTCGCCGACGCGTTGCGGGCGTGCGAGGCGGAGGGGATCAGCGGCCAGGCGGTCACCCCGTTCCTGCTCGACCATCTCGTTCGGCACACCGACGGTGCCTCGCTGAGCGCCAATCTCGCGGCGGTGCGCGGCAACGTGCGGCTGGCCGCGCGGATCGCGACGGCCTGGGCCGGGGCGTGACCGGGCCTCGCGGTGGGGCGCTGCTGGTGGCGGGGGACGTGATCACGGACGTCGTCGCCCGGCATCGCGGACCGCTCGCCGCGGGCACCGACACGGCAGCGGCGATCAGCCTGGTGCCGGGCGGGGCGGGCGCCAATGTGGCCTGCTGGGCGGCGCACCGGGGGTGCGCGGACGTGCGGATGTTCGGGCGGGTCGGCGCGGATTCCGCGGCCTGGCACGAGCGGGAGTTGGCGGCGTACGGCGTGCGGCCTTTCCTGGTCGTCGATCCGCAGGCGCCGACTGGGACCGTCGTGTGCCTCGTGGACACCGAGGCGTCCGCGGAGCGCACGTTCCTCACCGACAGCGGCGCCTCCCTGCGGCTCGGGCCCGAGGACTGGCAGGACTCGCTGCTGGACGGTGTCGCATGGCTGCATCTGTCGGGGTATCTGCTGTTCTCCGACCCGAGCCGTGCTCTGGTGGCCAGGGCGATCGCTTCGGCACGCGCGCGGGGGGTGCCGGTGAGCCTCGATCCGGCCTCGTCGGGCTTTCTGAAGGGCCTCGGCGTGGAGCGTTTCCTCACGCTCGTCGAAGGAGTGGACGTCCTGCTGCCCAGCCGGGACGAGGCGTGCTTGCTGACTGGCCTGGCGGACACCGGGGACGCGGCGGCCGAGCTCAGCCGTCGCGTCCCGCTGGTCGTGGCCAAACAGGGCGCGGCCGGTGCGGTGGTGGCACGGTCGGGCGCCGTACGGGCCCGTGTTCCGGCCGTACCCGCGGCGCCTTGCGACACCACCGGCGCGGGCGACGCCTTCACCGGCGGGTTCCTCACCGCGCTGCTCATGGGCGCCGAGCCCGAGGAGGCCGCGGCGCAGGGGGCGCGAGCGGGGGCGACGGCTGTGGAGCGGATTGGGGGCCGGCCGCCCGAGGCGCGCGGGCGTACGGGAACCGAGGGGCTGGGGTAGGTCGGAATGGCTCGGGCGGGCAGGGGCTGTACGGCGACCGGCGTGGGTCCGCGGTGTCGGGGCAGGTCCGGCGGCCGTGGGTGGGGGCGTGGGTCTGTCGGGTGGGCCCGGCTATGCCTTGCGCCCCCAGGCCGAGATGAGCGCGGGTGCGGCCAGGTCCATCCCGCCGGTGGAGATGTGGGACAGGTGGCGGTCGATGTCGGGGTCGGTGGCGAGGCCCGCGGCGACGAGTCGGCCGCGGACCTGGCGGATGGTCGCCGATTCGAGAGCGGCGCAGGCCGCGGAGGTGACGGGGAAGCAGGCGTCGGCCTCCACCTGGCGCAGACCGGCCTGGCGCAGCAGGCGCGGCAGGGTACGGCCGTGGGCGAGATCGACGCCGTGGTGGGCGAGCAGGGAACGGACGCCCTCCCGCAGCCGGTTCGCCAACTGCTGTTCGGGGCCGGACTCGTCGGGGCAGAGCAGCGGTTGCAGGGTGGCGTCGGTGTCCTCGACCAGAAGGCGCCCGCCGGGCCGCAGGGCTTTGACCATGGAGCGCAGTGCCCGCTCGCGATCGGGCACGCGACCGAGCACGAGCCGGGCGTGGACCAGGTCGAACCCCTCCGCCGGCGGCTCCTGCGCGGCCACGTCGTGCACACGCAGTTCGACCGGCGGGCGGGCCGGTGATTCCGCCCAGGAGATATCGGTGGCGGTCGCCATGACCTTGCCGGTGGGGCCGACCTTCTTCGCGAGCCAGGAGACCACGCTCGGGCCGGACGCGCCGACCTCCCAGCAGCGCCAGCCGGGGCCGACGCCGAACCCTTCGAAGTGCCGGAACGTCACGGGATCGAAGAGCGCGGCGAAGGCGGCGCGCCACTCCACCACCTCGGCCCGCCGGCGCGCGAGCTCGTCCCGCCGGGGGTCGGGGGTGGTCACGCGTTGCTCCCGGGAGTCGCGCGGGGTGAGATGGCCGAGAAGTTCGGCCGGCTGCTCGGGCTGGGGGTCGGGCTGTGGGCGGTGGTCGCGATCATCGAGGTCGTCGAGCAGATGTCCGTCGGTTTGCGTCATGCCGCGATCATCCCAGTTGTCCGGGTTGTCGGACTGTGGCGACGCTCGGGGAGGGCCGGATGTCCGCCGTCGCGTCACGCACGGCGACTTCCGGCAGGGCGACTCCCGGCAGGGCGACCTCCGGCAGGGCGGCGGCCTCCGACAGGAACCGGACCGGCCGGGGTCGCGGCCGGTACCCCTCCTCGCACGCCCCCTCCCATCCGCCCCTTCCCCTCGGCGCACCCTCGCCCGCCCCCTCCCATCCGCCCCTTCCCCTCGCCGCACCCGTCGTCCACAGGCGGGAACAAAGCGGAATCCGCGCTACCCACAGCCTCACCCGCTCCTGGTTGCTTCCTGGCACACTGGCGCGACAAGGCGCGGGAAGGCGGCGCAAGGAGAACCACACAAGGAGTCCCGATGTCCATGGCAGGGAATCTGCGGAAGGTCACGAGCCTCGGCACGGTCGACGGTCTCCGCAGAGTGGCGCGCCTGGCCCGGGGGCGGCGCCGGGTCGACCTGAGCCACCCCGCCCGGTCGCCGCTGGGCTCCTCGGTGGTCAACTGCATCGCATACGACACCGGTGCCCGGGTCGACCTCGACGGCGATCTGGCCGACGTCATGAAAAGGGTACGCAAGAGCAGCGACGGCTTCGTGTGGCTGGGGCTGCACGAACCGACGGACCATGAGTTCGCGGGCGTGGCCGAGCTGTTCGACCTGCACCCACTGGCTGTCGAGGACGCGATCGAGGCGCATCAGCGACCGAAGGTCGAGCGCTACGGCGACACGCTGTTCGCCGTGTTCAAGACGGTCTGCTACGTGGAGCACGAGGAGTTGACCGCCACGAGCGAGGTGGTCGACACCGGCGAGATCATGGTCTTCGTCGGCCCCGACTTCGTCGTCACGGTGCGCCACGGCCGGCACGGCTCGCTCGGCCCGCTGCGCGAGGAGCTGGAGTCCAGCCCCTCCCAACTGGCCAAGGGCCCCTCCGCGGTACTGCACGCGGTCGCGGACCACGTGGTCGACGACTACCTCAGCGTCATCGAGTCGGTACAGCTGGACATCGACCAGGTGGAGACGGACGTCTTCGCGGAGAACGGCGCGCGGGCCGACCCCGGCCGCATCTACCAGCTCAAGCGGGAGCTGCTGGAGCTGAAGCGGGCCGTGGTCCCGCTGGGCCGTCCGCTCCTGGACCTCGCCGACCGGCCGATGCGAGCGGTCGACCCGGAGATACAGGCCTACTTCCGGGACGTCTCCGACCACCTCATACGGGCGACGGAACAGATCGCGGCGTTCGACGAACTGCTCAACTCGATCCTCCAGGCGCATCTCGCGCAGGTGACGGTCGCGCAGAACGAGGACATGCGCAAGATCACGGCGTGGGCGGCCATCGTCGCCGTCCCGACGATGGTCTGCGGGGTCTACGGCATGAACTTCGACCACATGCCCGAACTCCACTGGCGCTACGGCTACGGCATGGTCATCGGCGTCATAGCCGTGGCCTGTCTGGTGCTCTACCGCGGCTTCCGGCGCAACGGCTGGCTCTGAGCGCGGCGGATTCACCTCGGCGTGGAGGCGCACACGAGGGCGCCCCGCCCGGTACGAGGGCCCGGGCGGGGCGGGGTGGTGCGAGTCGGGCGCGGATGGCGGGTCAGGCCTGGGCGTAGACCCGTTCCACCCAGGTCGCGATCTGGTCGTCCGACAGATGTCGGGCGAGGTCGGCTTCGCTGATCATGCCGACGAGACGCTTGTTCTCGATGACGGGCAGCCTGCGGATCTGGTGGTCCTGCATCTCCCGGATCACGTCGCCTATGTCGGCACCCGCGTCGATCCAGCGGGGCGTGCCATGGGCCATCTCACCGGCGGTGACCCTGGCCGGGTCGTGGCCCATGGCCACACAGCCGACGACGATGTCGCGGTCGGTGAGGATGCCGCAGAGCCGGTCGTTCTGGTCGCCGATGGGCAGGGCTCCGACGTTGAGCTCACGCATCAGCTGCGCGGCGCGGTCGAGGGTCTCGTGAATGGGGATCCACTGTGCACCGCGGTGCATGATGTCTCCGGCGGTGGTCATGAACGTACCTCCCGGTGCCGGACGGCCGGCGCGGCGCGGGACGCACCGCTAGTCCCGGCGCCCTTCATTCTCTCCGCGCCGCCGAACGCCCGCACCCGGAGCCCGCGGCCCGGCCTCCAGTACCGGGACCCGGTACCCCCGCCCATAGCGCACTGGTATCGGCATTCGCCATCAGCCGGACTGCGTCGCCGTCGGTCGGCATCGGTCGCCATCAGCCGGCATCCCCCGCCGTCAGCCGCCCACCGCCTGCCGCCCGCCGTCCGCCGTCCGCCGTCAGCCGTCAGCCGTTCCACGCCGGATGGCGCGGGTCGTCGGCCCGTACGACGACGTCCGCGACGGAGACCGGGTCGGTCTCGTGCGTGTAGCGCTCGAAGGCGGGGAGCGTCCAGTGGTCGGCGTCGGGGGTGCGGCGGCGCAGGGCACCGGAGGAGAGGAGGACGTGGACGGTCAGATCGAAGGGGAACCAGTTCTTCAGAAGGAGGGGTCCGTGGAGCAGCAGCACTGCGCCCTGCGGGAGTTGGGCGTAGGGACTACGGGTGGCCCGGTCGGTGACCGGGTCCCACAGGTCGGGCAGAACACGTCCGTCACCGCCCGGTTCGAGGGGACCGAAGACCTCGCGCCAGAGGGCACTGGTGTCGAACCAGCCGCCGTAGTAGGCCTCCAGGTCCTGGTGGCCGTACTCCAGGCGGACGGAGGCGGGGCGCAGGAAACCCTCCGCTCCCACGATGAGCGAGGAGCGGCCGCGCAGGCGCAGCGCGTCCGAGACACGCTCGGCCAGGTCTCCGGGCCTCGCGGCCGGGGCGCCGTCGAAGGCGACGCGCGGCCAGGGACTGCCGTCGGCCGGTTCGAGGTCGAGCAGACGGTCGGCGAGGGCGTCGGCGAGCCGCTCCCAGGTGATCGCTTCGAGTCGCACACGGCCATGATGCCGCGCTCCGGGACCGGCCCGGGAACGGGTGCGGGCGGCTCGGGGAGTAGGCCCTGACCATGGAGTGGACCGAAGGGGGTCGAGGGGCATGAAGCGGGTATGACCGTTCCCACAACTCGCTCGCGCGGGGCCGGACTTCTCGTTGTCCAGTCCCTCAAGAGGAAGCGCTGCTCGGCGTGCCGTGGTGGGCCGCTGTCCCTGCTCGTCCTGGAGGAGGGGGCACCCCGGTGTCTCGACTGCTGCGACCTCGGGCACCTGGTGTTCCTGCCGCGCGGGGACACGGCGCTGACGCGCAGGTCGCGGGAGGAGAGCGGGCTGTCGGCGGTGGTGGTGCGGTTCAACCGACGCCGGAGCCGTTACGAGCGGCAGGGCGTCCTAGTCGAGGAGGCGGCGCTCGCCCGGGCCGAGGCCAGGTGCCTGGCGGACGCGGAGGCGCGGCGGCGGCGCAGGGCGCGGGACGCGCGCAGAAGGGCGGCCGAGGACGTGCGCTTCGCGGAGGCGTTCGCCGGGGAGATACTGCGGCTCTTCCCCGGGTGTCCCGAGGAGCGCGCCGTTAAGATCGCCGGGCACGCCTCGCTGCGCGGCAGCGGGCGCGTGGGACGCAGTGCCGCCGGGCGGGCGTTGACCGAGGGCGCGGTGACCTCGGCGGTCGTGGCCTCGGTACGGCACGTGGACACTCCTTACGACCAACTGCTCATGAACGGCATATCGCGATACGAGGCGCGACGGCGGATCATGCCGGCCGTGACGACGGTTTTGCGCGGGTGGCAGGAGGCGGGGGCTGACTCCGCGGGGTGAGACGGACGGGGCGGGCGCGGTCCGAGAGTGCCGCAGCACGGGCCCGGTCCCGCTGGACGCTCGCGTATGCCGTCGCGTCCCTCGCCCATGGCTAGGCGGGCTTCGGCGGCATTGACTGAAGGTGACGACAGGAACGCCCGCCCGGTGCTCGCCGGGCGGGAGAAGGAACGGGGTGTGGAGATGATCGAGGGAGAGCACTTCTGGCTGACGGTGCTGGGGGTCCTGGGAACGGGGCTGATGGCGGGGGTGTTCTGCGCCTTCTCGACGTTCGTGATGCGGGGGCTTGCCGAGCTTCCGGCGGCGCAGGGGGTGGCGGCGATGAACGCGATCAACAGGGCGGCGCCGAGACCGGCTTTCATGAGCGTGTTCATCGGGTCGGCCGTGCTGTGCGTGGTGCTGGCGGTGGTGACGCTCGTGGAGTGGCCGCGTGAGGGGAGGGTCGAGTTGCTGGCCGGGTGTGCGCTGTATCTGTTCGGGTCGTTCGGGGTGACCGTCGCGGCGAACGTGCCGCGCAATGACGCACTGCTGCGGCTGGAGCCCGGTACCCCGGAGGCGGACGCGTACTGGCCGGTGTATGTGCGCGAGTGGACGAGGTGGAACCATGTGCGGCTGGTCGCCTCGTCGGCGGCAGCGGTGCTGTTCGTGCTGGCCATATCCTGAGCTGCTCCGCCCGGAAAGCGCTGCCGCAAGCCCTGGCGGAAGCCCTGCCGCGAGCATCGCCGCAAGCCCTGCCGCAAGCGCTCTCCAGCCCCTCTGCGGGTCGGGCGAATGGGACGTATCGTTGCCCAAGGAGTGCCGCCGAACGGGGCACGGCCGGTCGTACGCGCAGGCAAGGAAGACGGCCATGGCAGATCCCAAGGGGTTCATGACGACACCTCGCCGGGACTGGCCCCGGCGGCCGGTGGAGGAGCGCGTCCGGGACTGGGACGAGGTGTACGTCCCCGGGGCGCTGCTGCCGATCATCAGCAAGCAGGCGGACCGGTGCATGGACTGCGGGGTCCCGTTCTGCCACGAGGCCTGTCCGCTGGGAAATCTGATTCCGGAGTGGAACGACCTGGTCGCCCGGGACGACTGGCGGGCGGCGGCGGACCGGCTGCACGCGACGAACAACTTCCCCGAGTTCACGGGGAGGTTGTGCCCGGCACCGTGCGAGGCGGGGTGTGTGCTGGCGATCAACCAGCCGGCGGTGACGATCAAGAACGTGGAGTGCGCGATAGCCGATCGGGCCTGGGAGGAGGGGTTCGCGCCTCCTCGGCCGCCGGACCGGCTGTCCGGGAGGACGGTCGCGGTGATCGGGTCGGGGCCCACGGGGCTCGCGGCCGCACAGCAGCTGACCCGGGCCGGGCACACGGTCGTGGTGTACGAGAAGGACGACCGGATCGGGGGGCTGATGCGGTACGGCATCCCCGAGTTCAAGATGGAGAAGCGCCATCTGGAGCGGCGGTTGGAGCAGATGGGGACCGAGGGCACGCGGTTCCGCGCCTCGACGGCAGTGGGGCGCGACATCGGCGCCGCCGAACTGCGGGCGCGTTACGACGCGGTCGTCGTCGCGACGGGCGCGACCGCGTGGCGGGAACTGCACGTTGCCGGGAGGGAGTTGGCCGGCATCCATCAGGCGATGGAATACCTGCCGCTGGCCAACCGGGTGTGCGAGGGCGATCTGGAACGATCACCGCTGTCGGCGCAGGGCCGGCACGTGGTGATCGTGGGCGGCGGTGACACCGGGGCGGACTGCCTGGGCACGGCGATACGCGACGGCGCCGCGTCGGTGACGCAGCTGGACATCTACACGCAACCGGGTGAGACGCGCGACGAGGACGCCGAGCCGTGGCCAGTGTATCCGAAGCTCTACCGGCTGTCGGCCGCGCACGAGGAGGCGCGGGATCTGCGGACGGCACCGGCCGCGGACGCCGACGCCCGGGTGTTCGCGGCGTCGACGCTGCGTTTCACCGGGGACGCGGACGGACACGTGCGGGCGCTGCACCTGGTGGAGGTCGACGAGCGGCGCCGGCCACTGCCGGGGACCGCGCGCGAGCTGCCCGCCGATCTGGTGCTGCTGGCGCTCGGTTTCTCCGGGCCCGACCGGGAGGACGGGCTGGTGGACCAGCTGGGACTCGTGCTGGAGCCGCGCGGGACGATCACGCGGGACGCGGACTTCGCGACGAATGTGCGGGGGGTGTTCGCGGCCGGGGACGCGGCCCGGGGACAGTCGCTGATCGTCTGGGCGATCGCGGAGGGCAGGGCGGTGGCGGCGGCGGTCGACCGCCATCTGACCGGGAGTTCGCGGCTGCCGGCGCCTGTCTCGCCGTACGACCGCCCGATGTCGGTGTGAGGGACGCCGCGGCTGCGCGCGGGAGGCCCGGCGAGGTGGGGGACGCCGCGGCCGCGTGCGGGACACCCGGCGATGTGGGGAACGCGATGATCACCGTGATCGACCCTCTGTATCGTCCCCCTCCATGACGGAGTCGTGGGTCAATGCGGCGGAGCGCATCGGTGCCGATCTGCATCTGGAGCTGGCGGGGCCGGGCGGGCGGCGGGCCGCGTTGATCGGCGCGTTGCGGGAGGCCGTGCGCGGTGGGCGGCTGGCGCCGGGGACGCGGTTGCCGCCGTACCGGTCGCTGGCGGCCGACCTCGGGGTCGCTCGCAACACGGTGGCCGACGCGTATGCCGAGCTGGTCGCGGAGGGATGGCTGACGGCCCGGCAGGGCTCGGGCACGCGGGTGGCCGAGCGCGCCGAGCCGGTGCCGTATGCCGAACGGGCGCCCCGGAAGGCGCGGGCAAGCACGCGGGGGCCGCGTCACGACCTGCGGCAGGGGACGCCGGACGCGTCGGAGTTCCCGCGCGCGGCCTGGCAGGCCTCGTATCGGCGTGCGCTCCAGCACGCGCCGAACGAGGTGTTCGGGCCGGGTGACCCGGCCGGGCGGATCGAGCTGCGCGAGGCTCTGACCGAGTATCTGGCGCGGGCGCGTGGGGTGCGGACGGAACCGGGGCGGATCGTGATCTGCTCGGGGTTCGCGCACGCGCTGCGGTTGCTGTTCGGGGGCGGGGTGCTGCGCGGGCCGCTGGGGGTGGAGGCGTACGGGCTGGGTTTCCACCGGGAACTGCTGGCGGGGGCGGGGGTGCGGACGGTTCCGCTGCCGTTGGACGAGAACGGGGCGCGGGTGGATCTGCTGGAGCGTGAGCGGGCGGTGCTGCTCACGCCGGCGCACCAGTTCCCGACAGGCGGTCCGCTGCACGCGGCACGCCGCGCCGCGGTGATCGACTGGGCACGCGCGCGGGGCGGGGTGGTGCTGGAGGACGACTACGACGGCGAGTTCCGCTACGACCGCAAGCCGGTCGGCGCCGTGCAGGGGCTCGATCCCGAGCGGGTCGTGTACATCGGCTCGGTGAGCAAGAGCCTGTCACCGGCGTTGCGGCTGGGGTGGATGGTACTGCCGGGGCGCCTGGTGGAGCCGGTGCTCACGGCCAAGGGTGAGCGAGAGGCATGGGCGAGCGTGCTGGATCAGCTCGCACTCGCCGACTTCCTGACCAGTGGGTCGTACGACCGTCATGTACGGCGGATGCGGCAGCGCTACCGCGGTCGGCGGGACCGGCTCGTGGCGGCCCTGGCCGCGCAGGCGCCGCACATCGGGGTCACGGGCGTGGCGGCCGGGCTGCACGTGGTGCTGCGGCTGCCGCCGGGGACCGAGCCGACGACCCTGAAGGGAGCCGTGTGGCAGGGGCTGGCGCTGGACGGGCTGTCGGAGTTCCGGCATCCGCAGACAGGTATGGAGGCGATGGACGGCCTGGTGGTGGGGTACGCGACGCCGCCCGAGCATGCGTACGAGGCGGCGGTGGAGGCGTTGTGCGGGGTGCTGCCGGGGGCCGTGCCGCCCGTCGGCGATCAGGGTCTCTCCCCCACGAGCATCGGAGCGCTTCCCGTGGGTCCCGGGGCCTCTTCCCCTGAGCATCGGAGCACCTCCCCTGGATCCCAGGGCCTCTCCTCCTGAGCATCGGAGCACCTCCCCTGGATCCCAGGACCACTCCCCCTCAACATCGGAGCACCTCCCCTGGATCCCAGGGCCACTCCCCCCTGAACACCGGAGCCCGTTTCGTGGGTCTCGGGGCCTCCTCCCCTGCCACCCCCGGGACGCCTCCTCCCCTTAGGAACAGCTGAACTCCCAGAGGAACAGCTGAACTCCCAGCAAGTTCGGAAAGGCCGGAATGTGGCATAAGGCCGGAGTGTTGCACCTTAGGAAGTGGGATCATTTGGTCCCAGGAGGTGTTTCGTCGCCGTCGCCGTGAACCGGCCCCGGCAGCGGTTGCCCCATCCTTCGTTCCGCCGTGAGGCGCAGCGCCCCGAACCCCGCGCGTTCCCCCGTTGGCGGTCGGTCCTGGAGGGTGCCTGATGACGACTCTCGACGAACTGCACGAAGACAGCTGGTACGACGGGGAGGGTCCCCGGGGCCAGCGCGGACTCGGCGCGTGGTCGCGGGAGCACGGCCACGAGGCCGTCCCGCAGACCGTTCCGCTGGGCCACCCGGCCGCGACCGACCCCGGTCTGACCGGCTCCAAGGCCGCCAACCTCGCCCGCGCTGCCAGTGCGGGGCTCCCCGTGCTGCCCGGATTCGTCATCCCCGCCACCACCTGCGACGACTCCCGCGTGCTGCGCGACGCCTGGCGGGAACTCTCCGAGGGCGGCACGCGGCCGCTGGTCGTCCGCTCCTCTTCTTCGCTGGAGGACACCGGCGAGTCCTCCCAGGCAGGCCGCTTCGACTCGGTGCTCGACGTGCGCGGCCCACGGGACTTCCGGGCCGCGGTACGGACCGTACGGGCTTCGGCGCACCTGCCCGACGGGACCACCGCGCCGATGGCGGTGCTGGTGCAGCCGATGATGGCGGCCCGGGTGGGCGGAGTGATGTTCGGCGTGGATCCGGTCGCGGGGCGCACCGACCGGCTGATGGTGAGCGCGGTTCCGGGCGGGCCGGACGCCTTGGTCAGCGGGGTGCGGGCAGGGACGGACCACTGGCTCGGGCGGTGGGGCCGACTGGTACGCGTGGAGCGAAGCGCCCCGGCCCAGAACACCCCCCTCCTCAGCCGCCCCCAGCTCCGGCGGCTGGCCCGGCTCGCCCGTCAGGCCCGGCGGGTATTCGGAGGGCCGCAGGACATCGAGTTCGGGTTCGACGAGGAAGGACGGCTGTGGCTGTTCCAGAGTCGGCCGGTCACGGCGATGGCGGCCCGGCCGGAGCGCGGGGCACGGCTGCTGGGGCCCGGCCCGGTGGCGGAGACGCTCCCCGAGCGGCTGGCGCCGCTGGAGGAGGACCTGTGGGTGGCGCCGATGGCACGCGGACTCGCCGCCGCGCTCGACATCGGGGGAACCGCGCCGCGCCGCCTGCTGCGGACGGTGCCGGTGGTGTCGTCCGTCGACGGGCGCGCGGCCGCCGACCTGCGGCTGCTCGGCGCGGCCGGGGCGCCGCACCCCTGGCTCGCGCTGCTCAACCCGGCCCCCGGTGCGCGGAGGCTGGCCGCCGCCTGGCGGGTGGGCCGACTGACCGGGGCACTGCCCGGCCTCGCCACGGACCTCGTCGCCGACATCGACCGCCGTCTCACCGAGGTCCCCCGCCTCCGCGAGCTGCCCGGACCCGCCCTGGTCTCCACGCTGCGCTGGACGCGCACCGCCCTGGTCTCCCTGCACGCTCAGGAGAGCCTCGCCGGCGCGCTGCTGAACGCCACGCCCCGCGCCACCGCCGCGGGCGCCGCCCTGGCCGCGCTCGCCGACGCTCGTGCCCGGCATGTGCCGGACGACCGGGTGGTGAGCGTCGAACCGCTGCTCCTGGCCCTGACCCCGCCGAGCCTGCTGGGCAGGCTGCGGCTGCCCGCCGCCATGCGGCCGGAGCGCGACGCCCGCCCGCGCGTGAACGGGACGCCGGTGCTGGGGGCCGCCGGGGGCGTCGATCTCGTCCGGCCCCGGCGCGGCCTCGCCGAGGAGTACCCGGTGCCCTCCGGGCCGCCTCCGGCACTTCCGCCGCGGGAGGCGCTGCGGCTGCGGATCCGGTGGGTGCAGGAGCTGCAGGTGCGGCTCGTACGGGAAGGGGCGTACCGGCTGGCGGTGCGCGGGAGCCTGGACGACCCCGCGCGGGTCGGACTGCTGCGGTGGGCCGAGCTGATCGCGGCCCTGGAGGGCGGCCCGCTCCCCGGCGATGTGCGCGAACGCGTGCCGAGACGGCCGTCCGCTCCGCTGCCGGACGCGTTCCGGATCGCCCGGGACGGCTCGGTCGTCGCCGAGCCGGGCCGCGGGGAAGCGCGACAGGGAGGCGCCGGCACATCCGTCGGCCGGGGCGTGTCCGGCGGCCGCGCCCTCGGCACGGCCTGGGACGGCACCGGGCCCGGCCCCGCCGACGCGGTGCTCGTCGTCCGTACGCTCGACCCGGCCCTCGCCCCGCTCCTGCCCCGGCTGACCGGGCTGATCGCCCAGACCGGCAGCCCGCTGTCCCACCTCGCCGTCCTGGCCCGTGAGTACGGGCTGCCCGCGGTCGTCGGCGCGGCCGACGCCGTACGCGGCTTCCCGCCCGGCACCCGCCTCACCCTCGACGGCCGCACCGGCGAGATACACCCGGCGTCCACCCCGCCCGACGCCCCCTCCCACAGCGCAGACGCCCCCTCCCCCAACCCCGACGACCCCTCCAGCCGTCCCGCCGCCCCCGCCTCCGACGCACCCGCCGGAGGCCCCCGATGAAGCGCCTGGTGTTCGCCTTCGCCGGTATGGCCGCGACAGGGGCGGCGATGTACTTCGTCGTGTACCTGTACCGCTGGCAGTGGCAGCGGGCCGTGCTGTGCGGTGTGCTGCTGCTGGTGGTGGAGGTGCTGCTGCTCGGTCTGATGCTGATGGGCCGACTGGCCCGGATCGAGGAGCGGGTACGGGACACCGACCGGCGGCAGCGGGAGGCCGTCGACCGGCAGGAGGACGTGCTGGCCCGGCTCCAGCGGGGGACGCGGGGGCAGGAGACGACGGACCGGTTCCGCTGGCTCGACGAGCCCGCCGAGCGTACGTACGTCTTCGTGCCGGTCCTCATGGTCACCGGGGTGCTGCTGTCCGGCATCGCCTGGCTCGTGCAGCGCATCGCGACGCGGGCCGCCCGCCCGGCCGAGCGGCACATGGCCGGACGGCTGGCCGTGCTCAGCGCGCCGGACCCGGCGGCGGGGAGCGACCTGGACGACGTACCGCCGCCGGGCGGCCGGCGGACGAAGGGCGGGACGGCACGGCTGGCGATCACCGGAGTGGTCGGCTCCGCCCTGCTGACGGCGCTGATCGTCGCTCTCGCCGATCTGACCCAGACCCGCGCGGAGGCCGACGACCCCTCCGAGGCGACGTCGGTGCTGGTGCGGCTGGACGTGCGGGACCAGAGCATGACGGCGGAGCGGCGGGCGCTCGCCGCGCGGCAGATGTGGGAGGGCTGCCGGGGCTCCACCTACGTGGCCCTGCACAAGGCGACCTTCGGCCATCTCGGCGACGGCCTGTACGCCGGTGTCGTACGACCCGCGCTGACCGAGAACGACCGGTTCCGGCTGCGCGGCTGCCTGGAGGACGCGAGCCTGGAGCGGGTGCACCTGACCGTGGTGGGGATGGACGACACCGAGGCCTACCAGCAATGACGGGGCGGCGGCAGGCGTAGGACGGCGGTATCGAGGTACTCGTGGAGGCGTTCCGCGCGTACCCGCGTACCGCATGGACCCGTCGGAGTCCACCTCATGAGAGATACGTCATATCCGACTTATCGGGCATGTCGGGCCGGGATACGATGCCGGAACCGCGTCCCTCGGAACCGCGCCCCCGTCCCCTAGCCCCCGGGCTCTCATGACTGTCACCACTGAGACCGTCCCCCCTCCCGCCTTCGCCCCCACCGCCACCCCCGTCCGCCCGAAGCGCAGCGTCAAGCGACGCGTCCTGCGGGCCCTGGTCATCACGATCGCCGGCTACATCGTCCTGTGGGCGGTCGCCTCGCTCGGCATCCTGGCCGCGTCGAAGTGGGCGCAGTCGGACATCCCGGTTCCCGTGGGGACCCCCGTGGTCCAGGGCGTGAGCAACTTCCGGCCCGTCGACTCCGACGGTCACCTGTGGCGCGGCGCCGCGCCCTCCCCCGAGGGCTACCGCGGTCTCGCCGCCACGGGCGTCACCACCGTCGTGGACCTGCGCGCCGAGGATCTGAGCGCGGCCCAGGTGGCCTCGCCGGAGAAGGCCGGTCTGGAACTCGTCCGGATGCCGATCCGCGACGGGCAGACGCCGACGCAGGCCCAGGTGAGGGAGTTCCTGGACATCGTGTCGTCGACGTCCGGCAAGGTCTATGTGCACTGCGGCGCCGGTGTGGGCCGTACCGGCGCGATGGCGGCCGCCTATCTGGTGCAGAGCGGCGAGGCGTCCGCGTCGACGGCCGTGAAGCGCAACCTTTCGGTCGGACCGCCGTCGGTCGAACAGATCTGGTACGGGCTGACCCTGAACAAGGACGAGGCCGAGCAGCCGCCGATCGGCGTGGAGGCGGTCAGCCGGCTGGTGGACGCGCCGCGCCGGATCATGTCGTACCTGTAAGGCCCTGGCCGTCCGGCAGGACTCCCTGACCTGCGAGGCCCGTCCCCCCGATACGCCGTTGCGCGGCCGCCTTCCCCCGGCGGCCGCGCAACGGTTTCGTCATGTGTTCAGCATGTGGTGCACACGGTCAAGAACGTCTGGCTGCGGAACCTGGCTGTAAAAACATCTCGCACAAGGTCGTTCAGGACAGCAGAAAGTCGGCCACCCCCGCCTTGGCGCCCTCGATGAACGCCGTCATCTCGTCGGAGGTGTAGATCAGCGCAGGACCGTCGGGGTCGGTGGACTGCCGTACGGCGATGCGGCCGTCGGCGAGCTTCATGGCCTCCAGGCAGTTGCCGCCGTTGCCTCCGCTCCACGGCTTGTGCCAGCCCTCGCTGCCCAGCTCCCCAGCGGGCATGCCGTTGTAGATCCGCGGGCCGCGGATGCGCGGTTTGGGCTGGGTGTCGATGCGATCCATTCACAGCTCCTTGCGGAGATCCCGGAGGATCTCCTTCGTGCGATGTGCCGTAGCGGCCTGGGCCGCCATGCGGTCCATGACCTCCAGGTGGGTAGCCACCTCGGAGCGCGCGTCGAGGTAGACCGCGCCGGTCAGGTACTCGCTGTAGACCATGTCCGGCAGTTCGGGCATGGCGAATCGGAACAGCACGAAGGGCCCGTAGGTGCCGGGATGCGGCCCTGTCGCGAACGGGACGATCTGCAACGTCACATTCGGCAGCTTCGTGGCCTCGAGCAGTCTGTCGATCTGGGCACGCATCACCTCCGGGCCGCCCACCTGGCGGCGCAGTACGGTCTCGTCCATCACGACCCAGAACCGTGGGGCACCCTCACGGGTGAGCAGGTCCTGGCGCTGCATGCGCAGTGCGACATAGCGCTCGATGTCGTCCGGCCGGGTCTGGCCGACGGCACCGGAGACCAGTACCCCGCGCGCGTAGTCCTCGGTCTGCAGCAGACCCGGGACGAAGTGCGGTTCGTAGCTGCGGATGAGGCTGGCGGCACCCTCCAGGCTGACGTGCATGGAGAACCAGCCCGGCAGGATGTCGTGGAACCGCTGCCACCAACCCGGCTGGTTGGCCTCCTCGGCCAGTCGTACGAAGGATTCCGCCTCGTCCTCGGGGACGCCGTAGGCCTTCAGCAGCAGCTGGATGTACGGGATCTTGAGGGCGACCTCGGCCATCTCCATCCGGCGGACGGTGGCCGGGGCGACACGCAGGACGCGGGCCGCCTCCTCGCGCTTGAGACCCGCGCGTTCCCGAAGGTCCAGCAGGCGCCGACCGAGGACGACCTGTCCCACCGTCGGCGCGGACCGCGGTTCGCTCACGCTCCACCTCCACCGACCGACCCGAAGAATCCTGACAGCCCAGCGGCGCCATCCGAAGACCCGTTCGAAACCTCGGCGGCGTTCTGGGTGTCCGCGATACAGCCTGATCCAGACAATTTCCGTATGTATCAGGCCGGGCCGGACATGTCCGGCGAGGTCTCGGCGATCCCAAGTGGCGCCGCTCGACGTGCTGTTACGAGCAGTGTGCCACGGCCGTCCACCGCGTCACACAGCACTCTGCATTTTTCAGAGTGACACTTGCCAAGTGTTCATGGCGGGGAGATAGTGGCAAGCGTGATTCCGTCCGCGCCCTTAGGAACAGACGCCGCCGCAGGCCCCCTCGGCCCAGGCGCCGCCACCGGTCCCCACGGGGCCGGGCTCGAGCGCCGGTTCCGTTTCGAACTGGCCGCTCACCCGGGCTCCCCAGCCCAGGCCAGACGGCTGGCGCGAGCACGGCTGACCGGGTGGGCGGTGTGCGAGGACACCGTCGACACGGCGGCTCTGGTCATATCCGAGCTGGTCACCAACGCGATCGTGCACACCGCGAGCACGGTCGTCGCCTGCGAGCTCCAGGACGGCGACGACATCGTGCGCATAGCCGTGCGCGACGAGGGCTGTGCGCCCACCGAGCCCCATCCCTGTGCCCAGCGCACGGAGGAGGAGCAGGGGAGGGGGCTGCTTCTCGTCCAGGCGCTGTGCCGTTCCTGGGGTGCCCAGGAGAACGGCACCGGGCTGCTGGTCTGGGCGGAGCTCCCCCGCGTGGCCGAGGCCGACGAGCCGCGCGGCGACCTGGGCTGGGTCGCCCGTCCCAAGCCGGGGTCCTCCCAGGAGGGCGCGGAGGAGGACGGCGAGACCGAGGCCCACAAGTGTCCGAGCCAGGGCGGCTCACGCGGCGGCGAGGAGGCCATGGGCCACCACTCCCCCGTTCGGGGCGGGCTCGGCGCCGGCGAGCGCCACCACCGGCACGCTGTCGGCGGCTTCCGCGAGGACGACGGGGGCGAAGGCCACCGGCGCGCTTCCCAGCAGGTCGGCGAAGCCCATCACCACCTGGGCCACCATGCGGGTGACGCCCACCATCACCCGGCCCAGCATTCCGGCGAGGCCCATCACCACGCGCCCCACCACATCGGCGACCACCACGCGGCCCATCCCTCCGGCGACGCCCACCACGGGGCGCCGCGGCCGGGCGAAGGCCACCACCCCACGCCCCCGCAGTTCGGCGAGGGTCATCACCACACGTCCCAGGACTTCGGTGAAGTCCGCCACCCCGGATCCCGCCGGAGGCACGGGTGAGCCCTTCCCGGGACTTCGACCGGGTGCTCGGCATGGACACGCTCGTCCGGCTGGGCCGCAGCGCACATCTCTCCCACCCGCCCCGCCGGCTGTCCCTCCCAGCCGGCATGACCGCCCCGCTGGGCTGTGACGCGGTGGCGATTCCCGCCCGGCTGGGCCCGCTGCTCACGCCGCGTCTCCCGCGTGTCGGCTGTGTCTACTCCGACGACGCGCACTGGTGGTGGCTCGTCCCGTCCGACTCCGACTACGCCCTCGACTGGCCCGAGCCCGCGCACTACGCCCGCGGCGCGCTGGCCCCGGGCGCCCCGCGCCTGATCCACCAGCCCGAGGGCAAGCTCCCGTACACCCCGCCGATCCCCCTGTACCTGGCCCTGTGCCGCCTCATGGGGGCCACGCCCAGCTGGTCGAGCCCGATCAGCGCGTAGGAGATGTGCGCCCGCGCATATCCGTCCCCGCCCTCTGCGCCCTGCCGACAGCCTGGCCGCCCCGCGATAGTGGCCGTCGGTACCCGACCAGGGGGAGGTCGCCCGTGGGAAAGGCGCGGCGGGAGCGCGAGGCGGGGCAGACGGGGGTGTCCGAGTCGGAGCGGCTGCTCTTCGGGGGCCCGCTGCGCTACGACATGGGCTGGAACCAGCACTCGGACGCCTTCCTCCAGCTGAACTTCCGGGACATGATCAGGCGGCTGCCCTCGCTGCTCGGCTCCAGCCTCGCCCTGGCCTGGCAGGCGGACCGGCGTGCCGCGCGGGTGGTGATGGCCTCCGAGGCGGGCCGGGGTGTGGCCCAGGCGGTGGGCCTGCTCGCGGTGAACGCGATTCTGGCCCGGCTGATGGGCGGCGGGCCCATCGAGGACCGGGTACGGGGCACCGTACCGACCCTGATCGCCATGGCCGTCGTCCTGCTGCTCGGGGCGCTGCTCCGGGCCGCCTCGACGTACGCCACCGGACGCCTGGAACCCAAGGTCGAGCGGCTGGCCACCGAGCGGTACCTGGAGCGGGCCGCGGCCGTGGAGCTGGCCGCCATCGAGGACCACGCCTTCCACAAGCTGCTCGACACCGCGCAGTACGGCGCCTCCTCCGCCCGGCGCATGATCGCGCACGCGACCCGGCTGGTGAACGCGATGATCTCGCTGGTCACAGCGGCGGGCGTGCTGACCGTGCTGCATCCGGCGCTGCTGCCGCTGCTGGTCACGATGACCCTGCCGAGCGCGTGGGGCGCGCTGACGAACGCCCGGCGCCGCTACGAGTCGTTCCACACCTGGGTGCAGCACGCTCGCGCGGGCTATCTGCTCAGCGGGCTGCTGACGGAACCCGCGGCAGCCCCGGAGATCCGCCTGCACGGCGTCGGCCCGTTCCTGCTGCACCACTTCCGCCGGATGTCGGAGACCGCGGAGGCCGAGCAGGCCCGGCTCGCCCGGCTCGCGGCGCGCACGGGGCTGATCGCGGCGGCCTGGACGGGCCTGGCGACCCTGGCGACGTACGCGACGCTGGGCGGGCTGCTGCTGTCGGGCACGATGGCGCTGTCCGTGGCGGGTACGGCCGTCATCGCGATCCGCACCGGCTCCGGCAGCCTGGACAGCCTGGTCCTGGAGGTGAACCAGCTGCACGAGGAGGCCCTGTTCGTGGGCGACCTCCAGCGGCTGTACGAGGAGGCGGCCGAACGGGCGATCCCGGTCGGCGGTTCCGCGCTGCCGGAGGACCCGAAGGAGATCAGATTCGAGCACGTCACGTTCCGCTACCCGGGTGAGCGCACCCGTCCCGCCCTCGACGACGTCACGCTCCCCCTCCCCCTCGGCCGGATCATCGCGCTCGTGGGAGAGAACGGCTCGGGCAAGACGACCCTGGTCAAGCTGCTCGCCGGGCTGTACAAGCCGGACGCGGGCCGGATCATGTGGGACGGCGTGGACGCGGCGAGCGCGGACCGCCGGCTGCTGGCGGAGCGGATCGCGATGGTGGCGCAGGACTTCAAGCGGTGGCCGTTCACCGCGAAGGTCAATGTCGGCATCGGCCGCCCGGCGGCTCCCCTGACCGAGGAGCGCCTCGCGGGCGCGGTCGCGGAGGCCGGCGCCGAGGAGGTCGTCGCGGACCTGCCGCACGGCCTGGACACGCTTCTGGCCCGCGAGTTCAGCGGCGGGCACGAGCTGTCGGGCGGGCAGTGGCAGCGCCTTGGCATCGCGCGGGCGGCGTACCGGCGCGGCCGCATCCTGATCGTGGACGAGCCGACCGCGGCCCTGGACGCGCGTGCCGAGCTGGAGGTCTTCGAGAAGATCCGCGCCCTGGCCGGCACGGGCCAGACGGTCGTCCTGATCACCCACCGGCTGGCGTCGGTGCGGCACGCGGATCTGGTGCATGTCCTCGACGAGGGCCGCCTGGTGGAGTCCGGCACACCGGACGAGCTGCTGGCCTCCGGCGGGATCTACGCGGAGCTCTACGGGCTGCAGGCCGAGCAGTTCACCTCACGGCTGCCGGCGCCCGAGACGAGGTGACGGCGCCCGGCCGTACGCCCCGAGGCGACCTGACGCCTTGTCGCGTACGGCCTCCCGCGCGCGGCGGGCCGACGCCGTCCCACGCTGGGCGAGCCGACACTGTCTCACGCTGGGCGGGCCGATACCGTCTCACGCTGGGCGGGCCGACACTCCGTCCCATGCCGGGCGAGCCGCCGCGAGGGGCGAGCCGACGGCCCTCACTCCGTGCTGTCGCAGCGGACGATCACGAGGAACGTGTCTGTCGCGAGGTCCATGACCACCTCGGCGGGCAGCCCCTCCATGCGGCGCGCCTGCGCGAACTCCTCCGCGGGCCACGATCCGCGCGGCCCGCCTGCGGGAAAGCGTTCGAGCACCCTTCGCCCGTTCACCATCCTGCACCTCCACAAAGCGTCGTCCTGGTACGAGTTAACGCCTGCTGAAGGGGAAAGGGCTCGCTCAGTGACGGTACTGAGACGTAGTTGACACTCGTCCACCGCAGTGTGTGAGCTGGGCCTCAGCCGGTTCGCCGCTACGGCTACCGTGCGTGTCAGTCCTCGTACTCGTCGTGATAGCGGACCGCCTCACCGCCCACAGGCCCCCCGAACGCCGCCGCGCGCCCCTCGGGTTCCTCCCGCCCCTCCTTCCGGCCCAGCGCGGTCAGGTCGAGCAGGCTGGTGGCCGAGCCGAGGCCGTCCAGGCCGCGCCCGAAGGCGGAGTACGTGTGGAAGACCCGGTCGAGGTCGCGCAGGAAGCAGCTGGTCCCCGCGCGCTCGACCAGTTCCCCGTCCTCCTCCCGGGTCACGTCGAAGTCCGGGTTGAAGTCGGTGCCGTACGACGAGTACCAGGGCACCGTCCAGCCCCTACCTGCCTTGAACGGAACGAGCCGGGTGTACGGCGCCCTGGACACGGTCGCGAAGGACGTGCCGCGCGCGTGCAGATGGGCCAGATGCCCGATCTGGTCCAGGAACGCCGAGCAGCCGCGGCAGCCGGACTCCTGGCCGGGGGCGAACATGAAGTGGTGGACGACGAGTTGGTCCCGCCCCTCGAAGAGGCGAGCAGTGCGGCATTGCCGTCGCCGCCCTCGGTTTCCCTCCGGGCTCCTGTCGGCTCAGGTGTCGTAGTCCTGGAGACGCTTGCCGTGACCGCGGTCGACGAGCGCGGGCAGCCGGGCGGCCAACTCCCCTGCCACCGCCGGGACGTCGATGGTCAGCAGCTCGCGGTCGCGCATCAGGACACGGCCGTCGACGATCGTCGTGCGGACGTCCGCCGCGCGGGCGCTGTGCACGAGCGTGGCGGCGAGGTCGTGGACGGGCTGGGTGTGCGGCCCGGTGAGATCGACCAGGATGATGTCCGCGCGCCGCCCCGGCGCGATACGGCCCACCCGGTCGCCGAGCCCGACGGCCGCCGCGCTCTGCACGGTGGCGTGGTGCAGGGCCTGACGGGAGGTCAGCCAGCGAGGGTCGCCCTCGGTGGACTTCTGGACGAGCGCGGTGAGCGCCATCGACTCCCAGACGTCGAGGGAGTTGTTGGAGGCGGCGCCGTCCGTGGCGAGGCCCACGGGGATGCCGAGGGCGCGCAGCGCGCGGACGGGTGTCGTGGTGGGCCAGGCGAACTTCAGATAGCCGCGCGGCGCGCTCGCCACGGCGATCCGTCCCGTGGCGCGTTCCAGGACGGGCAGATCGCGGTCGAGGATGCCGGTGCCGTGCGCGACGAGCAGGTCGGTGTCGAGCAGTCCGGCGCGTTCGAGCACCTCGATGGGCGTGACGCCGTGCCGGGCGAGGCTGGTCTCGGCCTGGTCGCGGTTCTCGGCGGCGTGCAGATGCACGGGCAGACCGTGTTCGCGCGCGAGCACGGCGGTGGCGGCGAGGTCGGTGTCGGTCACGGTGTACGGGGCGTGCGGGGCGAGGGTGGTGGTGATACGGCCGCCCGCCCCGCCCCTGTGGCGCAGCGCGAACTCCAGGGAGTCCTCCCGGCCTTGGGGCCCCTGCGAGGAGAAGTACGCCTGTCCCAGATGGGCGCGCATCCCGGACTCGGCGACGACGGCGGCCACCGCGTCCATCGCGAAGTAGTGGTCGGCGAAGCAAGTCACGCCGCCGCGGATCATCTCGGCGCAGGCGAGCAGCGCGCCGAGCTGGCACGTCCTTCCCGGTCAGGTTGACCTCGACCGGCCAGATGAAGTCGTTGAACCACTCCTCGGTGGGCAGGTCCTCGGCGAGGCCGCGCAGGGCGACCATCGGGGCGTGCGTGTGGCAGTTGACCAGACCGGGCAGGGCCACCTGGCCGCGGGCGTCGACGCGCTCGGCGGCCGGCAGGTTCACGGCCTCGGCGGCACCGGTGACGGCCTGCACGGCTCCGTCCCGTACGACGATCGCGGCATCCTCCCGGAACCCGATCCGCTCTTGATCGTCATGCACGAGGACCGTGCATCCGGTGATGATGAGATCGGCGCGAGACTCGCTCATCACGCCAACGTACGCCCGGGTCGTCGGCAGGCGTGAGCCGAACCGCGAATCCGGTCACAGCTCTGTCGCGCGTGCGGCGGGGCGAGCAGGCTGGTTCCGGCGCGGCGCGCGGGCTCGTGCGGCGGGGCGAGCAGGCTGGTCCCGGCGCGGCGCGCGGGCGCTGCCGCGACGGCGCTGCCCGCGACGGCTCTGTCGGAGCCTGGGCGGCCCTGTCGGAGTCCCGACGGCCCTCACGGAAGGGAGCCCGGCATGCTCCTGGGCACCTGGAACCTGGAGAACCTCTACCGGCCCGGCGGGCCGTTCGGCCCCAAGGACAAGGCCGCCTACGAGACGAAACTGGCCTCCCTGGCCGCGGTGCTCACCGACCTCGATCCGGCGCTGCTGGGCGTGCAGGAGGTCGGCGAGCCCGAGGCCCTGGCCGAACTGGCCGGGATGCTCGACGGCGACTGGCACACCGCGCTGTCGGGGCACGCCGACAGCCGGGGCATACGCGTCGGCTTCCTCAGCCGTACGCCGCTCACGGTGCTCGCCGACACGGACGCGCTCCCGGCGGAACTGCTGCCGGTGCAGGTGGACGACACGGGGCACACGACGGCCGCCTCGGGGCGGGGCCTGCTGGCGGTGGAGACGGACACCGAGGCCGGCCCGCTGCGGGTGGCGGTGGCCCATCTGAAGTCGAAGCTGCTGACATACCCGAACAAGCGTTTCAACCCCCTCGACGAGGGCGAACGGGCCCGCTTCGGCGCCTACGCACTCTTCCGCCGGGCGGCCGAGGCGGCGGCCCTGCGCGACCTGGCGGGGGAACTGCTGGCGGGCGACGGCAGGGACCGGGACGTGGCGGTGCTCGGCGATCTGAACGACGAGGTCCGGGCCGCGACGACCCAGATCCTGCTCGGCCCGCCCGGCTCCGAACTGACCACGGCGGGCTTCGAACGCCCGGACAAGGGCGACGCGCAACGGCTGTGGAGCACGGCCGAGCTCATCGCTCCCGCGGAACGCTTCTCCCGGATCAACGACGGACGACGCGAGCTGATCGACCACGTCCTGGTGAGCCACCACCTCATCCACCGGATCACGGCGGCGGGCACGGGTCTGCCGGACTCCGGCCCCCCGGACCTGCCGTCGGTGAGCACCGATCCGACCTCGCGACGGGACGAGCCGGGCTCGGACCATGCGCCGGTGTGGGTGCGGGTGGGCGACTGAGGGCCAGTGGCCAGTCCGCTCTGACACTCACCCCTGGGCTGTCCCCTGAGCGTCCTGGGCTGTCCCCTGGGCGTCCTGCGCAGCCCCCTGGGCGTCCTGCGCAGCCCCCTGGGCGTCCTGGGCTGTCGCGTCGGCGGCCCTCTGCTTGGCCGTCTTCCTGGCCGTCTGCTTGGTCATCTGCCTGGCCGTCTCGACCGTGCGGTCGAAGAGCGCCTCGGCCTCGGTGATCGCCTGGAGCAGGGCGGCCGGGCCGGGGGTGAGACCCGTCAGGAGCTGGTCGACCTCGTCCAGCTCGGCGCGGTGAGGCGGTGTTTGTCGTTGGTGACCCACTCCCCTCGGGCCGCCAGGACGGCGTGGGCCGTCTGGGTGGTGGCGAGGGCGATCGTGCCGACGACCTGGGTGAGCGCGCCCCTGGGGGCGTGAGCGGCCTTGGCGTACCCGAGGGTGGCGGTGGCCACGCCGTACCAGCGGTCGGGTGCGGTCCGGCGCAATTGCGCCGGGTACGTGGCCGGGCGCGGCAGGTCGCCCCGGAGCACCTTGTTGATCGCCAGTTCGGCCACGACCAGGTAGCTGGGGATGCCCGCCAGGTGAAACATCAGCGGCTCCACATGGAAGCGGCCCTGCTCCGCCTGCGCGAGTTCGCGCTCTACCACGTCGAGGTCCCGGTAGTGCACGTCCACGCGCCGTCCGTCGATCATCAGCCAGGCTCCCCCGTTGAAGACCCCGCCGCCCCAGCCGCCGACCTCGGAGACCTCGCCCTCCCAGCCGAGGGCGCGCAGGTCGGTCGGGTCGAAGGCGCCGCGGTAGTAGACGGCGAGATCCCAGTCGCTGTCGGGACGGTGGGTGCCCTGGGCACGGGAGCCGCCGAGGGCGACGGCTCGGACGGTGGGAAGGGATGCCAGACGGTCGGCGGTGGTGTCGAGGAAGTCGCGGTCGTTGGTGAGGGGTTGCACGGCGGCTCCGGTGTGGGGTCCCAGTCGGATTGCTAGGCGCGGGAAGCGTAAAGGGGTCGGCCCGGCGGCTGCGCTGCAAATTCCCCCCGCGCGGGGGCGGAAGCGGGCCGCGGGGCGGGAGCGGGCCTCGCGGTGGCGGGAGCGGGCGGGCCTCGGTCGTTGAAGGGCGCCTCACCGCCGCGCCGACGCGCCGACGCGCCGTAAAGCGGGTGCGGGTCGGAGGCGCGAGCCGGATGATCAGAGGATGTCTCGGTCCGTCGTCCCCGTGGTCGACCGGCCTTCCCGTTCCAGTGTTGTTGAGGAGCATCTCCGTATGATCCGGCGCGTCACCGTCCCCACCCTCTTCCCGCCGCCCGTCTACTCCCACGCGTCCGTGGTCGAGGCCGGCACGAAGCTGGCCTTTCTCGCGGGGTCGGTGCCCTTGGACGCCGCCGGGAAGCTGGTCGGGGCGGGGGATCCGGTGCGGCAGACGGAGCAGGTGCTCGCCAACCTCGCGGAGCAACTGCGGTCCGTGGGCAGCGACTTCGCGCATGTCGTGTCGACCGAGGTGTACGTCGTGGGCAGTGATCCCTCGGCACTGCACGCCGTCTGGGACGTCGTCGAGGCTTCCGGGCTGAGTACGGGACCGCACTCGTCGACGCTGATCGGCGTGGCCTGCCTCGGATACACAGGCCAGTTGGTGGAGATCACGGCCACGGCCGTCGTCCCCCAGGCCGAGACCGTCACCTTGCGCCGGGCGGGCGGCGCCGACGCGGAGGCCGTGGCCGAGGTCTACCTCCGGTCCTTCGACACCGCCCTGCCGAACGTCACCCGCCCCCACTCCGACGACGAAGTACGCGCCTACATACGCGATGTCGTGGTGCCTCGGCGGGAGACATGGGTCGCGGAGGCGGAGGGCGCGGTCGTGGGCATGATGGTGCTCGACGGCGAGGTGGTCTCGCAGCTCTACCTCGACCCCGACTGGCGCGGCCGCGGTATCGGCGACCGGCTCCTCGCCCTCGCCAAGGAACGCAGCCCACGGTGCCTGAGCCTGTGGACCTTCCAGGTCAACGAACCCGCCCACCGCTTCTACGAACGCCACGGCTTCCGCGCCGTCGAGCACACCGACGGCAGCGGCAACGAGGAGCGGGAGCCGGACGTACGGTACGAGTGGCGGCCCTGAAGCTCCGGGGCAGAGCTTGGGGCCCGGCGGGCCGAGGCTCGGGGCCCGGGGTGACCGAGCTGGGCTCAAGCCCTGGACCGAGCGGGGTCCGAACCCCTCCCTCCTCACGTCCAGCCGCTCAGGGCCCCCCACCCGGCCCGTCGGTGTCGGTCGCCAGCCCCGCCGCCTCGGCCGCCTCGCCCAGGACCCGCCGCAGCATCGCGGGGGTCAGGCGGCCGGTGAACGTGTTGCGCTGGCTGACGTGGAAGCAGCCGAGGACCGTGAGGTCGTCACCGCCCTCGCCGTCCCGCAGACACACCCGCGCCCCGTGCGCGAACACCGGCCGCGGCCTCGGCACCGTCCAGCCCGCCTCCGCCAGCGCCGGCAGCGCCGCCTGCCAGCCGAACGCCCCCAGCACGACCACGGCCCGCACCGTCGGCCGAAGCAACCGCAGCTCCCGCACCAGCCACGGCCTGCACATGTCCCGCTCCCCCGGCGTGGGCCGGTTGGCGGGCGGCGCGCAGTGCACCGGCGCCGTCACCCGCACCCCGTACAGCTCCAGCCCGTCCCCGACCGCGACCGACGTCGGCTGCGACGCCAGCCCCACGTCGTACAGCGCCTGGTACAGCACGTCCCCCGACCGGTCCCCCGTGAACATCCGCCCGGTGCGATTGCCTCCGTGCGCCGCCGGAGCCAGCCCCACCACGAGCAACGCCGCGTCCGCCGGTCCGAACCCCGGCACCGGGCGCCCCCAGTACGTCCGGTCCGCGAAGGCCGCCCGCTTCTCCCGCGCCACCGCCTCCCGCCATTCCACGAGCCGCGGACAGGCCCGGCAGTCCGCGATGCGGTGGTCCAGAGCGGGGAGATCTCGGAGACCGCCGAGGCCAGGGAGAGGGAGTGTCGGTGGCGTGACGGCACCGAAGGGAACGGTGGCTTCGGGGTCCGGGGGCATATCTCCACCGTAGGACGGGCGAGGGCTCTCCACCGTAGGACGGGCGAGGGCAGGTCCCCGGACGAGCGGCTCCGGCCCCTTGCGCTCACCCCTTCCCCCCGCTGTCAGGGCGGCCTCGGAAAACAAGTCCAGGTCTCTCCTCTCGTCGAGCTAAGGTCGATGCCATGGCCTCCCAGGACGCGGACGACATCCAGCCCCCCGGTGCCGACGGCGGCGCCCCGCAGCCCGACCCGAAGGTCGCTGCCGCGGTGGCCGCGGCCGAGGCGGCCGGGCCGGCCGGCGGCGAGAGCGTGCGGGTCGACAGCTGGATCTGGTCCGTGCGGCTGGTCAAGACCCGGTCCGTCGGCGCCACTGCCTGCAAGGGCGGCCACGTCAGGGTGAACGGCGAGCGGGTCAAGCCCGCGCACTCCCTGCGCGTGGGCGACGAGGTGCGCGTCCTGCACGAGGGCCGCGAGCGGATCGTCATCGTCAAGCGTCTGATCCGCAAGCGGGTCGGCGCCCCAATCGCGGTCCAGTGCTATGTAGACAACAGCCCGCCCCCGCCGCCCCGCGAGGCCGTCGCCCCGGCCGGCATCCGCGACCGCGGTGCGGGCCGCCCCACCAAGCGGGACCGCCGCGAGCTGGAACGACTACGCGGAAACGGCGGACTGGGCTTCCTCCCAGGAGGCCGCTCACCCCGAGAGCAGTGACGCCCGCGGGGTGAGTCCGGACGGCAGCGGCGGTGCCCTCCGGGTGGGACCTGGCGGGAAGGGGACGCTCCGAGCTCGGTACCCCTCGCGCAACGCGCCGCGTCCGCCCCGGACCGACCGCCCTGCCCCGGCTCCCCTCGCGTCATTTGCCCCGTCGAACCAGCCGCAGCAGCTCGGCGTTGTGACCACGCCGGGCCCAGGCGATCAGCGCGAGCGGCACGATGAGGATGAGCGGCGTGGCCGCGTTCTCTCCGTCGAACGCGGTCATCTGGAAGTAGAACGCCCCGACCATCAGGCCACTCAGCGCCATAGCCGCCACCGACTGGAGCACCGGCACCAACAACGCGATCGCACCGGCCAGCTCCAGCGCGCCGACGGTGTACATGCCCGCGCTGCTCCAGCCCATCCGGTCGAAGATCTCGGTCGCGGACGAGTGACCGACGAGCTTGGGCAGCGCGCTCGCGATCCCGAAGAACAGCGCGAACACGATCTGGAAGCCGCGCAGCGCGATCCGGGCCCGTCGGCCGCGTGCGATGGCGGACTCGGCGACGGTCGTGCCGCTGGTGACGGAGACGGCGGAAGCAGCGGCGGTGACGGGAGCGGTGGTCTCGGACATGGGGTTCTCCTGTGCGCAACGGTCTGGGGTGTTGTCACAGGGATAGACCCGCACGCCTGCCCGAACTCATCGCCCTCCAGGCAACTTTCTCCGCACCCTCTCCCCCTCCGACGCCCAACCCGCTTCCCCACGCGGCCCCTTAGACGCCCTGCTCTCCCGCCTCCCGGTCCACTCGCACCGCGCGCACCCATATCCCGTCCGGCGTCAGGTACTTGTCCACTCGCAGTCCCGCCTCCCCCAGCGCCTCCTCGAACTGCTCCTTGGTCAGGGACCGCGACAGGAAGGTCTGGGTCCACACGGCGTCCGGGAACTCGTACTCGGCGCGGACCGAGTCGACTCCGTCACCGACCGGGTCGGCGGACACGATCCGCACGGTGAAGCCGCTGGGGTCGACTCGCTCGCGCGGCAGATCGGTGTGGTAGTCCGCCCCTTCCCGCTGGATGAGCACGCAGCCGCCGTCGGCGACGTGCCGGGCGCAGGTGCGCAGCATGCCCCGTCTCACCTCGGCGTCCCCGGCATGGACGAGGAACGACGCGAGCGTCACCACGTCGAAGGTCTCGCCCAGGTCGAGGTCCTCGATGGCGCCGCATATCGTGCGGGCGCCGCGGACGCGGGCGAGCATGTCCGGTGACTCGTCCACCGCGGTGACCGCGAAGCCGCGCTCCAGCAGGGGGTGCGTCATGCGTCCCACCCCGCTGCCCAGCTCCAGGATGCTCGCGCCCGGCGGGACGGCCGCGGTGATGACGTCCGGCTCGTCGCCGGCCGGCAGCCGGGAGTAGAGCTCCACCGCGCAGCCGTCAGGGGTGATCGCACCCGGTCCCGTACCTTCGTACCCTTCTCGCATTTCCAGCCTCATGCCCGTCCAACGGCCCGCGTCCGCACGACCGTTCCCCCCTCGCACACCTTCACTCCTTCGTGTGAGCGCGGCCGGCCGGGGCAACCCTTCCGCCCTCGGCACGGTCCGCCCGAGACCCGGCGAGACCCGGCGAGACCCGGCGAGACCCGGCGCGCCAGGCCTGCCGGCTCCGTCCTCCGCTCCTCCCGCCACGCCTTGGAGAACCCCTGTGGCGGGAGTACGTTTCAACCAGGAGTGACGACAGCTATGCGTACGGGCAGTGAACCGGTGACCGCGCGCAGTGCCCTGCGGATGCGGTTCTGGCTGAGCGTGTGGGGTGTGGCCTGGGCGATCTTCGGTACGGCCGCGTTCGCGCTGGTCGACCGGATCGGCTGGGCGGTGGCGTGCGGCCTGCTGTGGCTGGTGGCCACCGTCGACCTGACCGTCGTACTGCGGCACATACGACAGGGCCCGCACTATCAGCCGGGCCCTGATGTTCCGCCGTACCGGCCGCCCAACGGCGGCGGTCGGTGAGCGGAAGTCACGTGTCGAAGCGTGCCGCCTTCACGTACTCGGGGTTCGGGTCGAGCGCGGCCGCCAGGCGGAAGTGGCGCTTGGCGACGTCGGGGCGCCCCTGGCGCTCGTAGGTACGGGCGAGCGCGAAATGGGCGAAGGCGTTGTCGGGCTCGCGCTCCAGGACGATGCTGAACTCAAGCTCGGCGGAGCGCAGTTGGGCTCGCGCGAAGAAGGCGCGTGCCCGCAGCAGCCGGGCGGCGGTGTTCTCCGGATGCTCGGCGATGACCCGGTCGAGCAGCTTCACCGCGCCGCCGGGGTCCCGTGCGGCGAGCAGCTGCTCCGCGGCACGGAAGTCGATGACATGCGTCTCCGGAGTACGTCCGGTCGAACCGCTGGTCTCGGGCACGGCAGAGTCCTTCCCACGCTGGATCGTTCCAACGCCCGCAGCGGACAACGCTATTCCCCGCCCTTCTCCGCCTCACCGCCACGGGCCCCTCGGGGCGGCTCGCACCCGCCCCTCGGACGGCTCAGGAGCGGCCGGAGCGGTCGCGGGCACGCTCCGCGAGGTCCTCCCACACTTCGTGTACCCGGCGACGGAGCTCGGGAAGCGGCACGTCGTTGTCGATGACGATGTCGGCGATCTCCCGGCGCTGGTCGCGGGTGGCCTGCGCGGCCATGCGCGCGCGTGCGTCCTCCTCGGCCATGCCGCGCAGGCGCACCAGCCGGTCGAGCTGTGTCTCGGGAGCGACGTCGACGACGATCACCAGGTCGTAGCGCCCGGCCAGGCCGTTCTCGGTGAGCAGGGGCACATCGTGGACGACGACGGCGTCCTCGGGCGCGGCGTCCTCCAGTTCGCGGGAACGCGCGCCGACGAGGGGGTGGACGAGGGAGTTGAGCAGGGCGAGCTTCTCCGGGTCGCCGAACACGATCGAGCCCAGCTTGGGCCGGTCGAGGCTGCCGTCCTCGGCGAGCACTTCCTTGCCGAAGGCTTCGACCACGGCGGCGAGTCCGGGCGTCCCGGGCTCGACGACCTCGCGCGCGATGCGGTCCGCGTCGATCAGCACGGCCCCGCACTCGACGAGCAGCCGCGACACCTCGCTCTTGCCGGCGCCGATGCCGCCGGTCAGACCCACTGTCAGCATGAGCCGAAGCTTAGGGCCTGCCACCGACACGAGCCCTGCGGGGTCCGGCCGCACTCACCTGGCGGCCGGGTTCGCCAAACGCCACGGGGGGTCATCGGTCCGGCCGGGTTACCGAGCGCCACACAGGGCGCCGTCGGTCCCGCCGGGTTCGCCAAACGCCACGGGGGGTCATCGGTCCGGCCGGGTTACCGAGCGCCACGCAGGGCGCCGTCGGTCCCGCCGGGTTCGCCAAACGCCACGGGGGGTCATCGGTCCGGCCGGGTTACCGAGCGCCACGCAGGGCGCCGTCGGTCCGGCCGGGTTCACCGAGCGTCAAGGGCGTCATAGGTCCCCCGGCTTCACCGATCGCCGTCGGTCCAGCCGGCCTCAGGCGTCGCCCTCCCTCTCCGCCAGGAACTTCTCGAACTCGCGGCCGATCTCGTCGGCCGACGGGATGTCGGCCGGTTCGGCGAGCATGTTGCCGCGGGTCTCCGCGCCCGCGACGGCGTCGTACTGGTGCTCAAGGCCCTGGACGAGCGCGGTGAGCTCCTCGTCGCCCTCCCTGATCTGCCGGTCGATCTCGGTCTGGGTGACCTGGGCGTCCGTGCGCAGCGCGTGGGCGATGCCCGGCAGGACCAGTCCGGTGGCGGCCGTGATGGCCTCCAGGACGGTCAGGGCGGCGTCCGGGTAGGCGGAGCGGGCGATGTAGTGCGGGACATGGGCGGCGACGCCGAGGACGTCGTGGCCGGCCTCCATGAGGCGGTACTCGACGAGCGACTCGGCGCTGCCCGGCACCTGGGCCTCGTCGAAGGGGCTGCGGTGGCCGGGGACCAGGTCGACGCGGTTGCCGTGCGGGGTGAGGCCGACGGGGCGGGTGTGCGGCACGCCCATGGGGATGCCGTGGAAGTTCACGGCGAGGCGGACGCCGAGCCGCTCCACGATCTGCTCGACGGCTGCCGCGAAACGCTCCCACTCGACGTCCGGCTCGGGGCCGGACAACAGCAGGAAGGGCGCACCGGTGGCGTCCTGGACGAGCCGTACGACGATGCTCGGTTCCTCGTACGCGGTCCAGCGGTCGCGCCGGAAGGTGAGCAGCGGGCGACGGGCCCGGTAGTCCACGAGCCGGTCGTGGTCGAAGCTCGCGACGACCTGGTGGGTCAGCGAGTCGAGGAGCCGGTCGACGATCTGGTCGCCGGTCTCGCCCGCGTCGATGTATCCGTCGAAGTGGTAGAGCATGACAAGGCCGGCGGACTCCTGGGCGAGCGCCATGTCGACGACGGCCAGGCCCTTCGGCTCCCACGTGTACAAACCCTGCGGATCAAGCACAGTGACCGCTCCTCCTCGTGTCCTCGTGAACAACAAGGCACAGCGTGTGCGCATTCCCCTGACCATGAAAGCCGGGGCTGGGCAACGCCCCGGCAGGCGGGGGAACTGGGCGCCCAACCGCGGACGAGCCATGGACGAACGGCCACCGAGAGCAGAACGGGACCGGGTCAGAACACGACCAAGGGGCCGCACCTCAAAAGGTGCGGCCCCTCGAATCAGAGGCTAGGCCTCAGCGGAGAGCGTTCAGCTCTGGCCGCCCGCCAGCTTCTCGCGCAGGGCAGCCAGCGCCTCGTCCGACGCCAGGGCGCCGGAGTTGTCGCCACCCTCGGAGGAGTACGAACCGCCACCCGCGGCCGGAGCCGCACCGGCGGAGTCGCCGCCCTCGGCGGCGGCAGCGGCGTCCGCCTCGCGGGACTTGATGACCTGCTGCTGGTGCTGCTCGAAGCGGGTCTGCGCCTCGGCGTACTGGTGCTCCCACGCCTCGCGCTGGGTCTCGTAGCCCTCGAGCCAGTCGTTGGTCTCGGGGTCGAAGCCCTCGGGGTAGATGTAGTTGCCCTGGTCGTCGTAGGACGCGGCCATGCCGTACAGGGTCGGGTCGAACTCGACCGTGGCCGGGTCGGCACCGAAGGCCTCGTTGGCCTGCTTCAGCGAGAGGCTGATGCGACGACGCTCGAGGTCGATGTCGATGACCTTGACGAAGATCTCGTCGTTGACCTGGACGACCTGCTCCGGGATCTCCACGTGGCGCTCGGCCAGCTCGGAGATGTGGACCAGACCCTCGATGCCCTCGTCCACGCGGACGAACGCACCGAACGGAACCAGCTTCGTGACCTTGCCGGGCACGACCTGGCCGATCTGGTGGGTGCGGGCGAACTGCTGCCACGGGTCTTCCTGGGTCGCCTTCAGCGACAGGGAGACACGCTCGCGGTCCATGTCGACGTCGAGAACCTCGACGGTGACTTCCTGGCCGACCTCGACAACCTCGGACGGGTGGTCGATGTGCTTCCAGGACAGTTCGGAGACGTGGACCAGACCGTCGACGCCACCCAGGTCCACGAAGGCACCGAAGTTGACGATCGAGGAGACGACGCCGGAACGGACCTGACCCTTCTGCAGGGTGGTGAGGAACGTCTGGCGGACCTCGGACTGGGTCTGCTCGAGCCAGGCGCGGCGGGACAGGACCACGTTGTTGCGGTTCTTGTCCAGCTCGATGATCTTCGCCTCGAGCTCCTTGCCGACGTACGGCTGGAGGTCGCGAACACGGCGCATCTCGACCAGGGAGGCCGGGAGGAAGCCGCGGAGGCCGATGTCGAGGATGAGGCCACCCTTGACGACCTCGATGACGGTACCGGTGACGATGCCGTCCTCTTCCTTGATCTTCTCGATGGTGCCCCAGGCACGCTCGTACTGGGCGCGCTTCTTCGAGAGGATCAGGCGGCCTTCCTTGTCCTCCTTCTGGAGGACGAGGGCCTCGATCTCGTCACCGACGGCGACGACCTCGTTGGGGTCGACGTCGTGCTTGATCGAGAGCTCGCGGCTCGGGATGACACCTTCGGTCTTGTAACCGATGTCGAGCAGGACCTCGTCCCGGTCGACCTTCACGATGACGCCGTCGACGATGTCGCCGTCGTTGAAGTACTTGATCGTCTCGTCGATCGCGGCGAGGAAGGCTTCCTCGTTACCGATGTCGTTGACCGCAACCTGCGGGGTGGTGGCGGTGGTCTCGGTGCTGCTCGTCATGTGGGAAAGGGCTCCGGTACGGACATTGAAGTCGTAGGTACTGCTACGCCGGAGCCTGTTTCGCTCTGTAGAAGCCGGACAGCTTAGAAAGCGCCCCACCTGGACAAACCGGTGAAACGCCTCGACAACCGAGGGGACATACAACAGATGCGAGCGCAGCCTGCTACGTCTGAGGCGCGCAGGCCCGCAGCGCAACTTGTAGCATACGGGGGCAGCCGGGCAGGGTCAATGCGCGAAGGCGCACACCCAGGGCGGAACACCGCATACCCGGCACAAATCCTGTCTTCTGAGGCCACACGGAGCTCGGGGCGCGCCTTGTCGTGACGCTCCCGGAACGGGTTGGACGGAAGAGTACGACGAGGGAGCCGATCATCCAAGAGTCCGTGTCTGCCGAGCCCACGGCCGAGCCGGAGGCCACCCGGCGCGAGGCCGGGGCGGCGGAGAGTTCCCGCGCGAACCGCGGCTGGTGGGACCGCAACGCCGACGAGTACCAGATCGAGCACGGGACGTTCCTCGGGGACGACCGCTTCGTATGGGGTCCCGAGGGCCTGGACGAGGTGGGGGCGGAGCTGCTGGGCCCGCTGGAGGAGCTGAAGGGAAAGGACGTCCTGGAGATCGGCGCCGGCGCGGCCCAGTGCTCGCGCTGGCTGGCCGAGCAGGGCGCCCGCCCGGTCGCGCTGGACCTGTCCCATCGCCAGCTCCAGCACGCGCTGCGCATCGGCGGAACGTTCCCTCTGGTGTGCGCCGACGCCGGCGCCCTGCCCTTCGCGGACGCCTCCTTCGACCTGGCGTGCTCGGCGTACGGGGCGCTGCCCTTCGTCGCCGACCCGGTGCAGGTGCTGCGGGAGGTCCGTCGCGTCCTGCGCCCCGGGGGCCGGTTCGTCTTCTCGGTGACCCACCCGATCCGCTGGGCCTTCCCGGACGAGCCCGGCCCGGAGGGGCTGAGCGTGTCCGCGTCCTACTTCGACCGCACGCCCTACGTCGAGCAGGACGAGGACGGCGGCGCGGTCTACGTCGAGCACCACCGGACGGTCGGCGACCGCGTGCGGGACATCGTCGCCGCGCGGTTCCGGCTGGTGGACCTGGTGGAGCCGGAGTGGCCGGCCTGGAACACGTCCGAGTGGGGCGGCTGGTCCCCGCTGCGCGGTCATCTGATCCCGGGTACGGCCATCTTCGTGTGCGAACGGGACTGACGGCCGTACCGGGCGAACCGAACAGGAGCGACCGCGTGTGCAGGGCTGCCGGGTCGTATCGGGCCGAGAGCTTCGTTCAGGGCCCGAGTGCGCGCATGAGGCCGATCGACCGACCGTTCCCGGGCGTACGACACTGATCGGGTGATCCGTTACAACGCCCTGGACGCCCTGCCCGTACGCGCGGCCCTGCCCGAGCTGGACGACGCCCTGGACACCCGCGGTACGGCCGTACTGGTCGCGCCGCCGGGCACGGGCAAGACGACGCTGGTGCCGCTCGCCCTGGCGGGGCTCCTCGGTGAGGGCCCCGCGCGGCGCGTCGTCGTCGCCGAGCCGCGGCGGATCGCGGCCCGCGCGGCGGCCCGGCGGATGGCGTGGCTGCTGGGCGAGAAACTCGGCGAGAGCGTCGGGTACACCGTGCGCGGCGAGCGGGTCGTGGGGCCACGCGCGCGTGTGGAGGTCATGACGACCGGTGTGCTGTTGCAGCGGCTCCAGCGCGACCAGGAGCTGACGGGCGTGGACGCGGTGGTGCTCGACGAGTGCCACGAGCGCCATCTCGACGCGGACACGGCGGCCGCTTTCCTGTGGGACGTGCGCGAGACGCTGCGGCCGGAGCTGCGGCTCGTGGCGGCTTCGGCGACGACCGACGCGCAGGGCTGGGCGCGGCTGCTGGGCGGCGCGCCGGTCGTCGAGGCGCGGGGGGTCACGCATCCGGTGGACGTGGTCTGTGCGCCGCCCGCGAGCCCGGTACGGCCCCCGCACGGCATGCGCGTCGATCCGGCGCTGCTGACACATGTGGCGGCGACGGTACGGCGGGCGCTGGCCGAGCGGGCAGGGGACGTGCTGTGTTTCCTGCCGGGCGTGGGCGAGATCGCGCGGGTGGCCGGGCAGCTGGCCGGTCCGGGGGACGTCGAGGTGCTCCAGGTGCACGGCCGGGCTCCGGCGGCCGTGCAGGACGCGGTGCTGGCGCCCGGTGCGCGGCGCCGGGTCGTGCTGGCCACGGCGGTGGCGGAGTCCTCCCTGACCGTGCCCGGGGTGCGGGTGGTCGTGGACTCGGGGCTGGCGCGTGAACCCCGGGTGGACCACGCGCGCGGGCTGAGCGCGCTGACGACGGTGCGGGCCTCTCAGGCGGCCGGGCGTCAGCGGGCCGGCCGGGCCGGGCGTGAGGCGCCCGGTGCGGTGTACCGCTGCTGGGCGGAGGCCGAGGACGCGCGGCTGCCCCGGTTCCCCTCTCCCGAGATCAAGGTGGCCGACCTGACGGCGTTCGCCCTGCAGACGGCCTGTTGGGGCGATCCGGACGCCTCGGGGCTGGCGCTCCTCGATCCGCCCCCGGCCGGGGCGATGGCAGCGGCGCGAGCGGCGTTGACGGCGGTCGGAGCGGTGGACGCCGCGGGGCGGGCCACGGAGCGGGGGCTGCGGCTCGCGCGGCTGGGGCTGCATCCCCGGCTGGGGCGGGCACTGCTGGACACGTCCGGTCCGGGCGTCGAGGTGGTGGCCCTGCTGTCCGAGGAGGCACCGCGCGGGTACGGGGACGATCTCGCGGCCGCGCTGCGGACTGCCCGGCGTGGTGGTGACGCGTACGCGGAGCGCTGGCGTCGTGAGGTCCGGCGGCTGAAGGGCGTCGCCGGGGAGGACGCCGGTTCGCTCGCCGGCGGCCGTGACGCCGTGCGGGCGACCGGCGGGGCGCGTTCCCTCGGCGGTGACGACCGGGTGGCGGGGCTGATCGCCGCTCTCGCCTTTCCCGAGCGCGTGGCCAGGCTCGACGGCGGGTCGTATCTCATGGCCTCCGGCACGCGGGCCGACCTCTCGGAGGCGTCTCCTTTGCGTGGCTCCCCGTGGATCGCGGTAGCCGTGGCGGACCGTCCCGTGGGCCGGGGGCACGCGAGGGTGCAGCTCGGGGCCGTCATCGACGAGGACCTCGCCCGGCTCGCCGCGGGCTCGCTGCTCGGCGCGCGGGAGGAGGTCCACTGGGCCGACGGGGACGTCGTCGCACGCCGCGTGGAACGGCTGGGGGCGATCGAGCTGGCGGCGCGGCCGCTGCGGGACGCCGACCCGGCACTGGTCCGGGAGGCTCTGCTGACCGGGCTGCGGCAGGAGGGGGTCGGGCTGCTGCGCTGGTCCGCCGATGCCGGGGTGCTGCGGCAGCGGCTGGCGTTCCTCCGGCTGCACCTGGGCGAGCCGTGGCCGGACGTCTCGGACGGCGCTCTGCACGCGCGCGTGGACGAGTGGCTGGAGCCGGAGTTCGGCCGGGCCCGGCGGCGGGCGGACCTGGCGCGTATCGACGCCGGTGAGGCGCTGGGCAGGCTCCTGCCCTGGGCCTCGGGGGACGCGGCCCGGCTGGAGGAGCTGGCACCGGAGCGGATCACCGTACCGAGCGGGTCCAGGATCCGGATCGACTACGGCGATCCGGAACGGCCGGTGCTCGCGGTCAAGCTCCAGGAGATGTTCGGACTGCAGGAGTCGCCGAAACTCGCCGGAGTGCCGGTGCTGGTGCATCTGCTGTCGCCCGCCGGGCGGCCGGCGGCCGTGACGGCCGATCTGGCCTCCTTCTGGCGGGACGGCTACAAGGGCGTGCGGGCGGAGTTGCGCGGCCGCTATCCGAAGCACCCGTGGCCCGAGGACCCGGCGACTGCGGAGCCGACCCGGCGCACCAACGCCGCGCTCAGGCGGTGACCGGCTCGGCGGTCGAGGCGGTTTCCGGTGCGGGACCGGCCGGGCGCCTGCCGCGCGCCTCGACCCGGAGGGCGAGGGCGAGGAGCAGGGCGCCCAGGGTGAGGAAGCCCCGGGGCAGGTGGGATGTGAGCAGCAGGAGCAGGGCGCGGTCGGACTTGACCAGGTCGACGGTGTGCTCGATGTAGTCCTCTCGCATCTTCACGTGCCCGGCGAACGCCGTCACCTTGTCGCGGTCGCCGAGCAGGGTGCCGCCCCGCAGCTCCTCCTTGTGGATCTCCTCGCCGAGACGGGGGCGCCGGTGACGGGTTCGACCCAGAACCTGCGGACCGTGGTGTACCAGCGGGTGGTGCCGGTGGCGGCGACGGACTCGGGGGTGATGCCCTTGACGGGCATGGCCTTGGGGAACGGCACCTCGGGCCAGGGCACGGTCTGTTCGAAGAAGTAGACCTCCAGGCCCCGGAAGCTGCGGGCGCCCTTGTAGTGGATGGGCGCGGAGGTGCGCGTCTGGGCGTCGAAGTACTCGTCGGGGGAAAGGCGTACCAGCGCAGCAATGGGGACAGGGCCGCGAGGAACACGGCGAGGGCGAGCAGGACCAGTCCGGACGTACGGCGCATCTCGGCCTCCCTCGGGGCGGTCAGGGGTGGGCGGGGACCGTCGTCATCTTGGGTTTCGGGGATGTCCCGCCCGTGGGTGAGCCGAGGGCCGTGAGGGTGAGGGTGAGGACGAGGGCGAACGCGAGGGCGAGACCGGTCGCGGCGGCGATCAGGGCGCGCATGCGGGGCCTCCCGGCGGAGACGGAACCTTGACTGACTCACCGTCAGATCCGGGCACCGTAGCAACGCGCGCGAGATGAGAACACGTCGTACGCGCGGGCGCGGGCCTACGCGCGAGGGCCGGGTCAGGCGGAAGGCGATGCCGAGGGCGTCGCCGTCGCGGACGTCTCGGTCGTCGGCTCGGTCGGGGTCGGCGACGCGGCCGCCTCCACCGTCAGTTCGACGGTGAGTGTGGCGCCGCCTTCCGTGGTGACGCGCAGCAGGAAGGTGCCCGCGGTGTCGTCGGCGTACAGCTTCGGCAGCACCAGCAGGCCGTTCGCGTCCGTCTGGAGACCATCGAGCGTACGGACGGCGTCGCCGGCGGCGTCCTTGAAGTAGGGGCCCTTGTCGTTCTGGCTCGGGTCGTCGGCCGACCGGATGAGGGTCGCCGTGGCGGCGACGCCGTCCGCGGCGGCACCCCGGTAGGTCGCCTTCACCTGCACCTGCTCGGCGAACTCGCCGCCCGCCGGGCAGACCAGCGCGCCCTCACCGACCCGGGCGAGGGCGTCGGCGGTGCGCGCGGTGACCGTGGCGGTGTAGTCGACACCGGCGACCGAACGGCCGACGACGGTGGCCCGGACGGTGAAGGTGCCGGTCTTCTCCCCGGCGCGCAGCGTGGGCGTCACGGCGACACCCGAGGCGTCGGTGAGGACCGTGGCCACGTTCTCGCCGCCGGTGAACGTGGCGTCGGTGTCGCCGGTGATGGTGAAGCGGACACGGACCTTGCCGACGGCCTGACCGGACCTGGTCTCCGCCCTGGTGCTGATCGTCTCGGCGAACGCGTCGCCGGCCGTGGCGGTGAGCTCCGCGGTGCCCGCGTCCTCCAGGTGGTGCACGGTGTCGGTGGGCGTGCTCGGCGTGCCGGTGGGCGGGGCCGTCGGACGGCCGGGGATCGGGAGCTGCGGCTCGCGGCCCGGCTTGTCCGTGGACGGGCTCGGGCTCGGCGTTGGGGTCGACGGCTTGCGCGGCGGGCGCTGCTCGCCGCGCGGGGTGTCGCTGCGGTTGCCGGGCAGCGATCCCGTGCCGTCCGGGATCTCGTGGGCGCCCTTGCGGTAGTACTCCAGCCACGAAAGGACCGTGTTGAGGTAGTCGGTGGAGTTGTTGTAGCTGAGGATCGCGCGGTCGAGGTCGCCCTGGCTCGACAGGTCCCAGCCGAAGCGGCACAGGTAGTGGGCGGAGGCGAGCGCGGCGTCGTAGATGTTGTTCGGGTCCTTGAGACCGTCGTCGTTGCCGTCCTGGCCCGCCCAGGCCCAGGTGGAGGGGATGAACTGCATCGGGCCGACGGCCTGGTCGTAGGCCGAGTTGCCGTCGTAGGCGCCGTTGTCGGTGTCCTTGATGAGCGCGAAGCCGTTGCCGTCGAGCTGCGGGCCCAGGATCGGGGTGATCGTGGTGCCGTTGGCGTCGACGCGGCCGCCGCGGGCCTGCCCCGACTCGACCTTGCCGATGGCGGCGAGGAGTTCCCAGGGCAGGTTGCAGCCGGGCTTGGACGCGTTCAGCCGGGAGGCCGCCCTCTTGTAGGCGTCGAGGACGGTGGCGGGTATGCCGGACTCGGTCCCACCGGCGCCCGGCGCGACCGTCGACGAGGTCGTGGGCGAGGGGGTCGGGCTGTTCAGCGGCGGCAGGTCCGTGTAGTAGGGGGAGTTGCCGGTCGCGCTGTCGTCGGCGCTGACGTCGGGCGTCGGCTGCGAGTCGGCGGTGGTCGATCTGCCTTCGCCGTCGACCGTCGCTCCCGGAGCCTGGGATGCGGACAGCGCCGCTACCGCAGCCGCGGCCACGGCGGTCGTCGCCGCCCCCTTGCGCAGACGCCTGCCGATTTGCGCCGCCATGAAGTGAACCCTCCCGTGGACGCTCGAGCGCCCGCCTCCGTTTGTTGCCCTCACCCTGTTGTGACTGCCGACGTCCGGGGTCGGTTGCATCGGCGCCCGATTTCGGCGCTTTGTTTATTCGCGCGACCGGACCTGTGCGTCCGATCGGACTGCTCGTACGTCCGATCAGGTGCTCGCTCCGGTGCGCCGCCCAGGCGACCCTACGACAACATCCCCGCCCCGGGGACCTGTTCGCGCCCCGTTTTCACCGGTTGGCCATGTGGCGTTGGCCGCTCTCCGGATCTCCGTCGAGAACAGTTCCGCGCACGTCGGTCGCGCATACTGAACTGCTCCGGCGGCCGACGGACACGGTCCCGACCCAACAACCTTCACAGGGGGAGCACTTGCCGTTCACCTTGAGCCATGCGGCTGCCGTGCTGCCCGCCGTGCGCACCGACGGAACCGGCCGCGGGGCGCTGGTACCGGCCGCCCTGATCGCGGGTTCGTTCTCGCCCGACTTGACCTATTACGCGGCGAGCGCACTGTCCGGGGCGATGCGGTTCGGTGATGTCACGCACTCCTTCCCCGGGGTGTTCACGGTGGACGTGCTCATCTCCTGGGGTCTGGTCGGACTCTGGCTGCTCGTGCGTGAACCGCTCGTCGCGCTGCTCCCCCGGCGCAGGCAGCTCCGTACGGCGACCCTGCTGCGCTGCGGGGCGCCCCGCGCGCGCCTGCGGGCCTCGACGGCGGCGTGGTGGTACGTCTCCGCGGCCGTCGGGGCTCTGACGCATGTCGTGTGGGACGCGTTCACCCACCTCGACCGCTGGGGGATGCGTCTCTTCCCTGTGCTGGGACAGGAGGTCGCGGGCTCGCCGCTGTACTGGTACCTGCAGTACGGCGGTTCGGCGGTCGCCGCCGCGGTGATCCTCGTGTTCGTCGTACGGGCGCGGCGGCGCGTGCCCGCTGCCGAGCCGGCCGGGGTGCCGTCGCTGTCCGCGAGGGACAGGTGGGCGGCCGGTGTGCTGATCGGCGGCTGCGCGCTGGGCGCGGCCGTCCAGCGGGCGGCGCGGTGGTGGGCCTACTGGAGTTCCTCCGCGAAGCCGTGGGAGCTGATCCCGACCCTGTGCTTCGGGGCGGGCGCCGGACTGCTGCTCGGGGTGCTGCTGTACGCCCTGGCGGTCAGGGTGTGGCGCCCGGCTCCGGCTCCGGACCTGACCAGCGGGGAGCTGAGCCGCCCGGCGGCCCGCTGAGGACGGGCACCCCGGCGACGAACACGGTCAGCGTGCCGATCGGGCGGGTGCGCGGCAGCAGGGCGAGCAGGAGGGCGAGATAGCCGCCCGCCCGATCGGCCCACAGCCGCCACGGGGCCGTGCCGGGCGTCCGGACGAAGGCGGCGAGGGGGCGACATCGGCCGAGCGGCCCGAGAGTCCGGCACCGGCGAAGCGCGCGGCCGAGGTCCGCGGCGGCGGTACGGACGGCCTCGGCACGGCCGTGGACGATACGGGCGGTGCTTGCCCCGGCGGCGAAGGCCGGGACCGGCGCGAGCGGCTTTCGGGCCGGTCGGCGGTCGAGCATGCGTATACCCATGCCCGCATCCTGACGGCCAACGACGCCGACCTGCTTTTCCGCGGGGGCCACGCGAGTGACGGCCCTGCGGGGGTACGGGGGTGCGCCGCGAGCCGGGCGGCGGTCGTCGAGGGGGCTTCGCCACTCGTCTGGCAGCGGCTGGCGGGGGCTTGGCCGCCGGGCCAGGTACCGGCTGGCGGGGCCTTCGCCGCCCGTCGGGCAGCGGCTGGCGCGGCCTTCGCCGCCGGGCCCGGTTTGGGCTGGCGGAGCCTTCGCCGCCGGGCCCGGTATGGGCTGGCGGGGGCTTCGCCGCCGGGCCGCGGGGCGCCGTGTCCGGCTGTGGCGCCGTTGGAGCGGTCACCCCGCGCGGCTGCGTGCCGCCGCCGCGCAGTCGGCCGCATCCGGCCTGTCTCCGGAGCGGCCAGGGCACCGGCCGGGGCTCCGCGCTGCCGCCGGAGCGACCATCACGCTCGGTCACATGCTGCCCGGTGGCCGCGGCTGTCGCAGCGGTCACGAGCTGCCACCGGAGCCCGCCCGTCACACCCGGTCACGAGCTGCGGCCGCAGCGGCCGGCGTCTCCGGCGGCGAGTTGCCGCCGGAGGCCGTCTCATCCGGCCGCTTGCGTCCGGTTGGTTAGTGCGCCGCCGACTCCCAGTCCGGCCCCACGCCCACCGAGACGTCCAGCGGGGCGCGGAGATGGACGGCGGTGGCCATCTCGCGGCGGACGATCTCCTCGACGGCCGCCCGCTCGCCGGGGGCGATCTCCAGGACGATTTCGTCGTGGACCTGGAGGAGCATGCGGGACGTCAGGCCGGCCTCGCGGAGGGCCTTGTCCACATGGAGCATGGCGATCTTGACAATGTCCGCCGCCGTGCCCTGGATCGGGGCGTTCAGCGCCATGCGCTCGGCCGCCTCGCGGCGCTGGCGGTTGTCGCTGTTGAGGTCGGGCAGATAGCGGCGGCGGCCGAAGAGCGTGGCCGTGTAGCCCGTCGCGCGGGCCTCGTCGACGGCCCGGCGCAGATAGTCCCGCACCCCGCCGAAGCGCTCGAAGTAGGTGTCCATCAGGGCGCGCGCCTCGGCGGCCTCGATGTTCAGCTGCTGGGAGAGACCGAACGCGGACAGGCCGTAGGCCAGGCCGTACGACATGGCCTTGATCTTGCGGCGCATCTCCGCGTCCACGGCCGACCGCTCGACGGTGAACACCTGGGAGGCCACGGTGGTGTGCAGGTCCTCGCCGGAGGTGAAGGCCTCGATCAGGCCCTCGTCCTCGGACAGATGGGCCATCACGCGCAGCTCGATCTGGCTGTAGTCGGCCGTCATGAGGGACTCGAAGCCCTCGCCGACCACGAAACCGCGGCGGATCGCCCGGCCCTCGTCCGTGCGGACCGGGATGTTCTGGAGGTTCGGGTCGGTGGACGACAGGCGGCCCGTGGCGGCGACCGTCTGGTTGAAGGTCGTGTGGATACGGCCGTCCGTCGCGATGGTCTTGATCAGGCCCTCGACCGTGACCCGCAGCTTCGCCTGCTCACGGTGGCGCAGCATGATCACCGGAAGCTCGTTGTCCGTCTGGGTCGCGAGCCAGGCCAGCGCGTCGGCGTCGGTGGTGTAGCCGGTCTTGGTCTTCTTGGTCCTGGGCAGGCCCAGCTCGCCGAAGAGGACCTCCTGGAGCTGCTTGGGCGAGCCCAGGTTGAACTCGTGCCCGGCCGCCGCGTGCGCCTCCTTCACGGCCTGCTGCACGGCGCCCGCGAACATCTGCTCCATGGCTTCGAGGTGGGCGCGGTCGGCCGCGATGCCGTGCCGCTCCATCCGGGCGAGCAGCGCCGAGGTCGGCAGCTCCATGTCGCGCAGCAGCTCGGCGGAGCCGACCTCCTCCAGCCGGCCCTCGAAGGCCTGGCCGAGGTCGAGGACCGCGCGGGCCTGGATCATCAGCGCCTCGGCCTCGGCGCCGTCGTCCGCGCCGAAGGCCAGCTGTCCGTCGGCCGCGGCGGCGGGGGCCAGCTCGCGGTGCAGGTACTCCATGGACAGCGCGTCCAGGTCGAAGGAGCGTCGCCCGGGCTTGACCAGGTAGGCGGCGAGGGCGGTGTCCATGCCGACGCCGGCGATGCTCCAGCCGTGCTCGGCGAAGACGCGCATCGCGCCCTTGGCGTTGTGGAAGATCTTGGGCCGGGCCTCGTCCGCGAGCCAGGTCGCCCAGGTGCGCTCGTCGGTCTCGTCCAGCTGGGACGGGTCGAACCAGGCGGCGGCCCCGTCGGGCGCGGCCAGCGCGATCTCGGCGACCGAGCCGGTGCCCAGCGCCCAGGTGCCCACCGTGGCGACGCCGAGCACTCCGCTGCCGTGCTCGGTGAGCCAGCCGGCCAGCTCGCCGGTGCCCAGTACAGTGCCCTCCACCTCGACGCCGTCGGCGACGACGGGGGTGGCCTCGGCCTCCTCGGCGCCCGGGTCGACGGCCAGCAGCCGCTCGCGCAGCGAGGGGTTCCGGATCTCCAGGGTGTCCAGGACCATCGCGACGGACTTGCGGTCGTACGGCAGGCGCGCGAGGTCGGCGACGCCCTTGGTCAGCTCGACGGTGCGCACCATCTCGGTGAGGCGCCGGTTGAGCTTGACGGCCTCCAGGTGGTCGCGCAGGTTCTGCCCGGCCTTGCCCTTGACCTCCTCGACCCGCTCGACCAGCTCGGCGAACGAACCGAACTGGTTGATCCACTTCGCGGCCGTCTTCTCGCCGACGCCCGGGATGCCGGGGAGGTTGTCGGACGGGTCGCCGCGCAGCGCGGCGAAGTCCGGGTACTGCGCGGGCGTCAGGCCGTACTTCTCGAACACCTTCTCCGGGGTGAAGCGGGTCAGCTCGGAGACACCCTTGGTCGGGTACAGCACCGTGGTGTGCTCGGACACCAGCTGGAAGGAGTCGCGGTCGCCGGTGACGATCAGCACCTCGAAGCCCTCGGCCTCGGCCTGCGTGGCGAGCGTCGCGATGACGTCGTCCGCCTCGAAGCCGTCGACCGCGAACCGGGACACGTGCATCGCGTCGAGCAGCTCGCCGATCAGCTCGACCTGGCCCTTGAACTCGTCCGGGGTCTTGGAGCGGTTCGCCTTGTACTCGGTGAACTCCTCCGAGCGCCAGGTCTTGCGCGAGACGTCGAAGGCCACCGCGAAGTGCGTGGGCGCCTCGTCGCGCAGGGTGTTGGCCAGCATCGACGCGAAGCCGTAGATCGCGTTCGTCGGCTGGCCGGTCGCGGTGGTGAAGTTCTCCGCGGGCAGCGCGAAGAACGCGCGGTAGGCCAGCGAGTGCCCGTCCATCAGCATCAGCCGCGGACGGTCGCCGGAGGTCTTGTCGGTCTTCTTCGGTGCTGTCTCTGCCACGCCCCCGATCCTGCCACGCCCCACTGACACTCGGCCCCCACCCCGGGGCGACACCGCACCGAGGGCCGCGCGCCGTGGCCGCACCGAGCCGCGAGCCCCCACCCGGGCACGGCACCGCACCGCACGGCACCGCGAACCCCCATCCAGGCACCGCACGGCAGCGCACCGCACCGCACCGCACCCCAGCGCACCGCACCGCACCGCACCGCACCGCACCGCACCGCACCGAGAGTCACCGTGTCCGGCACCGCCCCCAGAACCCGTCACACCCCGCACACAATGCCCGCACCCCGCATACGCCCGGCGGCCGCCGGGCGTCGGTGCCCCGTGCGAGGATCGAAGAGGTACCGCACACACGTAGGAGAAGGAGAGCGTGCGATGGCAACGAAGCCGCCCACCGCCGATCCGGTCCAGGACGCACCCGAGGTCGCGGAGCCGCAGCACGCGGCGGCGGGGCTCACGGCCATCGGACACACCCTGCGTGTCGCGCAGCAGCAGATGGGCGTCAAGCGCACCGCGCTGACCCTGCTGCGGGTCAACCAGAAGGACGGCTTCGACTGCCCGGGCTGCGCCTGGCCCGAGCCGGATCACCGGCACGCGATGGAGTTCTGCGAGAACGGCGCGAAGGCCGTCGCCGAGGAAGCCACGCTGCGCCGGGTCACTCCCGAGTTCTTCGCCGCGCACCCCGTCGCCGACCTGGCGAACCGCAGCGGTTACTGGCTGGGCCAGCAGGGCCGGCTCACGCACCCCATGTACCTGCCCGAGGGCGGCGAGCACTACGAGCCGGTCACCTGGGAGCGCGCCTTCGACATCGTCGCCGAGGAGATCGCCGCGCTCGGCTCCCCCGACGAGGCCGTCTTCTACACCTCGGGCCGTACCAGCAACGAGGCCGCCTTCCTCTACCAGCTGTTCGCGCGCGAGCTGGGCACCAACAACCTGCCGGACTGCTCCAACATGTGCCACGAGTCGTCCGGCTCGGCGCTCAACGAGACCATCGGCATCGGCAAGGGCAGCGTCCTGCTGGAGGACCTGCACCAGGCCGATCTGATCGTCGTGGCCGGGCAGAACCCCGGCACCAACCATCCGCGCATGCTCTCCGCCCTGGAGCTGGCGAAGGCGAACGGCGCGCGGATCATCAGCGTCAACCCGCTGCCCGAGGCGGGCCTGGAGCGCTTCAAGAACCCCCAGACCGCCAAGGGTCTGACCACGGGTGCCTCGCTCACCGACCTGTTCCTGCAGATCCGCATCGGCGGCGACCAGGCCCTGTTCCGTCTCCTCAACAAGCTGATCCTGGAGACCGAGGGGGCCGTCGACGAGCTGTTCGTGCGCGATCACACCCATGGCTTCGAGGAGTTCGCCGAGGCCGCCCGCGCCGCCGACTGGGACGAGACCCTCGCGGCGACGGGCCTGTCGCGGCAGGAGATCGAGCAGGCCCTGGAGATGGTGCTGGCGTCCAAGCGCACGATCGTGTGCTGGGCCATGGGCCTCACCCAGCACAAGCACGCGGTGCCGACCATCCGTGAGGTGGTCAACTTCCTGCTGCTGCGCGGCAACATCGGACGCCCCGGCGCGGGTGTGTGCCCGGTGCGCGGCCACTCCAACGTGCAGGGCGACCGCACCATGGGCATCTTCGAGCGACCCGCGCCCGGTTTCCTGGACGCCCTGGAGAAGGAGTTCGGATTCGCGCCGCCGCGCGAGCACGGCTTCGACGTCGTCCGTGCCATCCAGGCGCTGCGCGACGGCGAGGCGAAGGTCTTCTTCGCCATGGGCGGCAACTTCGTCTCCGCCTCTCCCGACACCGATGTCACCGAGGCGGCCATGCGGCGCGCCCGGCTGACCGTCCATGTGTCGACCAAGCTGAACCGCTCGCACGTCGTCACGGGCGCGCGTGCCCTGATCCTGCCGACGCTGGGCCGTACCGAGCGCGACCTCCAGGGCGGCGGCGAGCAGTTCGTGACCGTCGAGGACTCGATGGGCATGGTGCACGCCTCCCGGGGGCGGCTGGAGCCCGCGGGCCGGCATCTGCTGTCGGAGCCGGCAATCGTGTGCCGACTGGCGCGGCGGGTGCTGGGTGAGGGATCGGGCACTCCGTGGGAGGAGTTCGAGAAGGACTACGCCACGATCCGTGACCGCATCGCGCGCGTGATCCCCGGTTTCGAGGACTTCAACGCGCGGGTGGCCCGGCCCGGCGGCTTCACCCTGCCGCACGCCCCACGCGACGAGCGCCGCTTCCCCACCGCCACCGGCAAGGCCAACTTCACCGCCGCGCCGGTGGAGTTCCCCGAACTGCCGCAGGGGCGGCTGCTGCTGCAGACGCTGCGCTCGCACGACCAGTACAACACCACGATCTACGGCCTGGACGACCGCTACCGGGGCATCCGGGGCGGCCGGCGCGTGGTCCTGGTCAACTCCGAGGACGCACGCGCCCTCGGTGTCGCCGACGGCGCGTACGTGGACCTGGTGAGCGAGTGGAGGGACGGCGTGGAGCGTCGCGCGCCGGGCTTCCGGGTCGTGCTCTATCCGACCGCGCGGGGCTGCGCGGCCGCCTACTACCCGGAGACCAACGTCCTCGTCCCCCTCGACGCCACCGCGGACACCAGTAACACCCCGGCCAGCAAGTCCGTCGTGGTCCGTCTGGAACAATCGGCAACCGACTGAGCGTTTGCTCAGCCGAGTCTGACGTATTGAGCGAACGAACGGAGCCGGGCCCATGGGCGAGCAGCAGCACGTGAAGTTCCCGCAGGAGGTCCTCGACGAGTACGCGGCCCTCGGCGTAGACCTGCCCGCCCTGTTCTCCGCGGGGCACCTCGGCACACGTATGGGCGTCCAGATCGCGGAAGCGTCCGCCGAGCGGGTCGTCGGCACCATGCCGGTCGAGGGCAACACCCAGCCGTACGGCCTGCTGCACGGTGGCGCTTCCGCGGTGCTGGCCGAGACCCTCGGCTCGATCGGCTCGATGCTGCACGGCGGCGTGTCGAAGATCGCCGTCGGTGTCGACCTGAACTGCACCCATCACCGAGGTGTGCGTTCCGGCCTCGTCACCGGCGTGGCCACGCCCATCCACCGGGGCCGCTCCACGGCGACGTACGAGATCGTGATCAGCGACGAGGAGGGGCGGCGCGTGTGCAGCGCGCGGCTGACCTGTCTGCTGCGCGACGTCGGCCCCAAGGACGCCGAGCGGGTGGGGGCCAAGGCCTGACCGGCACCGAGAGCCGGACAAGGGGGTGGTCACGACCGAAGCGACCGCCCCGTTCCGCGCCCCCGGCACCCCAGGCCCGACCCACACGGCCCACACCCCACCCCCGACCGTCCCGGCCCACACTCCAGACCCGACCGACACGGCCGGCGCCCCACCGGCACGCCCCGTGCCCCACTGCGGCTCAACGGCTCGAACGGCTCGAAGGCTCAACGGCTCGACCAACCGACCCCCGCCCACCCCACCCCCGCGCCTCACGAATCACCACCACCCGCGAGACGCAAACACCTCCCCAGGAACCCCAACTGTCCACCGCTGACAGCGACCTGACACGCCGTCCGGTAAATTCGGAGCGCTCCGCCCCGGCACTCACCAGCCGCGGACGCGGACCGTCACCGGAGCGAGGCCGAATTCGCCGCCCGGATTCCCGCACCCGGTGATCGAATGCGGAAAAGTGTCCCAGAACGCCGGACCCCCTTTCTCGTCCGTAACCCTCCGTAATTCACAAGCAATCAAGACAACCGGAATCCGATCAACGAAGGGATGCTCCCAAATGACCCGAACGTGACATAATCCCCGACCTTCTCAGGCCTGAAGTAGCCTCCGGCAACAAAGCGTGTCAGTGCCAAAACAGTGGAACGGTACTGCTTTCCACGGACGCGCACCCTGCACATTCTCACTATGCGGACACGGCGAACCGGTCAGAATTCGCCCGTTCCGCCCACGGTGTCGCGCTCTGCGATACTCCGCGGCATAACAAGAGAGTCACAGCCTTGGCCAGACCACTGCTGCATTTCCGTGCACCCGCCTAGAGTCACGGCCAGTCACCGCGCCACCGGATTCGAAGGCACTTCGGTCCAGCGCTCGACTCGGCGTCTTCCACAGGGAACCGCTGTGCCAGGGAAAGGACTGACTCGTGCGTCAACGTTCGCTCATAGCCATCACCGCAGCGCTCGCGGCGGGATCGCTCACCCTCACCGCCTGCGGGTCGCGCGACGACAAGGGCGGCGACAGTGGCTCCGGAGACAAGACCACTGTTGTGATCGGCGTCGACGCCCCGCTGACGGGCGACCTGTCGGCCCTCGGCCTCGGCATCAAGAACTCCGCCGACCTCGCGGCCAAGACGGCCAACGAGCAGGAGTACGTCGAGGGCATCGAGTTCAAGATCGAGCCCCTCGACGACCAGGCCCAGCCCTCCGTCGGCCAGCAGAACGCCCAGAAGTTCATCAGCAACAAGGACGTCCTCGGTGTCGTCGGCCCGCTGAACTCCAGCGTCTCCCAGCAGATGCAGAAGCCGTTCAACGACGCAGGCCTCACCCAGGTCTCCCCGGCCAACACCGGCACCGAGCTGACCCAGGGCGACGGCTGGAAGACCGGCAACTCGGTCCGTCCGTTCAAGACTTACTTCCGTACCGCCACCACGGACGAGATCCAGGGCGCCTTCGCCGCCGACTACCTGTACAACCAGGCGAAGAAGACCAAGGTCTACCTGATCGACGACCAGAAGACCTACGGCGCGGGCCTGGCCGCCTCCTTCAAGGAGAACTTCACCAAGCTCGGCGGCAAGATCGTGGGCTCCGACCACGTCAACCCCGACGACCGCGACTTCAACTCCGTCGTGGCCAAGATCAAGAAGACCGGCGCCGAGGCCCTCTACTACGGCGGCGAGTACCCGGCCGCCGCGCCCCTGAGCCAGCAGCTCAAGGACAGCGGCCAGAACATCCCGCTCATGGGCGGCGACGGCATCGTCTCCACCGACTACCCCGAGCTCAACAAGAAGGCCGCGGGCGACCTCGGCACCTCTGTCGGTGAGCCGGTCGAGAAGCTGGAGTCGGCCAAGAAGTTCCTCGCCGGCTACAAGGCCGCGGGCTACAGCGACCCGTACCAGGTCTACGGCGGTCTGACCTACGACGCCACCTGGGCCATCATCGAGGCCGTCAAGCTGGCGGTCGAGGGGAACGACGGCAAGCTGCCGTCCGACGCCCGCAAGGTCGTCCTCGACAACATGAGCAAGATCAAGTTCGACGGCGTCACCGGTGCCATCTCCTTCGACGAGTTCGGTGACACCACGAACCACACGATGACCGCCTACAAGATCGAGAACAACACGTGGGCGCCCGCGTTCAGCGGGCAGCCGAAGGTGGGCTGACCGGGGGACGAGTAAACAGACCCCACTCACACATTGATCCAGGCCGCGCGGGAAGCGCCCACCAGCGCTCCCGCGCGGCGCCATATCCGAACCACTCCACGGAGGCCCTGCGGTGAACGAACTGCCGCAACAGCTGGCCAATGGACTCATCCTCGGCGCGATGTACGGACTCATCGCGATCGGCTACACGATGGTCTACGGCATCGTCCAGCTCATCAACTTCGCCCACGGCGAGATCTTCATGGTCGGGGGCTTCGGTGCCCTCACCGTCTGGCTTGTGCTCCCTGACGGCTTCGGGCTCGGCGCCGCCGTCCCGCTCATGATCATCGGCGGAATCCTCGTCTCGGTCGCGGTCGCGACCGCGGCGGAACGGTTCGCCTACCGGCCGCTGCGCACCGCGCCACGACTGGCCCCCCTCATCACCGCCATCGGCCTCTCCATCGTCCTCCAGCAGGCCGTGTGGATGTGGTACCCGGACGCCAAGAAGGACCACCCCTTCCCGCAGTTCCAGGGCGACCCCTTCGACATCCTCGGCGCGACCATCCAGCGCGGTGACGTCTTCGTCCTGATCGCCGCCCCGGTCTGCATGGTCGCCCTCGGGTTTTTCGTCAACAAGACCCGCTCCGGCCGCGGTATGCAGGCCACCGCCCAGGACCCCGACACCGCCAAGCTCATGGGCGTCAACACCGACCGCATCATCGTCATGGCCTTCGCCATCGGTGCCGCGTTCGCCGCCATCGCGGCCGTCGCGTACGGCCTGAAGAACGGCCAGGTCGGTTTCCGCATGGGCTTCCTGATGGGCCTCAAGGCGTTCACCGCCGCCGTCCTCGGCGGAATCGGCAACATCTACGGCGCCATGCTGGGCGGTCTCGTCCTCGGCGTCACCGAGTCGCTCGCCACCGGCTACGTCGGCGACATCCCCGGCATGGAACTGTTCGGCGGCGGCGCCTGGAAGGACGTGTGGGCGTTCACCCTGCTCATCCTCGTCCTGCTCTTCAGGCCACAGGGCCTGCTCGGCGAACGCGTCGCGGATCGGGCGTGATACCCATGACGAACACCACCACCACGGAAACCGTCGAGGCCACCACCCCGGAAAACGCCTCGCTCATCCCGCTGCCGTCCGGCGCGGCCCGCGCCATCACCATCCTCGGCTCCGCCACGGCCCTCGCCGGCACCTTCCTCGCCTGGACCTGGACCGACGAGTTCCCCGGCGACCTCACCGTCACGGGCTACCCGGGCGGACTGCAAGTGCTCACGCTCGTGGGAGCACTCATCACGCTGCTGTTCGCCCTCTCCGGCTACGGCATCAAGGGCCTGCGCTGGCTCACCCCCGGCGGCACCAACAGCCCCGTGCTCCTCGCCGCCCTCGGCGTGTTCGGCACTACCGGCTACACCCTCGGCGCCATCGCCTACGAACTCGGCGGCGTCGCCAACTTCGAGCCCGGCGCCTGGGTCTCCGGCATCGGCGCCCTCATCGCCGTCATCGGCGCCCTCGGCCTCCCCACCGACCAGCCCTACGACGACGACGAAAGCCTCTGGGACTTCGTACGCCATGTGTTCGGAGCCCCTGAGCCGCCTCGCGCCAAGGAACTCCCCTCCTGGGCCGAGATCCTGATCATCGCCGCCGGCTTCGGCGTCGGCTTGTACGTGTTCGCGTACGGCATCGGCACCGAGTACTCCGAGCAGTTCATCGGCTACCTGATCATCACCGGCTTCGGCTTCGCCGCGGTCACCCGCGCCGGACTCCTCAAGCGCCTGTCCGCGCTGACCAACAAGCACCGCAACGTCACCACGACGGCGGCGTTCGTGGCCGCGATCTGCTTCCCCTTCACCCAGAGCAACGACCAGTTCGCCCTCATCGGCGCGAACATCCTGATCTTCGCCACGGTCGCCCTGGGCCTCAACGTCGTGGTCGGCCTCGCCGGACTCCTCGACCTGGGATACGTCGCCTTCCTCGGTGTCGGCGCCTACGCCGCCGCGCTGGTCTCCGGCTCGCCGCAGTCCACCATCGGCGTCCAGTTCCCGTTCTGGGCCGCGGTCCTCACCGGCGCCGCCGCCTCGCTGATCTTCGGCGTGGTGATCGGCGCACCGACCCTGCGACTGCGCGGCGACTACCTCGCCATCGTGACGCTCGGCTTCGGTGAGATCTTCCGCATCACCATGAACAACCTCAACGGCAACAGCGGACCGGACGTCACCAACGGCTCCAACGGCATCCCGAACATCCCCGACCTGGACATCTTCGGGTTCAACCTCGGACTGTCGCACAGCGTCCTCGGCCACGAGCTCACCCGCTCCGGCAACTACTACCTGCTGATGCTGCTCTGCACGGCCGTCGTCGTGCTGGTCTTCCGCCGCTCCGCGGAGTCCCGCATCGGCCGCGCCTGGGTCGCCATCCGCGAAGACGAGACCGCCGCCACCGCCATGGGCATCAACGGCTTCCGCCTCAAGCTCCTCGCGTTCGCGCTGGGCGCCTCGCTGGCCGGCCTCGCCGGCACCGTGCAGGCCCACGTCTCCTACAGCGTCACCCCCGAGCAGTACCAGTTCGCCGGCTCCGTGCCGCCCAACTCGGCCTTCCTGCTCGCCGCCGTCATCCTCGGCGGCATGGGCACCATCAGCGGTCCCCTCATCGGTGCCGCGCTGCTCTACCTCATCCCGGCCAAGCTGCAGTTCATGGCCGACTACCAGCTGCTCCTCTTCGGCCTCGCGCTCATGCTCCTGATGCGCTTCCGCCCCGAGGGCCTGGTCGCCGACCGCAGGAAGCAGCTGGAGTTCCACGAGACCGGCCAGCTCGACGTACCGGAGGACAAACCTCTGCCCGACGCAACCGGCGTCGCGAAGGCAGGTGCCTGACCGCCATGACCACCGCAACCACCACCACGACGGTCCTCGACGCCACCAACGTCACCATGCGCTTCGGCGGTCTCACCGCCGTCCGCTCCGTCGACCTCACCGTCAACACCGGCGAGATCGTCGGTCTCATCGGCCCCAACGGCGCCGGCAAGACCACCTTCTTCAACTGCCTCACCGGCCTCTACGTCCCTACCGAGGGCACGGTCAAGTTCAAGGACGTCGTCCTGCCGCCCAAGCCGCACCTGGTCACCCAGGCCGGCATCGCCCGCACCTTCCAGAACATCCGGCTCTTCGCCAACATGACCGTTCTGGAGAACGTGCTGGTCGGACGGCATACCCGCACCAAGGAAGGCCTCTGGTCGGCCCTGCTGCGGCTGCCCAGCTTCCACAAGGCCGAAGCGGCCTCCCGTGAACGCGCCATGGAACTGCTGAAGTTCACCGGACTCGCCGCCAAGGCCGACCACCTCGCCCGCAACCTGCCCTACGGCGAGCAGCGCAAGCTGGAGATCGCCCGGGCCCTCGCGAGTGACCCGGGTCTGCTCCTGCTGGACGAGCCGACCGCCGGCATGAACCCGCAGGAGACCCGCGCGGCCGAGGACCTCATCTTCGCCATCCGGGACAAGGGCATCGCCGTCCTCGTCATCGAGCACGACATCCGGTTCATCATGAACCTCTGCGACCGTGTCGCCGTGCTCGTCCAGGGCGAGAAGATCGTCGAAGGCCCCGCCGAGGTCGTCCAGGCCGACGAGCGCGTCGTCGCCGCCTACCTCGGCACCCCCTTCGAGGGCGCCCCGGGCACGGACGAGGCCAGCGAGGTCGAGGCCGCCGAGGCGCAGAGCACCACAGAAGGGGACGACAAGTGACCGCACTGCTGGAGGTCGAGGACCTCAGGGTCGCCTACGGCAAGATCGAGGCCGTCAAGGGCATCTCGTTCAAGGTCGAAGCGGGCGAGGTCGTCACTCTCATCGGCACCAACGGCGCCGGCAAGACCACCACGCTGCGCACCCTCTCCGGGCTGCTCCAGCCGGTCTCCGGCGACATCCGCTTCGACGGCAAGTCGCTGAAGAAGGTGCCCGCCCACAAGGTCGTCTCGCTCGGACTCGCCCACTCCCCCGAGGGGCGGCACATCTTCCCGCGCATGACGATCGAGGACAACCTCCGCCTCGGCGCCTTCCTGCGCAACGACAAGGAAGCCATCGAGAAGGACATCCAGCGCGCCTACGACCTCTTCCCCATCCTCGGGGAGCGCAGGAAGCAGGCCGCCGGCACCCTCTCGGGCGGTGAGCAGCAGATGCTCGCCATGGGCCGCGCGCTCATGTCCCGGCCCAAGCTCCTGATGCTCGACGAGCCCTCCATGGGTCTGTCGCCGATCATGATGCAGAAGATCATGGCCACCATCCAGGAGCTGAAGTCCCAGGGCACGACGATCCTGCTCATCGAGCAGAACGCCCAGGCCGCGCTCTCCCTCGCGGACCACGGCCACGTCATGGAGGTCGGCCGCATCGTGCTCTCGGGCACGGGACGCGACCTGCTGCACGACGAGTCCGTGCGCAAGGCGTATCTCGGCGAGGACTGAGGTCCTTCGTCCAACGACTGAGGCCCGCGTTCCGGAAGAGCTTCCGGAGCGGGCCTCAGTCACGTGTGGAGGGATCGGGGACTTCTTCCGGGCCCCGGTCTCGGGGCTCAGTCCTTGTCGGCCGCCTTCGCGGCCTTCTTCTCCTCGGCGTCCAGGATGACGGCCTCGGCGACCTGCTGCATGGACATGCGGCGGTCCATGGAGGTCTTCTGGATCCAGCGGAACGCGGCCGGCTCCGTCAGGCCGTACTCCGTCTGCAGGATCGACTTCGCGCGGTCCACCAGCTTGCGGGTCTCCAGGCGCAGAGTGAGGTCGGCGACCTCATTCTCCAGTTCCTTGAGCTGCGTGTACCGGGACACGGCCATCTCGATCGCCGGGACGACGTCGCTCTTGCTGAAGGGCTTCACCAGGTAGGCCATGGCACCGGCGTCCCGCGCCCGCTCGACCAGGTCGCGCTGGGAGAAGGCGGTGAGCATCAGCACCGGGGCGATCGACTCCTCGGTGATCTTCTCGGCCGCGGAGATGCCGTCGAGCTTGGGCATCTTCACATCGAGGATGACCAGGTCCGGCCGGTGCTCGCGGGCCAGCTCCACGGCCTGCTCGCCGTCACCCGCCTCGCCGACGACCGTGTAGCCCTCCTCCTCCAGCATCTCCTTGAGGTCGAGGCGGATCAGCGCCTCGTCCTCGGCGATGACGACACGGGTCGTCAGCGGAGGCACGTGCGACTTGTCGTCGTCGGGCGCGTCTACGGGCTGGGGCGACTCGGGCGCGGTCACGGGGGCTCCTTGTTCAGGGCGGGGTACTGCTGACAAGAGCCTACCTAGCTGCGGTAAGGTGGGGACACGGCGGGTGACCGTCGTCCTTTATTTCCAAGGGAGCCCCGGTAGCCCAGCGGTAGAGGCAATGGTCTCAAACACCATCCAGCGTCGGTTCGAATCCGACCCGGGGTACTTTTCCTCTAAATCCAAGGTCACATCATTCGGCGGATGTTCGCGTTCTCGTGAACATCCGTTTTTCGCGTCGTAGCAACGGAATCACTCACCCGCGTCAGTCACGTGAGCGAACAAACTCGGCACACGAACAATCGCCAGACGAACAATCAGCCCCGCGGGCGCCGGGAGAAGCGAACCAAGGAACAGGAAACCCCGTTGTTCGCATAGCTCCGGTCTAAACCGCTCGATGCCCGCGCCCGGCCCGAGGCGCCGAATTCGCCGGTCAGTGCGAGCCGTCGCCGATGTGGTGCACGCGGACCAGGTTGGTCGTGCCGGACACCCCGGGAGGCGAGCCGGCCGTGATGACGACCGTGTCGCCCTTCTCGCAGCGGCCGTACTTCAGGAGCAGTTCGTCGACCTGGGCGACCATCGCGTCGGTGGTGTCGACGCTCGGCCCGAGGAACGTCTCGGCGCCCCAGGTGAGGCTGAGCTGGGAGCGGGTGGCCGGGTCGGGGGTGAAGGCCAGGAGGGGGATCGGCGAGCGGTAGCGGGACATACGCCGGGCCGTGTCGCCGGACTGGGTGAAGGCGACCAGGAACCGGGCGCCGAGGAAGTCGCCCATCTCCGCCGCCGCGCGGGCCACCGCGCCGCCATGGGTGCGGGGCTTGTTGCGTTCGGTCAGCGGCGGCAGGCCCTTGGCGAGCATGTCCTCCTCGGCCGCCTCGACGATGCGGGCCATCGTCCGGACCGTCTCGACGGGGTGCTTGCCGACGCTCGTCTCGCCGGACAGCATCACCGCGTCGGTGCCGTCCAGGACCGCGTTGGCGACGTCGCTGGCCTCGGCCCTGGTCGGACGCGAGTTCTCGATCATCGAGTCGAGCATCTGGGTCGCCACGATCACCGGCTTGGCGTTGCGCTTGGCCAGCTTGATCGCCCGCTTCTGGACGATCGGCACCTGCTCCAGCGGCATCTCCACGCCGAGGTCGCCCCGCGCGACCATGATGCCGTCGAAGGCGGCGACGATGTCGTCGATGGCCTCGACGGCCTGCGGCTTCTCGACCTTGGCGATGACCGGGAGGCGGCGGCCCTCCTCGGTCATGATCCGGTGCACGTCCTCGGCGTCGCGTCCGCTGCGGACGAAGGAGAGGGCGATGACGTCGAAGCCGGTGCGCAGGGCCCAGCGCAGGTCGTCCTTGTCCTTCTCGGAGAGCGCGGGCACGGAGACGGCGACGCCGGGGAGGTTGAGCCCCTTGTGGTCGGAGATCACGCCGCCTTCGACGACGGTGGTGCGGACGCGGGGGCCGTCGACGGAGGTGACCTCCAGGCAGACCTTGCCGTCGTCCACCAGGATGCGCTCACCGGCGGTGACGTCGGCGGCGAGCCCCTCGTACGTCGTCCCGCACTGATTGCGGTCGCCCTCGGCGCCGTCCTCGACGGTGATGGTGAAGCTGTCGCCTCGTTCGAGGAGTACGGGTCCTTCGGTGAATCGGCCGAGTCGGATCTTCGGGCCTTGAAGGTCGGCGAGGATGCCGACGCTGCGGCCGGTCTCGTCCGCGGCCTTGCGGACGCGGTGGTAACGCTCCTCGTGCTCGGCGTGCGTGCCGTGGCTGAGGTTGAAGCGGGCGACGTCCATTCCGGCTTCGACCAGTGCCTTGATCTGGTCGTACGAGTCGGTGGCGGGGCCCAGGGTACAGACGATCTTTGCTCGGCGCATGCTTCGAGCCTATGCCTTACCGGTGGGTAGAGAATTGGCCGGGCATGACCACTCAACAACCTTTGAGTGAAGGAGCGTTGACAACTGTTGAATTGTGCAGGGGCCCGCTCCGATGAGCATTCCGCCCGGAGTCAAACGCTTCTTTCACCCCTTCTCTCCGCCGTCTCCGCCTTTCCATTCGAATTCCGCTCGACTGCTTGAATTCCTACAGGCGCGGCGGATTCATCGTGAAGCGCGCGTTGACCGTGGCGTACACATGCTGACGCTCGGGTTCGAGGTCGAGGGGCGCGGCGGTGTCGGACTCCGCGGCCACGGCGTAGGCGGCGGAGCGCATCCGGCCGGGCGAGGCCTGGTGGCCCACGGGGTTCTCGGCGCCGACGTCGGCGAGTTCGACCAGCGCGGCCAGGCCGGTCCCGAGCGCCTCTGCGTACTCGCGGGCACGCTGGACGGCCTCGCGCACGGCCTGCCGGCGGGCGTCGCGGTGCGCGGGCGAGTCGGGGCGCAGCGACCACCAGGGTCCGTCGACATGGGTGAGGTCGAGATCGGCGAGCCGGGTGGTGAGTTCGCCGAGGGCGGTGAAGTCGTTGAGCTCGGCGGTGATCCGTACGGCGCCGTGATAGCGGTGCACCCGTTCGCCCCGGCCGTACTTGGTGAGTTCGGGGGTGATCGAGAAGGCGCCGGTCTCCAGGCGTTCGACGGCGTCGCCGTAGGACTTGACGAGGTCGAGGACGGCGGCGTTGCGGTGGGTGAGGTCGTCGAGGGCCGAGCGGCGGTCGCGGCCGCGGGCGCCGACGGTGATGCCGAGGCGGGCGATCTCGGGGTCGACCTCCAGACGGGCCTCGCCCTGGACGGCGATACGGGGCGCGTCGGGGGTGCCGTAGGGGACGGGCGGCTGGGGGTGCGCGGGCTCGGGTGTGGTCATACGTCCCACTCTGTCACCGCGCGGGCGGTTCAAGTCCGTTGATTCACAGGTTGGGTCACCCAATCGCAACCTGCTCGGTCTATTGCGTCTCGCCATGCTCGGGTCAGAATCTACGCGCGCTGTCTACGCGCGTTGTTGCTGTTTCTCGTCGCCGAGGAGAGTTCGAAGATGGCCTTGGACCGCCGGAAGTTTTTGAAGAAGTCCGCCGTGACCGGGGCGGGGGTGGCGCTGGCCGGTACGGCGGCGGCTCCGGCGGCGCAGGCCGCCGAGAGCGCGCCGGCGGCCGAGGGCGGCCGGGAGAAGCGGTATTCGCTGACCGTGATGGGCACCACCGACCTGCACGGCAACGTCTTCAACTGGGACTACTTCAAGGACACCGGGTACACCGACGCGAAGGGCAACGCCAAGGGCCTGGCGCGGATCTCGACCCTGGTGAACCAGGTGCGCGAGGAGAAGGGCCGCTGCAACACACTGCTGCTCGACGCGGGTGACACGATCCAGGGCACCCCGCTGACGTACTACTACGCCAAGGTCGACCCGATCACCGCCGAGGGCGGTCCGGTGCACCCGATGGCGCAGGCCATGAACGCCATCGGGTACGACGCGGTGGCGCTCGGCAACCACGAGTTCAACTACGGCATCGAGACGCTGCGCAAGTTCGAGGAGCAGTGCGACTTCCCGCTGCTGGGCGCGAACGCGGTGGACGCCAAGACGCTGCTGCCGGCCTTCCCGCCGTACTTCATGAAGACCTTCCACGTGAAGGGCGCACGGCCGGTGAAGGTGGCGGTGCTGGGTCTGACGAACCCCGGCATCGCGATCTGGGACAAGGCGTACGTGCAGGGCAGGCTGGCGTTCCCGGGCCTGGAGGAGCAGGCCGCGAAGTGGGTGCCGAAGCTGAAGTCGATGGGCGCGGACGTGGTGATCGTCTCCGCGCACAGCGGTTCGTCGGGCACGTCGTCCTACGGCGACCAGCTGCCGTACGTCGAGAACGCCGCGGCGAACGTGGCGCGGCTGGTGCCGGACATCGACGCGATCCTGGTGGGCCACGCGCACGTGGAGATCCCCGAGCTGAAGGTCGTCAACGAGCGGACCGGCAGGACGGTCGTGCTGTCGGAGCCGCTGTGCTACGCGGAGCGACTGACCCTGTTCGACATCGACCTGGTGTTCCGCAAGGGCCGTTGGGAGGTCGAGTCGGTCGCCGCCTCACTGCGCAACTCGAACACGGTGGCCGACGACCCGAAGATCTCCAGGCTGCTCGACGACGAGCACGCGGCGGTCGTGGAGTACGTCAACCAGGTGGTCGGAACGGCCACCGAAACGCTCACGACGGTCGAAGCGCGCTACAAGGACGCTCCGATCATCGATCTGATCACAAAGGTTCAGGAGGACGTGGCCAAGGCGGCGCTGGCGGGCGGCGAGTACGCCGCGCTGCCGGTGATCTCGCAGGCCTCCCCGTTCTCGCGCACGTCGGAGATCCCGGCGGGCCAGGTGACGATCCGGGACCTGTCGAGCCTGTACGTGTACGACAACACGCTCGTCGCGAAGCTGATGACGGGCGCGCAGGTCAGGGCGTACCTGGAGTACTCGGCGCAGTACTTCGCCCAGACCGCGCCCGGGGCGGCGGTCGACGTGGAGAAGCTGACGAACGCGGCCGGGCGTCCGGACTACAACTACGACTACGTGTCGGGTCTGTCGTACGAGATCGACATCGCCCAGCCGGTGGGTTCGCGGATCAAGAACCTCACATTCGACGGTGCCGCGCTGGACGATGCTCAGAAGTTCGTTTTCGCGGTGAACAACTACCGTGCGAACGGTGGTGGCGCGTTCCCGCACGTGGCGTCGGCGCAGGAGCTGTGGTCGGAGTCGACCGAGATCCGTACGCGGATCGCGGAGTGGGTGACGGCCAAGGGTGTGCTGGACCCGAAGGACTTCGCGTCGGTGGACTGGAAGCTGACGCGTGAGGGCACGCCGGTGTTCTGAGCCGCTGCCTGGGTGGCTGAGGTCCCTGGCGGGGGCTGACGTCCCTGCCCGGGACCCGAGCGGCCTCAGATGCCGTCCGCGAGCGGGGTGAGCGTCCTGGGCGTTCGCGCGGACGGGATCCGGGGCTGCCGTTCCTCCAGGCCGAAGGTGGTGAAGGCGGTGCGAGGGGGCAGGGGGTAGGGCTTCTTGCCCGTCAGGGTGTTGAGGATGGTCGCGCTGCGCCAGGCTGCGAGACCGAGGTCGGGGGCGCCGACACCGTGGGTGTGGCGTTCGGCGTTCTGGACGTGGACGGTGCAGCCGGCGTCACTGACGGAGGAGTCGAGGACGAGCCGGAAGTCCTCGTCGACACGGGGGCGTTCGGCGCTGTCGCGGCGCAGGTAGGGGTCGAGCCCGGCGAGAACGCGGGTGAGCGGGCGTTCGCGGTAGCCGGTGGCGAGGACGACTGCGTCGGTGGTGAGACGGCCGCGGGTGCCCTGCACCCTGTGTTCGAGGTGGAGCTCGATCTTGGTGGTGGCGATGCGCCCCGCGGTGCGGACGTGGACGCCGGGGGTGAGCACGGCGTCGGGCCAGCCGCCGTGCAGGGTGCGGCGGTAGAGCTCGTCGTGGACGGCCGCGATGGTCTCGGCGTCGATGGCCTTGTGCAGCTGCCACTGGGCGGCGACGAGCTTGTCCCGGACCGGCTCGGCGAGCGCGTGGAAGTAGCGGGTGTGGTCGGGGGTGAAGTGCTCCAGGCCGAGCTTGGAGTACTCCATGGGCGCGAAGGCCTCGGTGCGGCCGAGCCAGTGGAGGCGCTCGCGGCCGACGGGGCGGTTGCGGAGCAGATCCAGGAAGATCTCGGCGCCCGACTGACCGGAGCCGATGACGGTGACATGGCCGGCCTTGAGCAGCGCCGCGCGGTGGTCGCGGTAGTCCGCCGCGTGCAGGACGGGCACGCCGGGGGCCTCGACGAGCGGCTTCAGCGGGTCGGGGACGTAGGGCTCGGTGCCGACGCCGAGGACGATGTTCCGGGTGACGGTACGGCCGAGGGCCTCCGCCTCACCGTCGCTGTCGAGCTGGATGTAGTCGACCTCGAAGACCTCGCGTTCGGGGTTGAAGCGGACGCCGTCGACCTGGTGGCGGAAGCGCAGGCCGGGCAGGTTGTCCGCGACCCAGCGGCAGTAGGCGTCGTACTCGGCTCTCTGGATGCGGAAGCGCTCGGCGAAGTAGAACGGGAAGAGCCGGTCGCGGCTCTTGAGGTAGTTGAGGAAGGTCCAGGGACTGGCGGGGTCGACGAGGGTGACCAGGTCGGCGAGGAAGGGCACCTGGAGGGTGGCGCCGTCGATGAGCAGGCCGGGGTGCCAGTGGAAGGCGGGGCGCTGCTCGTAGAAGACGGCGTCGAGTTCGGCGAGCGGGTGGGCCAGGGCGGCGAGGGAGAGGTTGCTGGGGCCGATGCCGATGCCGACGAGGTCGCGCGGGGTGTCGCCGTCGTGGTGTGGGGGGCGGTTCATGGGGCGGTGTGTCCTTCCACGGTCCTGAGCAGCGCGGCCAGGTCGTCGGGCCGGGTGTGGGGATTGAGCAGGGTCGCCTTCAGCCACACACGGCCGTCGGCACGGGCCCGGCCCAGTACGGCGCGGCCGTCGGTGAGCAGGCGGCGGCGTACGGCGGCGACGGCCTCGTCGGTGACGTGCGCGGGCCGGAACAGGACGGTGCTGATGGTCGGCCGGTCGTACAGCTCGAAGGCGGGGTGCGCGGCGACGAGGCCGGCGAACTCCTGGGCGCGGTCGCAGACCTGGTCCACCAGGGCGCCCAGTCCTGAGCGGCCGAGCGTCCTGAGGGTGACGGCCACCTTGAGGATGTCGGGGCGCCGCGTGGTGCGCAGGGACCGGCCGAGCAGGTCGGGCAGGCCCGCCTCGGTGTCGTCGTCGGCGTTGAGGTAGTCGGCCTGCTGGTGCAGGGCCGTGAGGTCGCCCGGTTCGCGTACGGCGAGCAGGCCGACGGCGACCGGCTGCCAGCCGAGTTTGTGCAGATCGAGGGTGACCGTGTGGGCGGCGTCCAGGCCGTCGAGCAGGAAGCGGCGGCGGTCGCTGAACAGAAGCGGTCCGCCGTAGGCGGCGTCGATGTGCAGCCGGGCGCCATGGGCGCTGCACACTGCGGCGATCTCGCCGAGGGGGTCGATGAGCCCGGCGTCGGTGGTGCCGGCGGTGGCGGCGACGAGGTGGGGGCCGGTGACGCTCTTGAGGGCGTCGTCCAGCGCGGCCGGGTCGAGCGTCCCGGCCGGTGCGGGTACGACGACGGGGTCGGGCAGGCCGAGCAGCCAGGCGGCCCGGGTGAGCGAGTGATGGGCGTTCGCGCCGCACACCAGCCGGACGCCGCCGAGTGCCTCGCGGGCGAGGAGCAGGGCGAGCTGGTTGGCCTCGGTGCCGCCGGTCGTGACGAGCGCGTCGCCGCCCTGCCGCCCCGGGTGGACCTCGGCGGCGAGCGCGCGGGTGACCAGGCCTTCGAGGGCGGAGGCGGCCGGGGCCTGGTCCCAGGAGTCGAGGGACGGGTTGAGCACGCTCGCGGCGAGGTCGGCGGCGGTGGCGACGGCGAGCGGCGGGCAGTGCAGATGCGCGACGCACAGCGGCTCGGCGGGGTCGGCGGCGCCCTCCGCGAGGGCCCGCACGAGCGTGCGCAGGGCGTCCGGGTCGCCGTGGTCGGGCAGTACGTCGCCGGCTGCGGCGGCCAGTCGTGCGGCGACCGCGTCGGGCCCGCCCGCGGGCATCGGACCGCCCCGGGCCCGGCGTCCCTCGTCCAGGGCGTCGAGGACGGTGTCGAGCAACGGCCTCAGTGCGCCAAGGCCTTGGGGACCCGAGGCGAGGGGTGGCGTGCTCACGGGCTTCCTCCTCGGGCGCGTCGCGGCGGTGGGTCGCAGCGGGATCCCCAGCTTGTACGGGGACGGGGTGACGCGTCCGGAAAGCCCGACGATCGGAACCCGAAAGGGGGTACTTCCGCGGGGGATGCCGATCGGCTTGGGGGGGTGGGTGGCGTTGGGTGGCGTGGACCCGGGGCACCGTACGACGGCGGCCGGCCGAGCCTCGCCCGGCTGGCCGCCGTCGTACGGCGGTTGCTCCTCGCCCTGTCGTACGGCGGTTGCTCCTCGCCCCTGTCGTAAGGCGGTTACTCCTCGCCCCGGACCCGCAGCGCGCGGGCGAGGTCGTCGAGCTGGTCGACGAGCTTGCGGCGCAGGGCGGGAATGGGCCCGGCCGCGTCGAGGCACCGCTCGCCGAGGCGCAGGGTCTCGGTGTCGACGGCGTGCGTGGGGAAGGCCCAGCGGCCGGCGGCGTCCGCGATGGCGGGCCCACGGCGTTCGGCGAGGGCGACGGCGTCCTCGTAGTAGCGCGGGATGTACGGCCGCACCAGGTCGGCCTGTTCGGGCTGCCAGAAGCCCTGGGCGGTGGCGGTGAACAGGTAGTTGGACAGGTCGTCGCCGCTGAACATCGCCTCCCAGGCGCGGGCCTTGGCCTGCGGGTCGGGCAGGGCGGCGCGGCAGCGGGCGGCGCCCTCCCGGCCGGTGGCGCTGGGGTCGCGTTCGAGCTCGGCGGCGATGGCGGCCTCGTCGGTGGCGCCGAGGACGGCGAGGCGTCCCAGTACGCGCCAGCGCAGCTCGGGGTCGAGTTCGGGTCCGCCGGGCACGGTGCCGTCGGCGAGCCAGGCGGCGATGGTGTCGGGCTGGGCGGCGACGTCGATGTAGTGGCGTACGGCGATCAGGCGCAGGCCGGGGTGGGAGCCGTCCTCGGTGCGGCGGATGAGGTCGCGGCACAGGGAGCCGATGGTGGCCTGGGCGACGGGCCGGGCGTCGCGGCTGAGGTAGCGGTCGGCGATCTGACCGGTGGCGAAACCGAGAACACCCTGGACGAGAGCGAGGTCCGTCTCGTGCGGCAGGTGGGCGCGGGCGGTGTCGAGGTAGGCGGCGGGCGGGAGTTCACCGTCGCGCACGGCGTCCCGGAGGGCGTTCCACACGACCGCGCGGGTGAGGGGTTCGGGCAGGCCCGACAGTCCGGTGCGCAGCACCTCGAAGGACTCGGGGTCGAAGCGGACCTTGGCGTAGGTGAGGTCGCCGTCGTTGAGCAGGAGCAGCGCGGGGCGCTTGCCGATGGGCACGGCGGCGGTGTCGGGGACGTCGAGGTCGAGGCGCTCGCGCAGGGCGAGGTGGCCCTCGTCGGCGTGGTCGCGGTCGTAGAGGCCGACGGCGATGTGGTGGGGGCGGCTGCCGACGCGGTCGACGGTGAGCGTGCAGACGCCGTTCTCGCCGGGGGTGACGCGCGGGGTGAGCGTGTCGACCCCGGTGGTGCGCAGCCAGGCGTCGGCCCAGGCGGGGACGTCGCGGTCGGTGGCGGCGGCGAGGGAGTCGATGAAGTCGGCGAGGGTGGCGTTGCCGAACTTGTGGCGGGAGAAGTGGTTGTTGATGCCGGTGAGGAAGTCCTTCTCACCGAGCCAGGCGACGAGCTGGCGCAGGGCGGAGGCGCCCTTGGCGTAGGAGATGCCGTCGAAGTTGAGCAGCGCGGAGGCGGTGTCGTCGACGGAGTCGGGGGCGACGGGGTGGGTGGAGGGGCGCTGGTCGGCGTCGTAGCCCCAGCCCTTGCGGACGACGCCGAAGTCGGTCCAGGTGTCGGTGAAGCGGGTGGCCTCGGTGAGGGTCTGGTAGCCCATGTACTCGGCGAAGGACTCGTTCAGCCAGATGTCGTCCCACCACTTGAGGGTGACGAGGTCGCCGAACCACATGTGGGCCATCTCGTGGGCGATGACCATCGCGCGGGTCTGGCGCTCGGTGTCGGTGACGGCCGAACGGAACACGAACTCGTCGCGGAAGGTGACGAGCCCGGGGTTCTCCATCGCGCCGGCGTTGAACTCGGGGACGAACGCCTGGTCGTAGGAGTCGAACGGGTAGGGCTCGTCGAACTTCTCGTGGTAGCGGTCGAAGCACGCGCGCGTGACGTCGAGGATTTCGTCGGCGTCGACGTCGAGGTGGGGCGCGAGGGAGCGGCGGCAGTGCAGCGCGAAGGGCAGGCCGCGGTGCTCGGTGCGCACGGAGTGCCAGGGGCCGGCCGCGACGGCGACGAGGTAGGTGGAGATCAGCGGGGTGGGTGCGGCCTCCCAGAGGCCGTCGCCGCGGTGGCGGGTGGTGCTGTTGGCGAGGACGGTCCAGTCCTCGGGCGCCTTGACGGTCAGCTCGAAGACGGCCTTGAGGTCGGGCTGGTCGAAGGCTGCGTAGACGCGCTGGACGTCGTCGAGGAACAGCTGGGTGTAGAGGTAGGTCTCGCCGTCGGTGGGGTCGGTGAAGCGGTGCATGCCCTCGCCGGTGCGCGAGTAGCGCATGGCGGTGTCGATGCTCAGCTCGTGCTCACCGGGGGTGAGGTTCTTCAGGGGCAGCCGGTTGCCGTCGAGGCCGCTGGGGTCGAGGAGCTGTCCGTCGAGGGTGGCGGAGCGCAGCTCGGCGGGCTTGAGCTCGACGAAGGTGTCCGTACGGTCCCGGCCCTCGCGCACCGAGAAGCTGATCCGGGTGCGGGAGTCGAAGGTGTCGTCGCCGGTGGTGAGGTCGAGGTCGACGCGATAGCGGTGGACGTCGAGGAGCTGGGCACGGGTCTGCGCTTCGTCGCGCGTGAGTACGGACATGGACGACATGCTGCCTGATGGCTCCGACGGGGCACAGGGGCGGTTGGCTTCGTGAGCGCACCGTGACGAGCCGATGTGCGCCGTTCGCGCGCTTGTGCGCCGTCCTGGCGCCCGTTGTGCCGGCCCTTCGGCTACGTCCGGTCCTGGGCCGGGGTGACGCGGGACTCGCGCTGCTGGGGGACGAGGGTGTCGCGGTGCGGCGCGGTCGCGACAGGGGCCCCGGTCTCGGCGAGCAGGTCCCGCAGTTGCTGCTGGAGGGCGAGATGGCGCTGGTGGGCCTCGTAGAGGTAGCGGATCTTGGTGCGCAGGGACCACGGGTCGACCGGTTTGGTGATCAGGTCGGCGACGCCGAGACCGAAGGCGGCGGTGGTCAGTTCCTGGTCCGGGCCGAAGCCGGTGAGCAGGACGACCGGGATGTGCTGGGTCTGCTCCAGACGGCGCATGTACCGCACGACCTCCAGGCCCGCCGCCCCGGGTGCGCGGACGTCGAGCAGGAGGAGGCCGACCCTGCCGCGCAGGACCTGTTTGAGCGCTTCGTCGCCGCTGGTGGCACGGGCGATGCGGTGACCGAGGGGGACGAGGGCGCTCTCCAGTGCGTACAGCGTGTCCTCGTGATCGCCGACGATGAGGATCCTGGCATCCGACGCCATGGCCGGACCTCCCTCCCACTGGGTCCGCCAGGGTTGTCCCGGACTGACGCGCTGTGCCCGTCGGCTGACGGGGAGTGCACAGCGCAGCATGCACCGCGCCGGGCGTGGTGTCACGCCCGGGGCGCGTTTTCGGTCAGCCCGTCGTGGCGGGCTGACCGCTGACGGTGTCCTCGGCGATGCGCTCGTGATGGCGGATGACCTCGGCGATGATGAAATTCAGGAACTTCTCCGCGAAGGCCGGATCGAGCTTGGCGTTTTCGGCCAGGGTGCGCAGGCGGGCGATCTGGCGGGCCTCGCGGCCCGGGTCGGCGGGCGGCAGCTGGTGGACGGCCTTGAGGTGGCCGACCTGCTGCGTGGCCTTGAAGCGCTCCGCGAGCATGTGGACGACGGCCGCGTCGATGTTGTCGATGCTGTCGCGCAGCCGCGCGAGCTCCTCGCGCACGGCGGGGTCGACGTCACCGGTTCCGTTCTGGCTGGTGGTCATGAGCGTCCACCCTACGTGGCGGGCGGGGGTCGGATCACCGGCGCATGGGACAAAATCCGGGGCCGCTGGCCGGATCGCGCGCCTTGCCGGCATCGGGGACTCGGGCCGGGCGCACCGTGCGCCGCGGCGGCCCGGCGCTTGCGTCCGGATCCCGCCGGGCGCCCGGAAGCGGGGGCGCGGACGGACGCGCGTCCGGCGGTCGCGGGGCAGGGCGGCGTCCGGGTGGGACGAGCGCGTGTGCGGCGGCCGTCCGAGGGGGTGACGGGCGCCGAGGCAGGTGTGTCTGATCGGTTCTGTTCAGGTTCCGATCTTCTTGTGCAGATGTACGTCCTGATGTCCGCCGGGGATACCGTCCGTGCGGCCGGTCTCGCGGAAGCCGAGGCGGCGGTAGAAGTCAGGGGCCTAGAAGGTGAACGAGGAGACGATCATGTCGGTGCAGCCACGGCGTACGCCCTCCTCCTCGGCGGCGCTCATGAGCCGGCTGCCGAGCCCGGTGCCGCGCGCGTCCTCGCGCACCCACAGCATGTCCACAGCATGTCCACGGCGCACAGACTGCCCCAGAACCATCCGGTGAGCCCGCCGGCCGTCTCGCCGTCGGCGTCCGTGACGGCCACACTGAGCTCCTCCGGCGTGCCGGCCCTCGTGGCGCGCTCGTTGAACGCGGTGAGTTCGTCGTCCAGCCGCTTCTGCAGCGCGTCGTCCTTGCCGCCCACCCGGAGCGCGAAGCCATGGTCATCGGTCACGGCGCGGAGTATGCCAGCGGTTCGCGGGGCGCCGCGAAGGGTTTGTGTGCGCGACCGTCCCCGGCGGGCGACGGTTCTCGGCGGGCGACTGTTCCCGGCGGGCGGCTGATTCCCGGCGCGCAACCGTCCCCGGCCCTCAACCAGGCCGGGGAAAAACCGTTCTTCTCCTCGTAGAGTGGAATTCGGGTTCAGCGTCTTGGGGGTACGGGCGTGGCGAACGGCGGACCGGTCGAGCACGGCTACGCACATCTGGACACGGTGCGGGAGGCCGTCACCGCCCTGTACCGGCGGCTGTCGTACGACACCGTGCGGACGTTCGCGACCAGTGTGGCTCCGGCCGATGTGGCGTTCTGCGACACCGACGACCTGTATCTGGGCACACAGCGCGTCGCCCACGAGCTGGTACGCCATTTCCGGCTGCCGGATGCCCGAATGATCGTGACCTTCCGGGAGATGACCCATGCGGCGAATGTCGAACTGACCTCGGGTCCCGAGTACTTCGTCGAACTCAACGATCGTTTTCGCACGCATCGCCGGGACATCGGCGCGGCGCTCGCGCACGAGATCATGCATGTGTATCTGCACCGGCTCGATCTCGCCTTCGCCGGGACCCGGGGCAACGAGATCCTCACCGACACGGCGACGACCTATCTGGGCGCGGGCTGGCTGCTGCTGGACGCCTACCGGGAGGACGGGGCGTCCTCGCAGAAACTGGGGTACCTCACTCCGGAGGAGTTCGGCTACGTCCTGGCCAAACGGTCGCTGGTGTTCGGTGAGGATCCCTCGACCTGGTTCACCAGCGCGCAGGCGTACACGGCGTACACGAAGGGGCTGGCGCGGGCCCGGCGCGACGAGCAGCAGCCTCCGCTGACGGCCGCGGGCTGGGCGGGCCGCCGCCGCTACGCCCGCGACCGCCGGCACGCCCAGGACCAGGCGCCGGCCGCCGCGCCGGACACGCCCTACTCCTTCACTCCGCAGGAGCGGGGCCCGCTGCGGGTCTCCTTTCCGTGCCCCACGTGCCATCAGCGGATCAGGGTGCCGGTGCGGGGGCGGGTGAGGGCGCGGTGCGGGTTGTGCCGGACGGTGCTGGAGTGCGACACGTGACGGTGGCGGGGCTCATGGTGCGGGACGTGCACGGGCGCTGAGGGAGTGGCGGCGCCCGGTGCCCGTGCGGGTCAGGCCGGGGGGATGACCACCGCCTTGTTTGCGGCGCCGAGCGTGCCCCGGGGGTGATCCGCAGCATCAGGGCGGAGCCGGTGCCGAGCAGTCCGCGGACCCCTGCGCGACGGCACCACCGTCGGCCTCACCTGGAACCGCCCCGTCTCCGCGGTGACGTCCCACGACCCCACGGTCCAGGTGCAGACGGTGGCGGTGTTGCCGCGCAAGCAGTTCGGGGTCCCGGTCGGCTCCTTCCAGGCCGTCAAGCACCGGCTGGCCGACGCCAGGGTCGCGCTGGAGTTCGCCGGCCCCCTGGTCTTCGGCGCGGCGCTCACGATGAGCGACGCGGACGTGGCCGCGGCGAAGGTGAGCGCGTGCGAGGCGGCGTACGGCACCGCGCGGACGGCGCTGCAGTGCCACGGCGCGATCGGCTACACCGCGGAGTACGACCTGTCGCTGTGGCTGACTAGGGCGAGGGCCCTGCGCACCGCTTGGGGCGACCCGGACACCTGCCGGGCCGAGCTGCTCAGTGCCCTTCGCGGGTGATCTCGCGGTACTCCTCGGGCGTGGGCTTCTCGACGTGGTTGTCGGGCCCGTACAGGCTGCGGGCCAGCCGGGCGCGCAGCCGCTGGGAGACCTTGACCCGCCGCCGCACACCGTGGGCGTCGACCCGGGCCCCGATCTCGTAGGGCTCCCGCTGCTCGTGCTGGGTGAGGAGGAAGAGTTGCGCCCGCGAGAGGGGTTCGTGCACCTCGGTGTACTCGCCGTCCGGGAGGCGCTTGATCGTGCCGGACTCCCTGCCGTGGAGCACCTTGTCGCGGTCGCGGTGCTGGAGGCCCATGCAGACGCGTTTGGTGATCATGTAGGCCAGGACGGGGACCACGAACACCGCGACCCGTACGAACCAGGTGATGGTGTTGATGGACAGATACAGATGCGTGGCCACGATGTCGTTGCCGCCGCCGATCAACAGCACGCAGTACAGGCTGAGCCAGGCGACACCGAGCGAGGTGCGCACGGGCGCGTTGCGCGGCCGGTCGAGGATGTGGTGCTCGCGCCGGTCGCCGGTGACCCAGGCCTCCACGAAGGGGTAGACCAGGATCGCCGCCATGATCAGCGGGAAGAGCGCGAACGGGATGAACACACCGAGCGCGAGTGTGTGTCCGAAGGCGTCGATCTCCCATCCCGGCATCACCCGGATCAGCCCCTCGGAGAAGCCGAGGTACCAGTCGGGCTGGGCGCCGGTGGTGACCAGGTCGGGGCGGTAGGGCCCGAACGCCCACACCGGGTTGATCTGGGCGAGGCCGCCGAGCAGGGTGAGCGCACCGAAGACGAGGAAGAAGAAGCCGCCGGCCTTGGCGGTGTAGATCGGCCAGAGGGGCATGCCGACGACCGTGCGCCGGTCGTGGCCGGGACCCGGGTACTGGGTGTGCTTGTGGTAGAAGACGAGGATCAGATGGGCGGCGACCAGGCCCAGCATGATCCCGGGCAGCAGCAGGATGTGGATCGGGTACAGCCGCGGGATGATCTCTTGGCCCGGGAACTCCCCTCCGAAGAGGAAGAACGACAGATACGTCCCGACGATCGGCACCGACAGGATCGCGCCCTGCGCGAAGCGGACGCCGGTGCCGGAGAGCAGGTCGTCGGGGAGGGAGTAGCCGGTCAGTCCGGTGAGCAGGCCCAGCATCAGCAGGGTCCAGCCGAACATCCAGTTCAGCTCGCGGGGCTTGCGGAAGGCGCCGGTGAAGAACACCCGCATCATGTGCACGATCATGCCGGCCACGAAGACCACCGCCGACCAGTGGTGGATCTGCCGGATCAGCAGCCCGCCGCGCACGTCGAAACTGATGTCCAGGGTGGACTCGAAGGCGCGGGTCATGATCACACCGTTGAGCGGGGTGTACGAGCCGTCGTAGACGACCTCGGAGGCGCTGGGCTCGAAGAAGAGGGTGAGGTAGACGCCGGTGAGGATCAGCACGATGAAGCTGTAGAGGCAGACCTCGCCGAGCATGAACGAACCGTGCTCCGGGAACACCTTGCGCAGGTTCGACTTGGCCAGCGGGTAGAGCCCGAGCCGCCCGTCGGCCCAGTCGGCGAGCCGTTCGCCCCGGCCGGGCGGACCGGAGCGCCGCGCGTCCGTGCCCCCGGGCGCAGAACCCGGGAGCCGTGGCACCCCGGGCGCCGCGCCCTTGTCTCCTGACAGGGCCTCACGCCCGGTTCCTGACCCATCGTCCGCCGCTCGTGCGCCGCCCATACGAGCCTCCCGTCGGTCTCCCTCAGGGTGGCACGACCACGCATTCAAGCCAACGTCAGGCGCGCGAACGAGCCGCCGGACGTGTCACGCCCGTGCGATTCCCCGGGCCCGGGCCGCCGCGAGCCACTGCGGGAACTCGCTCACCAGCCGGTCGTACAGGTCGGCGTCGGACACCTTGCGCGGGTCCGTCCCCGCGTGGAAGAACCCGGCGTTGTCCACGTCCCGCTTGCCCGGCACATCCAGCTCGTCCAGCTTGCGCAGGAAGTCGAACTGGCGGCTGCCCGGGTCGCCGAAGCCGATGAACTGCCAGAACAGCGGCAGCCGGGCCGCCTTGCACAGATAGCGCTCGGCGGCGAGCTTGTTGATCGGGCCGCCGTCGGTCTGGAAGACCACAAGAGCCGGGGCCTGCGAGCCGCTGTCGAGATAGTGGTCTATGACGGCGTCCATGGCCAGGTGATAGCTGGTCTTGCCCATGTGCCCGAGCCCGGCGACGATCCGGTCGATCCGGCCGTGGTGGTCGGCGAGCGCGATGTCGGTGACGGCGTCGACATCGGTGGAGAAGAACACCACCGGCACCCGGCCGTCGTCGTCGAAGTGCGCGGACAGTCCGAGCACCCGGTCGGCGAGCGCCTGGACGCTGCCGTTCTGGTAGTAGGGCTTCATGGAGCCGGAGTAGTCGACGACGAGGTAGACCGCGGCGCGCTGGCCGTCCAGTCCGTGCCGCCCGAGCGAGGCACCGGCCGCCTTGTACAGACTGACCAGCGCCGGCGCGGTCTCCTCGACCTTTCTGAGACTGATCGCCGCCATCCCCGAACCCCCCTCGTTCCGAACCGCACCCGAGGCTACGCCACGCGTGCCCCGCAGCCGTGGTGAAAGTGACAGAACTGACGGGAGCGACGGCCTGACCGGGGCCTTACGGTATACGCCATGAAGAAAGCCGCTCTGTTGTTCGCCGCTGTTCCCGTGGTCGTCACCGCCGCCGTATACCTTCTCACGCCCACGGACTCGGACGCCTCCGCGGCGCAGAGCCCTACGGCCATCCAGCAGCTGGCCCGAGACCAGGCCAAGGCGAAGGCCGAGCGGGACGCGGACGCCGCCGAGCGGGCCGCGGACGACAAGGCGATAGCCGCCCTTCCCGCCGGGCTCGCGGCATCGGACAAGAGGGAGCTGGCCCAGCAGATCGTGGCGACGGCCGAGTACTCGACGCTGAACTGGCGCGGCTCCTACGGCTACATCGAGGACCTCAAGGACGGCCAGGGCTACACCGCCGGCGTGATCGGCTTCTGCACGGGCACCCACGACCTGCGTGTCCTGGTGGAGAACTACACCAAGGCCCACCCCGACAACGGCCTGGCCGAGTATCTGCCCGCGCTGCGCGAGGTCGACGGCACGGATTCGCACGAGGGCCTCGACCCGGGCTTCACCGCGGCCTGGCAGGAGGAGGCGAAGGTCCCGGCCTTCCGCGCGGCCCAGAACAGGGAGCGCGACCGCGTCTACTTCGAACCGGCGGTACGTCTGGCCAAGCTGGACGGCCTCGGCACCCTGGGTCAGTTCATCTACTACGACGCGATGGTCCTGCACGGCCCCGACACCGACCCGAACGGCTTCTACGGCATGCGCGAGCGGGCCTTGGCCAAGGTTGATCCGCCCTCCGAGGGCGGGTCGGAGGAGAAGTACCTCGGGGCGTTCCTGGATGTGCGCCGCGCGGCCATGAAGGCCAGGAAGACGGACACGGACACCACCCGTATCGACACCGCCCAGCGGCGGTTCCTCGACTCTGGCAACCTCTCCCTCACGGCCCCCCTCCAGTGGCAGGTGTACGGCGAGACCTACCGCGTGCCGTAGAGCCTGTCGGACAGGCGTGGCGGGTCGGGCGGGAACCGGCCGGGAGGGCCCTACGGCCCCCACTTCTGGTGCAGCACCTTCTCGGCGGGCTTGCCGTGCGGGGTGTAGGCCGGCTCGGCCGGGGTCCGACCGCTGTCCGGCAGTACTGCTGGCGGTCGCGGTGAGCCGCCGCGGGGGGAGCGATCCCGCACCACCGCCCGCGCCCTGGGCCGACGGCTCGATGCACGGCCGCTGGCTGTCGGTGTTCAACGTGGGCGGCCGGCAGCGGGTGAAGGTGGGGCAGCGGGGGCCGGTGCTCGTGGTCGAGGTGGGCGGCCGGACCCTGGTGCCTTCACCGACACCGAGCGGCCGTATCTGCTCGGCTCGGTCGGGGCGTACACCGAGGACGCGGCAGTGCGGTTCGAGGGACTGCGGGCCGACCAGCCGGGGCTTCGCGGGCGGCCGTCCGGCACCCCCCGGGAACACCCCCGACCAGCCAGGGCTTCGCGGGCGGCCGTCCGGCAGGTCGCGGAACACCCCGAGCAGCTCCCGGAAGACCCGGAAGACCCGGAAAAATGCGGCGGCGCCTGCCGAGTTGTCCGGTCGGGGACAGGCAGGCGCCACCAATGTTCCGTACGCCTTTGTACGGGACGTTTTTCAGGGCCGGTCAGACCATCAGCGCGCGGTCCGTCGGGCGGATCGGGGCCGGCAGTTCGCTGGCTCCGGTCAGGAAGCGGTCGACGCCTCGGGCGGCCGAGCGGCCCTCCGCGATCGCCCACACGATGAGGGACTGGCCGCGGCCGGCGTCACCGGCGACGAACACTCCCGGCACGTTGGTCTGGAAGTCGGCGTCGCGAGCGATGTTACCGCGTTCGTCGAGGTCCAGGCCGAACTGCTCCACCAGGCCGTTGTCCCGGTCGGTGCCGGTGAAGCCCATGGCGAGGGTGACCAGCTGGGCGGGGATCTTGCGCTCGGTGCCCGGCTTCTGGGTCAGCTTGCCGTCGACGAACTCGACCTCGACCAGGTGCAGCCACTGGACGTTGCCGTCCTCGTCGCCCTCGAAGTGGGTGGTGGAGACGGAGTAGACCCGCTCGCCGCCCTCCTCGTGCGCGGAGGTGACCTTGTAGAGCATCGGGAAGGTCGGCCACGGCTGGTGCGGCGCCCGGTCCTCGCCCGGCCTGGGCATGATCTCCAGCTGGGTCACGGAGGCCGCGCCCTGGCGGTGGGCGGTGCCCACGCAGTCCGCGCCGGTGTCGCCGCCGCCGATCACGACGACGTGCTTGCCCTCGGCCGAGATCGGGGCGGTGACGTAGTCGCCCTCCTGGACCTTGTTGGCCAGCGGCAGATACTCCATGGCCTGGTAGATGCCCTTGAGCTCGCGGCCCGGCGCAGGCAGGTCGCGGGCCGTGGTGGCTCCGACGGCCAGCACGACGGCGTCGTACCGCTTCTTGAGGTCCGTGGACTTCAGGTCGCGGCCGATCTCGATGCCGGTGCGGAAGCGGGTGCCCTCCGCGCGCATCTGCTCGATACGGCGGTTGATGTGCCGCTTCTCCATCTTGAACTCGGGGATGCCGTAGCGGAGGAGGCCTCCGATGCGGTCGGCGCGCTCGTAGACGGCGACGGTGTGGCCGGCCCGGGTCAGCTGCTGGGCGGCGGCCAGGCCCGCGGGGCCCGAGCCGACGACCGCGACGGTCTTGCCGGACAGCCGCTCGGGGGCCTGCGGGGCGACGTCACCGGTCTCCCACGCCTTGTCGATGATCGAGACCTCGACGTTCTTGATGGTGACGGCCGGCTGGTTGATGCCGAGCACACACGCCGACTCACAGGGCGCCGGGCACAGGCGGCCGGTGAACTCCGGGAAGTTGTTGGTGGCGTGCAGGCGCTCCTGCGCGGCCGACCAGTCCTCGCGGTAGGCGTAGTCGTTCCACTCGGGGATGAGGTTCCCCAGCGGGCAGCCGTTGTGACAGAAGGGGATGCCGCAGTCCATGCACCGGCTGGCCTGCTTGCTGATGATCGGCAGCAGCGAGCCGGGGACGTAGACCTCGTTCCAGTCCTTCAGACGCACGTCGACGGGACGGGACTTGGCGACCTCGCGGCCGTGGTTCAGAAAGCCCTTCGGGTCAGCCATTGATCGCCGCCTCCATCATCTTCTCGGTGATCTCGGACTCGGAGAGACCGTCTCGCTCGGCGGCGTCCTTGGCGGCGAGCACTGCCTTGTACGTGCTGGGGATGATCTTGCTGAAGCGGTCCACCGCCGTGTCCCACTCGGCCAGGAGCTTCTCGGCGACCGTGGAGCCGGTCTCCTCCTGGTGGCGGCGCACCACGTCGTGCAGCCACTGCTTGTCCGTGTCGTCGAGGGCCTCGACCGCGTCGAGGTTGCCCACGTTGACGTTGTCGCGGTTGAGGTCGATGACGTACGCGACACCGCCGGACATGCCGGCCGCGAAGTTGCGGCCCGTCTCGCCGAGGACCACCGCGTGGCCGCCGGTCATGTACTCGCAGCCGTGGTCGCCCACGCCCTCGGAGACCACCAGCGCGCCGGAGTTGCGGACGCAGAAGCGCTCGCCGGTACGGCCGCGCAGGAACAGCTCGCCACCGGTCGCGCCGTACGCGATGGTGTTGCCCGCGATCGTGGAGTACTCGGCGAGGTGGTCGGCGCCGCGGTCCGGGCGGACCACGACCCGGCCGCCCGACAGGCCCTTGCCGACGTAGTCGTTGGCGTCGCCCTCCAGGCGCAGCGTGACGCCGCGCGGCACGAACGCGCCGAAGGACTGGCCGGCCGAGCCGGTGAAGGTGATGTCGATGGTGTCGTCGGGCAGGCCCGCGCCACCGAACTTCTTGGTCACCTCGTGGCCGAGCATGGTGCCGACCGTGCGGTTGATGTTGCGGATGGCGACCTGGGCGCGCACCGGCTGGGCGGCGGTCGCGGAGTCCGCGGCGAGCGCGTCGGCGGCGAGCTTGATCAGCTCGTTGTCGAGCGCCTTCTCCAGGCCGTGGTCCTGGGCGATCACCTGGTGGCGGACCGCGCCCTCGGCCAGCTCGGGCACGTGGAACAGCGGCTCCAGGTCCAGGCCCTGCGCCTTCCAGTGGTCGACGGCGCGGTGCACGTCGAGGACCTCGGCGTGGCCGACGGCCTCCTCGATGGAGCGGAAGCCCAGCTCGGCGAGCAGCTCGCGGACCTCCTGCGCGATGAACTCGAAGAAGTTCACCACGAACTCGGCCTTGCCGGAGAAGCGGTCGCGCAGGACCGGGTTCTGGGTGGCGATGCCGACCGGGCAGGTGTCCAGGTGGCAGACGCGCATCATGACGCAGCCGGAGACGACGAGCGGCGCGGTCGCGAAACCGAACTCCTCGGCACCCAGCAGCGCGGCGATGATCACGTCGCGGCCGGTCTTCAGCTGGCCGTCGGTCTGCACGACGATGCGGTCGCGCAGGCCGTTGAGCAGCAGGGTCTGCTGGGTCTCGGCGAGGCCGAGCTCCCAGGGGCCACCGGCGTGCTTCAGCGAGGTCAGCGGGGAGGCACCGGTGCCGCCGTCGTGACCGGAGATCAGGACCACGTCCGCGTGCGCCTTCGACACACCTGCCGCGACCGTGCCGACGCCGACCTCGGAGACCAGCTTGACGTGAACCCGCGCCTGCGGGTTCGCGTTCTTCAGGTCGTGGATCAGCTGGGCCAGGTCCTCGATGGAGTAGATGTCGTGGTGCGGAGGCGGGGAGATCAGGCCCACGCCGGGCGTCGAGTGACGCGTCTTGGCGACCCACGGGTAGACCTTGTGGCCGGGCAGCTGGCCGCCCTCGCCGGGCTTGGCGCCCTGGGCCATCTTGATCTGGATGTCGTCCGCGTTGACCAGGTACTCCGAGGTCACGCCGAAGCGGCCGGAGGCGACCTGCTTGATGGCGGACCGGCGGGCCGGGTCGTACAGGCGCTCCGGGTCCTCGCCGCCCTCACCGGTGTTGGACTTGCCGCCCAGCTGGTTCATGGCGATGGCGAGGGTCTCGTGCGCCTCCTTGGAGATGGAGCCGTACGACATGGCGCCGGTGGAGAAGCGCTTGACGATCTCGGAGACCGGCTCGACCTCGTCGACGGAGATCGACGGGCGGTCGGACTTGAAGCCGAACAGGCCGCGCAGCGTCATCAGGCGCTCGGACTGCTCGTTCACGCGCTCGGTGTAGAGCTTGAACACGTCGAAGCGCTTGGTGCGGGTCGAGTGCTGGAGGCGGAAGACCGTCTCCGGGTCGAACAGGTGCGGCTCGCCCTCGCGGCGCCACTGGTACTCGCCGCCGATCTCCAGCGCGCGGTGCGCCGGGGCGATGCCGGAGGCCGGGTAGGCCTTGGCGTGGCGGGCGGCGACCTCCTTGGCGACGACGTCGATGCCGATGCCGCCGATCTTGGAGGCGGTGCCGTTGAAGTACTTCTCCACGAAGGTCGCTTCGAGACCGACGGCCTCGAAGACCTGGGCGCCGCGGTAGGAGGCGACGGTGGAGATGCCCATCTTGGACATGACCTTCAGCACGCCCTTGCCGAGGGCGTAGATCAGGTTCCGAATGGCCTTCTCGGGCTCGATGCCGTCGAGGAAGGTGCCGGCGGACAGCAGGTCCTCGACCGACTCCATCGCCAGGTACGGGTTGACGGCGGCGGCGCCGAAGCCGATGAGCAGGGCGACGTGGTGGACCTCGCGGACGTCACCGGCCTCGACCAGCAGGCCCACCTGGGTGCGCTGCTTGGTGCGGATGAGGTGGTGGTGGACGGCCGCGGTGAGCAGCAGCGACGGGATCGGCGCGTGCTCGGCGTCCGAGTGCCGGTCCGACAGGACGATCAGACGGGCGCCGTTGTCGATGGCTGCGTCGGCCTCGGCGCAGATCTCCTCGATGCGCGCGGCCAGCGAGTCACCGCCGCCGTGCACCCGGTACAGGCCGGACAGCGTCGCGGCCTTGAAGCCGGGCATGTCGCCGTCGGCGTTGATGTGGATGAGCTTGGCCAGCTCGTCGTTGTCGATGACCGGGAAGGGCAGCAGGACGGACCGACAGGACGCGGCGGTGGGGTCGAGCAGGTTGCCCTGCGGGCCCAGCGCGCTGCGCAGCGAGGTGACGAGCTCCTCGCGGATCGCGTCCAGCGGCGGGTTGGTGACCTGCGCGAACAGCTGCGTGAAGTAGTCGAAGAGCAGGCGCGGGCGCTCGGACAGGGCCGCGATCGGCGAGTCGGTGCCCATGGAGCCGATCGGCTCGGCGGCGGTGCGGGCCATCGGCGCGAGGAGGATGCGCAGCTCCTCCTCGGTGTATCCGAAGGTCTGCTGGCGGCGGGTGACCGAGGCGTGGGTGTGGACGATGTGCTCGCGCTCGGGCAGGTCGCCCAGCTCGATCTCGCCGCTCTCCAGCCACTCGGCGTACGGCTGCTCCGACGCGAGCTGGGCCTTGATCTCGTCGTCCTCGATGATGCGGTGCTCGGCGGTGTCGACGAGGAACATCTTGCCGGGCTGGAGGCGGCCCTTGCGGACGACCCTGGACGGGTCGATGTCGAGGACGCCGACCTCGGAGCCGAGGACGACGAGGCCCTCGTCGGTGACCCAGTAGCGGCCGGGGCGAAGACCGTTGCGGTCGAGCACGGCGCCGACCTGGGTGCCGTCGGTGAAGGTGACACAGGCCGGGCCGTCCCAGGGCTCCATCAGCGTGGAGTGGAACTGGTAGAAGGCGCGCCGGGCCGGTTCCATGGAGTCGTGGTTCTCCCACGCCTCCGGGATCATCATCAGCACGGAGTGCGGCAGCGAACGGCCGCCGAGGTGCAGCAGCTCCAGGACCTCGTCGAAGGAGGCGGAGTCGGAGGCGTCCGGGGTACAGACCGGGAAGACGCGGTCGAGCTTCTCGGTGCCGAAGAGGTCCGAGACGAGCTGCGACTCGCGGGCGCGCATCCAGTTGCGGTTGCCCTTGACGGTGTTGATCTCACCGTTGTGCGCGACGAACCGGTACGGGTGCGCGAGCGGCCACGCCGGGAAGGTGTTCGTGGAGAACCGGGAGTGCACGAGCGCGATCGCGGAGGCGAAGCGGCGGTCGGACAGGTCCGGGAAGAAGGGCTCCAGCTGGCCGGTGGTCAGCATGCCCTTGTAGACGACGGTCCGGGCGGACAGCGACGGGAAGTAGACGCCGGCCTCGCGCTCGGCGCGCTTGCGCAGCACGAAGGCCTTGCGGTCGAGCGCGATGTCCGTGCTGGAGCCGTCGCTCACGAAGATCTGGCGGAAGGCCGGCATCGTGGAACGGGCGGTGGCGCCGAGGAGTTCGGGGGCGACCGGGACCTCGCGCCAGCCGAGGACCGTCAGGCCCTCCTCGCCGGCGATCGTCTCGATGCGCGAGACGGCGTCCTCGGTGCCCTCCTCGGGCAGGAAGGCGATACCGACCGCGTAGCCGCCGGCCTCGGGCAGCTCGAATCCGGCGACCTCACGGAAGAACGCGTCCGGGACCTGGGACAGGATGCCCGCACCGTCGCCCGAGTCGGGCTCGGATCCCGTGGCGCCGCGGTGTTCGAGGTTGCGCAGGACGGTGAGCGCCTGTTCGACCAGCGTGTGGCTCGCCTCGCCGGTGAGGGTGGCCACGAAACCGACGCCGCACGCGTCGTGCTCGTTGCGGGGGTCGTACATACCCTGCGCAGCAGGGCGAGCATCCATGAAGGACCAGTTCTGGCCATTCGCGGAGTGCTGGGACGGCTGGCGCGGCGTACGCATCGGCTCTCCCGTCGTCGTCATCTGGCATGTGCTGGTGCCGAGGGACGACGTTGGCCCTCTGCGTAAGTGCAAAATTTCGTGCAGGTTACATGATGGATCGGTTCTCGGGAACCGGGATAATCCGTTCCAGCATGTGGACGCCGCAGGTATCGGCGCAGCTACCGCGCTCGGCGGTGAAAGGTATGTGGGGACCGCACAGACAGATCGATGTCTTGAGGTCCAAGGGGCGGGTGGGGCCTCGTCGCCCGTCCCGCGAGTGCGCCGCGGGCTTCATTGCCCACAGCGCTTACGGCTCATGCCCCGTGGTCACGCTCCCGAAACCAGCGGGTAATGCGGTACTTATGCGGCCCAACGCATAAGTTCCAGCCGAGTTATCCTACGGCGATTCCGAACAGGCTGCCCAGGACGTATGTCACACCGGCCGCCGCACCGCCGAGCGCGAGCTGCCGCAGTCCGCTGAACCACCAGCTGCGCGCGGTCACCTTGGCGACCACCGCACCGCACCCGAACAGGCCCAGCAGCGCCAGCAGTACGGCGGGCCACAGCGCCGTCGCGCCGAGCAGATAGGGCAGCACGGGCAGCAGGGCGCCCAGCGCGAACGACCCGAACGAGGACACGGCCGCGACCAGCGGGGAGGGCAGGTCGGTGGGGTCGATGCCCAGTTCCTCGCGGGCGTGTATCTCCAGTGCCTGCTCGGGGTCGCGGGAGAGCTGCATGGCCACCTGCCGGGCCAGCTCCGGCTCCACACCGCGGGACGCATACAGGGCGGCGAGCTCGGCCTCCTCGTCCTTGGGGTGTCTGCGCAGCTCGCGCCGCTCGACGTCCAGTTCGGCCTCGACCAGCTCCCGCTGGGAGGCGACGGAGGTGTACTCGCCCGCGGCCATGGAGAAGGCACCGGCGGCCAGACCCGCGAGCCCGGTCAGCACGACGGTCTGCTGACCGACCGCCCCGCCGGCCACGCCGGTCATGAGGGCGAGGTTGGAGACCAGACCGTCCATCGCGCCGAACACGGCCGGCCGCAGCCAGCCGCCGTTCACATCGCGGTGCGTGTGGTTGTCGCGGTGCGCCTCGTGCAGCGTCGCCTCGGTCTCGATGATGGCCATCCGGGGTCCCCCAATGAGCTTAGCCAAAGCTAACTTTGGACGAGTTCTACTTTTCGACAACGCCGACAGTACGCCTCCCCACCCCCTCCCGCCAGCAAGGAAAGGCTGGGCTTACCTGGGGTTTTACGGTAGAAGGCTCATCCGAGCAGGCACTCTCACATATGTCGACCGGGTGACAGTGGAGCTGTCGAGGCTCAGGTCAACCGCTGATGGTGGGACACATCGGCAAAGGGTCCGCGCCGTGTGCGGACCCCCTTCGGAACAGAGGCCGCGTATGGCATCCACCGCCTGCATCCCCTCGGTCCCGGCGCCCGGGGACGCCTCCGCCCTCCGCGAGCGGGCCCGTGGCACCCTCCTCGGCCTGGCCGTCGGCGACGCCCTCGGGGCCCCGGCCGAGAACCTCAAGCCCTCGCAGATCCGCGCCCGGTGGGGCCGCATCACCGGCTACGTCAGCGACGACCCGGCCGGGACGGACGACACCGAGTACGCGATCTTCTCCGGGCTGCTGCTGGCCCGGCACGGCTCGGCGCTGACCCCGGCCCATGTCGAGGCGGCCTGGCACGAGTGGATCGCCGATCGCGACGAGGGCCCCTTCCGCGGCGCCGGCTTCAGCGAACGCGGCACCCTGGAGAACCTCCGCCGCGGCCTCGTGGCCCCCATCTCCGCCCAGCACCGCCACGCCTGGAGCGACGGCCTGGCGATGCGCGCGGCCCCCTTCGGCGTCTTCGCGGCGGGCCGCCCGGCCGAGGCGGCCCGGCTGGTCGCGATCGACGGCTCGGTCAGCCACGACGGCGAGGGCATCTACGGTGGCCAGGCGGTGGCGGCGGGCGTCGCCGCGGCGATGGCCGGCGCCCCGACGATGGCGGTGGCGGCCTCGGCTCTGGCGGTGATCCCGGACGACTCCTGGACCGCCCGCTCCCTGCGCCGGGCGGTGGCCGTGGCCCACCGCGGCGAACGGGCGGTCCGCTCGGCGGTGGTGATCGGCGGCTATCCCTGGACCGACCTGGCCCCCGAGGCGGTCGCCCTCGCCTTCGGCGCCTACGCGGCGGCGGACGGCGACTTCCGCGAGTCGGTGCTGACCGCGGTCAACATGGGCCGGGACGCCGACACCACGGCAGCGGTGGCCGGCGCGCTGGCCGGCGCCACGAAGGGCGCCGGCGCGATCCCCCAGGACTGGGCGGCCGCCATCGGCCCCGCCCGCGGCAGCTGCCTCCCGTCGATGGCCGGCCACCACGTCCTGGAGGTCGCGGACCTCCTGACCCCGTCCCCCGCCGAGACGGGCCTGCCCCGATGAGGCCCCGGCGGAACGGTTCCGCGGCCGCCGACGGCGAGTACATCCCACAGGGGCCACCCGCACCCGACGAAGAGACCCGCACGGGCGGTGCGGGCGGCACACTCCGGGCCGAAGGCGAAGCCGAGCCCCGCGGGAGGAACGCCGCCACCGCCGAGTACACCGCGCACCGGGGCGAGAGAGAAGCCGGGGCCCGCAGGATCGAGGGCCTGCTCCTCGGCCTGGCCGCGGGCGACGCCGCCGGCTGGCCCGCCGCCCGGCACAGAGCCGCGAGAATGCCCGACTGGACCCGCCGCCTCACCCGCGAGCTGGACACCTTCGCTGAGCAGAACGCCACCACCACCCTCCCCGTCCCCATCGCCCTCAACCAGCCCCCCGAACCCCTGCGCCTGGGCCCGTCCGACGACGCCGAGTGGGCCGCCTTCGCGGCCGAGGCCGTACTGCGCGCGGGCGACGACACCGCACTCGGTGACCTCAGCCGCGAACGCCGTGCCAGAGCGGCCATCGACCTCACCTGGAACGCGGTCGCCGGCGAGATCGCCGCCGCGGCGGACCGCGCCCCGGAGGTCGAGTCCGCCGTACTCCCCCTGCGGGCCCGTATCTCCGTCCGCGCGGGCCTGGGCAACCTCGCCGCGGGCCTGCGCCCGCCCGCCACCGGCCACGACAACCCGCACTACTTCGACGACGCCGCCTGCGTCCGCGCCTGCGTCCTCGCGGTCGCCCACCCCGGAGACCCGGAACGCGCCGCGGCCCTCGCCGAGTTCGACGCCCGCTACACCCAGGACGGGGACGGCGTGCACGGCGCGCGGGCGATGGCGGCGGCGCTGTCCCTCGCCCTGACGGGAGCCCCCGTCACGCGGTGCGCGACCGCCGCCCTGGCCCAGCTCCCCGAGGGCACCGAGATCGCCCGCAACGCCCGGCACGCCCTGCGGCTGGCCCACGACGCGGACAGCGCCTTCACCCTGATCCCCCTGCTGGAACACCAGATCGTCGACCACGTCTACAGCTACGGCATCGCCGCGGCCGAGACCGTCCCCGTCGCCCTGGCCCTGGCCGTGGCCGCGCGCGGCCGTATCGCCGAGGCCGTCCCCGCCGCGGCCTGTCTCTCCCGCGTCGCGGACTCCGCCCCGGCCCTGGCGGGCGCCCTCACCGGCGCGCTCGGCGGCGGCGCGGCGATCCCCGCGCCCTGGCGGGACGCCTGCCGCACCCTCTCCGGCTGCGTCCTCCCCCGCCTCACCGGCACCGACCTGGTGGAACTCGCCGGACTCCTGGAAGCCGCACAACCGGCCCCACCAGGAGGATGATTCGGGGCATGACGCCCAAAGGAGAAGAAGCAGGCCGAGCGCACACCCTGGACGAACGCATCACCGGCGCCCTGGTCGGCGCGGCCGTCGGCGACGCCCTGGGCGGGCCCGTCGAGGGCTACACCCCCGACCAGATCACCGAGCGCCACGGCGGCCGCGTCCACGGCGTCGTCGGACCCTGGCACGGCGACGCCTGGCGCACGGCCCGCCCCCTCGCGCCGTACCACAAGGGCGACGGCCACGTCACCGACGACACCTTGATGACCCACGCGCTGATCCGCGTCTACGCCCGCGTCCGTGACCATCTGGACGCCTACGCGATCGCCGACCACCTGGTCCCGGACCTGATCACCACCCCCCGCTGGATCCCGGAACTGGAGGCCGAGGCCCTCCCCCTGCACCGGATCTTCCTCGCCGAGAAGTGGCTGGTCACCAGGCTGCACTACGGCCATGCCGACCCCCGCGAAGCAGGTGTGGGCAACATCGTCAACTGCGGCGCGGCGATGTACGCGGCCCCGGTGGGACTGGTCAACGCGGCGAACCCGCGGGCCGCCTACGCCGAGGCCCTGGACATCGCCGGCGCGCACCAGTCCTCGTACGGCCGTGAGGCGGCGGGCGTGTTCGCGGCGGCGGTGGCGGCGGCCAGCGCACCCGGCGCGAGCCCGGAGTCGGTCGTGGAGACCTGTCTGTCGCTGGCGAAGGACGGCACACGGGAGGCGATCGAGAAGGTCTGCGAAACGGCGGTCCGCCACCCGGACTTCGAGTCGGCCCTGACCCCGCTGCGCGAGGCGGTCGCCCCGTACGACACGGTCGGGCCCGACTACCGCAGCCCCTCCCTCGGCGCCCGCCGCCCGTCCCGGCTGCACGCGATCGAGGAACTCCCGGTGGCGCTGGGCATGTTGCTGGTGGCACGGGGCGACTTCCGGCACGCGGTTCTCGGCTCGGTCAACTACGGCCGCGACTGCGACTCCATCGCGACGATGGCGGGCGCGCTCGCGGGCGCCCTGGGCTCGCCGGTCCCCGACGACTGGTCCAAGACGGTGGCGGAGGCGAGCCGTCTGGACCTGTGGGCCCCGGCGGCCACCCTGACGGCCGTCACCCGGGAGATCTTCGAGCGGGACGTCCACCGCCGCCGCGCCCACGAACGCGCCTTCGGCTCACTCGGAGGCACCGCATGCTCCGACTGACCTGGGTGCAGCCCGAGGACCTGATCGGTCACGAACTCGCCCAGGCGGCCCAGGACGGCCGCGAGCCCAAGGCCGTCGCGGCACGCTGGCGGGCGGCGGGCGGCGGCGAGGCCCCCGCGAGGGCGGGCGCGTCCCCGCAGCCGGTGTCCCGCTATCTGCGCACCCTGGCCGAGGACCTGCTGGACGAACTGGCGGACCTGCCCAGCACGTTGGCGGCCTGCGAACCGACCCTTCTGGCGGCCGTCAGGGCACTGTGCCCCGACTGGCCCACCGCCGCGCCGGACTCCCGCGAGCGCCCCACCCGGGCCGCCCTCGAAGCCGCCTGGCTCGGCCGGGCCGTCGGCTGCCTCCTGGGCAAACCCGTGGAGAAGCTCCCCCTCCACGCCGTCCGCGCCCTGGCCCGGTCCACCGGGAACTGGCCCCTCGACACCTATTTCACCGCCCGAGGAGTCCCCGAGGCCCTCCTCGCCGAACACCCCTGGAACCGACGCTCGGCCGCCACCTCGCTCGCCGAGAACATCGACGGCATGCCCGAGGACGACGACCTCAACTACCCCCTGCTCAACCTCCTGCTGCTGCGACGCCACGGCCGGGACTTCACCACCGCCGACGTGGCCCGCCTGTGGCTGGACGAACTCCCGGCGGGCCGCACCTTCACCGCCGAACGCGTCGCCTACCGCAACCTCCTCACCGGCGTCGAGCCACCGCACACGGCACGCCACCGCAACCCGTTCCGCGAATGGATCGGCGCCCTGATCCGGGCGGACGTCCACGGCTGGACCAACCCAGGCGACCCGGCGGCCGCGGCCGAGCAGGCCCACCGGGACGCGACCCTGACCCACACCGCCAACGGCGTCTACGCGGCCATGTTCACGGCGGCGGCCATCGCCGCGGCGGCGACGGGCAGCCACGACGTGCACGCCTGTCTGCGCACCGGCCTCACCGTCGTCCCGCCCCGCTCCCGCCTCGCGAAGGCGGTCACGCAGGCCGTCGAACTCGCCCGGCGGACACCGGACTTCGACACGGTCGTCGACACCCTGCACGCCACCCACGGCCCGACGTACCACTGGGTCCACGCCGTCCCCAACACCGCCCTGATCGCCGCCGCCCTCACCCACGCGGACGGCGACTTCACCGCGAGCGTCACCCGCGCGGTCTCCGGCGGCTGGGACACCGACTCCAACGGCGCGACCACCGGCAGCATCGCGGGCCTGCTCGCCCGCTCCCCCGCCGCCCTGCCCGAGCGCTGGACGGCCCCCCTGAAGAACCGGCTGTCGACCTCCGTCGCAGACTTCGACGGAACCGGCTTCGACACCCTCGCCCACCTCACGCACCTGGAGGCGTCCCGCCCATGACGCACATCGCCGTCCTCGGCAGCACGAACATGGACCTCGTCGCGTACGTCACGAAGGCCCCACGGCTCGGGGAGACCGTGACCGGCCGGGAGTTCCGCACGGTCCCCGGCGGCAAGGGCGCCAACCAGGCCGTCGCCGCCGCTCACGCGGGCGCGACCGTCTCGATGATCGGCGCGGTCGGCACCGACTCCTTCGGCGCGCGGCTGCGTTCCACCCTGGAGCACTCCGGCGTCGACACCGACCATCTGCGCACGGTCGAGGGCCCCTCCGGCACCGCGCACATCGTGGTGGACGACGAGGGCGCCAACGCCATCGTCGTGATCCCCGGCGCCAACGGCACCGTCGACCACCTCGTCCCCGGCGACGAGGGCCTGATCGCCACCGCCGACGCGCTGCTGCTCCAGCTGGAGATCCCGCTGCCCGCCGTCCTCGCGGGAGCGCAGGCGGCCCGCGCCCACGGCATCCGTACGATCCTCACCCCGGCCCCGGCCCAGCCGCTCCCGATCGAACTCCTCAACGCCGTCGACCTGCTGGTGCCCAACGAGCACGAGGCGGCCACCCTCACCGGCCGCACCGACCCCCGCTCGGCCGCCGTCGCGCTGCTGGAGGAGGTCCCGGAGGTGGTCGTCACCCTCGGCTCGGCGGGCTGCCTGTACGCGGCCCGGGACGCCGAGCCGGTGACCGTGCCCGCGCCGCAGGTCACCGCCGTGGACTCGACCGCCGCGGGCGACACCTTCGTGGGCACGCTCGCCGTGGCGCTCGGCGAGGGCCGCCCGATGCCGCAGGCGCTGCGCTGGGCGGCCGAGGCGGCGGCGATGTCGGTGCAGCGGGAGGGGGCGTCGACGTCGATGCCGTACCGCTCCGAGATCGACGCGCAGTTCACCGCATGACCGCGCCCGCGACCGCGTCCCCGTCCGGCTCGGGCCCCGGCTCCGGCTCGGCCCGTGCGCCCCTGTCCGGTCTGCGCGTGCTGGACATCGCCACCCTGTTCGCCGGGCCCCTGGCCGCCACCATGCTCGGCGACTTCGGCGCGGAGGTCGTCAAGGTCGAGCACCCGAGGCGGCCGGACCCGTCCCGCGGGCACGGCCCGGACAAGGACGGCGTGGGCCTGTGGTGGAAACTGCTGGGCCGCAATAAGCGCACGATCACCCTGGACCTGTCCAGGCCCGGCGGCCGGGCCACCCTGCTGCGCCTGGCCGCGACCGCCGACGTCGTCGTCGAGAACTTCCGTCCGGGCACCCTGGAGAAGTGGGACCTCGGCTGGCCGGAGCTGTCCGCCGTCAACCCGCGCCTGGTCCTCGCCCGGGTCACCGGCTTCGGCCAGTTCGGCCCGTCCGCGCACCGCCCCGGCTTCGGCACGCTCGCCGAGGCGATGAGCGGCTTCGCCGCCATCACCGGCGAGCCCGACGCGCCCCCGACCCTGCCGCCGTTCGGCCTGGCCGACTCGATCGCCGGTCTGGCCACGGCGTACGCGGTCATGACGGCCCTCGCCGCCCGCGAGCGCACCGGCGAGGGCCAGGTCGTCGACATGGCGATCATCGAGCCGATCCTGACGGTCCTCGGCCCGCAGCCGCTCTGGTACGACCAGCTCGGCCATGTCCAGCCCCGCACCGGCAACCGCTCCCAGAACAACGCCCCCCGCAACACCTACCGCACCGCCGACGGCACCTGGGTCGCCGTCTCCACCTCCGCCCAGTCGGTGGCCGAGCGCGTGATGCGCCTGGTCGGCCGCCCCGAGCTGATCGACGAACCGTGGTTCGCCACCGGCGCCGACCGGGCCCGCCACTCCGACGTCCTGGACGGCGCCGTCGGCGCCTGGATCTCCGAGCGCACTCGCACCGAGGTCCTCCTGGCCTTCGAGAAGGCCGACGCCGCCATCGCCCCGGTCCAGGACGTCCGTGATGTGATGACCGACCCCCAGTACGCGGCCCTCGACACCCTCACCACCGTCGAGGACCCCGAACTGGGCCCCCTGCGCATGCAGAACGTCCTCTTCCGGCTCTCCGCGACCCCCGGCGCGATCCGCTGGGCCGGCCGCCCGCACGGCGCGGACACCGACACCGTCCTCACCGAACTCGGCCTCACCGCCGGGGAACTCGCCGCCTTGCGCGAGGAGGGCGCCCTGTGACCCCGCTGACCTGGCTGTACGCCCCCGGGGACCGACCCGAGGTGGTGGCCAAGGCACTGGTCTCGGGGGCCGACGTGGTCGTGGTCGACCTGGAGGACGCGGTCGCCCCCGACCGCAAGGCCTACGCCCGCGAGGCCACCGCCGAGCTGCTCACCGAGCCGCACCCGGTGCCGGTGCACGTCCGGGTCAACGCCCTGGACGGCCCGCACGCCGACACCGACCTCGGCGCGCTGGCCGCCCTGCCGGGCCTGTCCGGCCTCCGCCTGCCCAAGGTCACCTCCCCCGGGCAGATCACCCGGGTCGCCGAGCACACGGCCCCGGCGGCGGGCGGCGCACCCGCCCTGTACGCCCTGCTGGAGTCCGCCCTGGGCGTGGAGCGGGCCCACACCATCGCCACCGCGCATCCGGCGCTGCGGGGCATCGCCCTGGGCGAGGCCGATCTCCGGGCCGACCTGGGCCTTCGCGAGGACAGCGGGCTGGACTGGTCCCGCTCCCGGGTCGTCGTCGCCGCGCGCGCCGCGGGCCTGCCGGCCCCGCCCCAGTCGGTCCACCCCGACATCCGCGACCTCGACGGCCTCGCCGCCGGCTGCGCCCACGGCCGCGCCCTGGGCTTCCTCGGCCGTGCCGCCGTGCATCCGCGCCAGCTTCCGGTGATCGAACGCGCCTATCTCCCGACGGCCCAAGAGATCGAGGAGGCCGAGCGCGTCGTCAAGGCGGGTACGGAGCACGAGGGCGCCCTGGCCCTGCCGGACGGCACCTTCGTCGACACGGCGGTGGTGGCGGCGGCCCGGCGCACCCTGTCGCTGGCCCGAGGCCGCTGACGCCTGGGGTCTGTCCGACGAGCTCCCGCCCGCCGCGCGACGCCCCCGGTACGCCGAAGGGCGCCCGGAGATCCCGGGCGCCCTTCGCGACGTCGGTGTCCTCAGCCCTTCTTCGCGGACTCGGACTCCACTTCCTCGGCCTCGGACTTCGCGGACTCCGACTCCGGCGCCGGGTCCGGCTCCGCCTCGGTCCCGGACGCGGCTCCGTCCTTCGCGCCGGCCTCGTCCGCGGGCTCGTCGCCCTCGGACGCGACGGCGTCGCTCTCGGCCTCCGCCGCGTCGTCCTCGGGCGACGGCTGCGCCCCGGGCTCGACCACCGGCTCACGGCCCGGCCGCTTCTTCGCCGACACCACGATGTAGATCACGGCGAGCACGAAGACCACCAGCGCGGTCCAGTTGTTCAGCCGCAGACCGAGGATGTGGTGGGCGTCGTCGACGCGCATGTACTCGATCCAGAAGCGGCCCGCGCAGTACGCCGCGACATAGAGCGCGAACGCCCGGCCATGACCCAGCTTGAAGCGCCGGTCGGCCCAGATCACCAGCAGGGCGACACCGATGCACCACAGCGACTCGTACAGGAAGGTCGGGTGGTAGTAGCCCGGCACCCGCCCGTCCGTGGAGGACGTGATGTGCAGGGCCCAGGGCAGATCGGTCTCCCGCCCGTACAGCTCCTGGTTGAACCAGTTGCCCCAGCGGCCGATGGCCTGCGCGAACGCGATACCGGGCGCCACGGCGTCGGCGTAGGCGGGCAGCGGGATGCCGCGGCGGCGGCAGCCGATCCAGGCGCCCACCGCGCCCAGCGCGATGGCCCCCCAGATGCCGAGGCCGCCCTCCCAGATCTTGAAGGCGTCCACCCAGTCACGGCCCTCGCTGAAGTACAGCTCGTAGTCCGTGATCACGTGGTAGAGCCGGCCTCCGACGAGGCCGAACGGCACCGCCCAGACGGCGATGTCGGCGACCGTGCCGGCCCGCCCGCCGCGGGCGATCCAGCGCTTGTTGCCGAGCCAGACGGCCACGAAGACGCCGATGATGATGCAGAACGCGTAGCCGCGCAGCGGGACGGGACCGAGGTGCAGCACCCCGCGCGACGGGCTGGGAATGTAGGCAAGTTCCATGGCAAGGTCGACGCTACCCTGCCGGACGCGCCCGACGACGGGCGCCCCGGCTACGGCTCCATAACGGGGCCACGCGTCCGCTCATCCCTGCGCGGCCTCCACCATCTGCTTCAGCTTGTCCGGGGTCATCGTCTGGTCCTGGTAGATGTTCTGGCCGTCCAGCAGCACGGTCGGGGTGCCGGAGAAGCCGCCCTTCTGGAAGGCCTCGTTGGACTTCTCGACCCAGCTGTTGTGCCGGCCCTCCCGCACACAGGTACGGAAGGCGGGCGTGTCCAGGCCGTCGACCTTGGCGGCCAGCTCGATCAGCTTGTCCTCGTCGGCGAAGGCGTCGTCGGTCTCGGGCGGCTGGTTGTCGTAGAGCACGTCGTGGTACGGCGTGAACTTCCCGGCGTCCTGGGCGCAGGCCGCGGCATTGGCCGCCTTGCGGGAGCCCGTGCCGCCCATGTTGCCGTCGATGATGGTGGCGAGGTGGTACTCCACCTTCAGCTTCCCGGCCTCGGTCAGCTCGTGGATCGTGGGCCGGTACGCCGTCTCGAAGCCCTTGCAGGCCGGGCAGCGGAAGTCCTCCCAGACGGTGAGCGTCGAATTGGCGCCCTCCTCGCCGACCGGGAGGGCGAGGCCGTCCTTGCCCTGGGCTCCCGAGGGCGCGACGACCGGGCCGACGCTGTCGCTGCCGTCGTCCTTGCCCGCGTTCGCCGCGATCACGCCGATCACCGCCGCGAGACCCAGCACGCAGACGACGCCGGCGCCCACGATCAGCGCGCGCCGTCGCTTCTCGGCGGCCCTCTGCCTGTCCCGCTCGACCGCCAGCCGCTCCCGGGCCGTGCGCTTTCCGTCACGATTCTTCTCGCTCACACCCCGGAAACGAACCGGGGAGGCGCAGCGCGCCTCCCCGGTCCCAGGTCCACCCGTTCGAGTGATCTATATGAAATGTGCGGAGACGGGGCCCCTGGCCGGGGCCGTCGTCACGCCTGTCCGCGCACGCCCTTCGCGAGGTCGCCCGCGAGCGCGCGGACCGCCTCGATCCCGGCCGCGTGGTCCGGCGCGTCCAGCATCCGCTTGACGAAGGCCGAGCCGACGATCACCCCGTCGGCGAATCCGCCGACCTCGGCGGCCTGGGCCGCGCTGGAGACACCGAGTCCGACGCAGACGGGCAGATCGGTGGTGGCGCGGGTGCGCTCCACCAGGTTCTGGGCCTGCGCGCCGACGGATTCGCGGGTGCCGGTGACACCCATCAGCGAGGCGGCGTAGACGAAGCCGCTGCCCGCCGCGGTGATCTCGCGCAGCCGCTCGTCCCTGCTGCTGGGCGCGACGACGAAGACCGTCGCGAGCCCGTGCTTCTCGGCGTGCTCCCGCCACAGCGCCGACTCCTGCACGGGCAGGTCGGGCAGGATGCACCCGGCGCCGCCCGCCTCGGCGAGCTCGGCCGTGAAGCGCTCGACGCCGTAGCGGTCGATGGGGTTCCAGTACGTCATGACAAGGATCGGCTTGCCGGTGGCCGCGTGGGCCTCCTTGACCGTGCGCATGACGTCCGCGATCCGCACACCGCCGCGCAGGGCGATGTCGTCGGCGGTCTGGATGACCGGGCCGTCCAGGACCGGGTCGCTGTGCGGCAGGCCCACCTCGACGACGTCGGCGCCGCCGTCCAGGGCGGCCTTGACCGCGTCGATGCCGCCGTCCACGGTCGGGAACCCGGCCGGGAGGTAGGCGATGAGGGCGGCGCGGCCCTCGGCCCGGGCACCCGCGAGGGTGTCGGTCAGCAGCTGAATGTTCCCGCTCACTTGGCGTCCCCCTCGATCTCGGCGGTGTCGGCGGCGTCGGCCGCGACCTCGGCGTCGGTGTCGTACAGGCCGAAGTAGCGCGCGGCCGTGTCCATGTCCTTGTCGCCGCGGCCGGACAGGTTGATCACGATCAGCCCGTCCGGGCCGAGCTCCTTGCCGACCTCCAGGGCGCCGGCCAGCGCGTGGGCGCTCTCGATGGCCGGGATGATGCCCTCGGAGCGCGACAGCAGACGCAGTGCCTGCATGGCCGCGTCGTCGGTGACCGCGCGGTACTCGGCGCGGCCGCTGTCCTTGAGGTAGGAGTGCTCCGGGCCGATGCCGGGGTAGTCCAGGCCGGCCGAGATCGAGTACGGCTCGGTGATCTGGCCCTCGTCGTCCTGGAGGACGTAGGACCGCGAGCCGTGCAGGATGCCGGGCTCGCCCGCGGTCAGGGTCGCCGCGTGCTCGCCGGTGTCGACGCCGTGTCCGGCCGGTTCGCAGCCGATCAGACGGACGGAGGCGTCGGGGATGAACGCGTGGAACAGGCCGATGGCGTTGGAGCCGCCGCCGACGCAGGCGACCGCCGCGTCGGGCAGGCGTCCGGCGCGCTCCAGGAGCTGGCGGCGGGCCTCCACGCCGATGACGCGGTGGAAGTCGCGGACCATGGCCGGGAAGGGGTGGGGTCCGGCGACCGTGCCGAAGAGGTAGTGCGTGTGGTCGACGTTGGCGACCCAGTCGCGGAACGCCTCGTTGATGGCGTCCTTGAGGGTGCGGCTGCCGGACTTCACGGAGACGACCTCGGCGCCGAGCATACGCATGCGGGCCACGTTGAGGGCCTGGCGCTGGGTGTCGATCTCGCCCATGTAGATGGTGCAGTCGAGGCCGAACAGGGCGCAGGCGGTCGCGGTGGCCACGCCGTGCTGACCGGCTCCGGTCTCGGCGATGACCCGGGTCTTGCCCATGCGCCGGGTGAGCAGGGCCTGGCCGAGCACGTTGTTGATCTTGTGCGAGCCGGTGTGGTTGAGGTCCTCGCGCTTGAGGAACACGCGGGCGCCGCCGGCGTGTTCGGCGAAGCGGGGCACCTCGGTGAGGGCGCTGGGCCGGCCTGTGTAGTTCACCAGCAGGTCGTCGAGCTCCCGGGCGAACTCGGGGTCGTTCTTGGCCTTGTCGAACTCCACGGCGACCTCGTCGACCGCGGCGACGAGGGCCTCCGGGATGAACTTGCCGCCGAAGGCGCCGAAGTAGCCTTCGGGGCTCGGTACCTGACCTTCCGGGTCAGGGATGAAATAGGTGCTGGGCATGCTTGAGCCTCACGGTGAGTGTGGTGGAAAGACACTGTTCGCCGTGGGGGCGGGGATGTTCAGCCGGCTGCGGACCCGCTGTGACTGATCGCGCAGTTCCCCGCGCCCCTGAAGGCTCGCCATCGGCGGCCGTTGACCTGGCCCGGCTCGTCACCGATGACGTAGCGCACACGGCGGCCGTGCACACGGCGGGCCGGGGCACGGCAGCCTCGGGGGCGGCAGCCGCGCGCGAGGCGGGCGTACCGGTCCACGGTCGTCACGGTGAGGGTCATCGGCGTCAGCCTACCGGGTGATCAGCTCCGGCCGTGTCGCAGCGCGGGGTGCTCCCCGGCGGCCACGAGGTCGGCGACGGCGCTCTTGGGGTCCTTGCCCGTGACCAGGGACTCGCCGACCAGGACGGCGTCCGCGCCGGCGTTGGCGTAGGCGATGAGGTCGTGCGGGCCGCGGATGCCGGACTCGGCGATCCTGACGATGTTGTCGGGGATCTCCGGGGCGACGCGCTCGAACGTCGAGCGGTCGACCTCCAGGGTCTTGAGGTTGCGGGCGTTGACGCCGATGATCTTGGCGCCCGCGTCCACCGCGCGCTCGACCTCGTCCTCGTCGTGCACCTCGACGAGCGGGGTCAGGCCGATGGACTCGGCGCGCTCGATCAGCGACTCCAGGGCCGACTGGTCGAGGGCGGCGACGATCAGCAGGGCGAGGTCGGCGCCGTACGCGCGGGCCTCCCACAGCTGGTACGACGTGACGATGAAGTCCTTGCGCAGGACCGGGATGTCCACGCGGGCGCGGACCGCCTCCAGGTCGGCGAGCGAGCCGCCGAAGCGTCGCTGCTCGGTGAGGACCGAGATGACGGCGGCGCCGCCGGCCTCGTAGTCCGCGGCGAGTCCGGCCGGGTCGGCGATCGCGGCCAGCGCGCCCTTGGACGGGCTGGAGCGCTTGACCTCGCAGATCACCTTGACGCCTTCGCCGCGCAGCGCGGCCACCCCGTCCTTGGCCGCCCGCGCCTTCGCCGCGCGCTCCTTGAGCTCGTCGAGGCTGACGCGCGCCTGCCGCTCCGCGAGGTCGGCACGGACTCCGTCGATGATCTCGTCGAGCACACTCACGCGAGCGGCCCCCTTCCAGACGGTTGACAGTTCCTGCGACCAGGGGCAAAGCAATGGTCACTGTGATGGTATCCGGAGGAAGGCGTAGGCCTCGCATCCGGTTGACGGCGGTCCCAATACCTGGACATTCCGCAGCCGATCAAGGATGGAGCCAGCCACCGATGGGCAGGTTCCGGACAACCGTGAAGACCAGCAACAACGTCCCCACGGCCCACAGGTGCGCCGGGCCGAGGTCGATCCGCAGCGGCCTGCCGCGCGCCGCGCGGACCACCCAGACGGTCCACAGTACGGCGAAGCCGAGGTAGGCGGCGACGGCCGGCGCGTTCGCGTGCAGGGCGGCCGGCAGGTCACCGTGCACGAAGGCGTGCGCGCTGCGCAGTCCCCCGCAGCCGGGGCAGTACAGGCCGGTGAGGCGCAGCAGCGGGCAGACCGGGTAGTGGCCCGGTTCGTTGGGGTCGACGGTCCCGACGTAGGCGAAGGCCCCGACGACGGCCGTGAGCACTCCCGCGGGCACGGCCGGCCGGAGCAGGGGCGTGGTGCGGGCCGTGGACCCGCTGTCGGCGTTCACGTCTCGCATTGTGCCCCGGTCGGGGCGTGCGGGCGCGCGAAGGGGCGGCCCGGTGCCGGGCCGCCCCTTCGGTGTGCGGCTGTGCCGCGAGCGTCGTCACGCGGCCGCGCGGGCGCGGCGTTCGGGGCGCTCAGCCCTCCGCGGGCACCGGCTCGCGGGTGACGGGCGCCGTCACCGCGGGGGCCTTGACCATGGCCAGCGGCTCCGCCTTCGGGGCGCCGAGGCCCATGGCGCGCATGCCGACGCCGACGACACCGGCGAGGACCACGATCACCATGCCGCCCCAGAAACCGAGGGGGTTGTCCATCACCATGAAGGCGCCCGCGACGCAGAAACCGATGAAGGCGATGATGACACCCGTCCAGGCGGCCGGGGTGTGACCGTGACCGTGGCTGCTGTCCGCCATTGCTTGCTCCTCGTAGCCGTATGCGTGGGTGAGCCTGACGCTCGTCGTCCATTGTCCCGTACGCGTGCGCGTGCGGGAGGCGGGGGTGGCATCCGATCACGTCGGTTTCACCACATCGGGACCCGCGGCCGGGGCCGGAGGTCTCTCCCGCCCCGGGGTCCGGCTAGGCCGGTTCGGTGCCGGTGGGGTCCTCGCCGCGGTCGAGGGCCTTCCACAGGTCCTCGGGGCGGTCGGGGTCGGTGGTGGGCCGGCCGCGGCGCGGCCGGACGGTCCCGGCGCGCTCGTAGCGGCCGGACATGGCGGGCCAGAGCCGGCCGTAGCGCAGCGCGAGCAGGCCGGCCAGCAGGATCAGCAGACCGCCCGCGGTGGCGACGTACGGCCACGCGGTGTGGCTGAGGGCGCCGACCGTGGCGGAGGTGTCGCCGGAGACCTGGGCGGCCTTCTCGTCGAGCGCCGCGCTGTCGGAGGCTCCGGCGAGGGCGGCGGCGATCGTGCCGGCGCCGGAGAGCGCGAGCAGACCGGCGACCAGGAAGCGGCCGGCCCTGCGGACGGCGAAGACGGCGACGAGCGCGGCCAGGCCCACTATGGCCAGGGCGGCGGGGACGCCGGTGACGTCACTGCCGCTGGCGGTCAGGGGGAAGTCGCCGCCGGCCACCGTCGCGGTGCCCTGCGACCAGCGCTGCCGGGTGGCCAGCAGCACGACGGCCGCGCCCAGCGCGCCGGACAGCAGGGCCAGGGCGAGGCTGCGGCGGCCGCTCCTGGCGGGTCGCGCGGCTTCGGTACGGGGGTGAGGTACGGCAGCAGTCACGTAGTCCACTATCGCCCGAACCCCGGGCGGTTCGTCACCCGGGGTTCGCGTGACAATCACCCCATTGTCGGCGCGGGGGGTTTCACGCCCGGTCCCCGAGCCGGTTGGCGGTGTGCACGGCGCGCAGCACGGCGGCCGCCTTGTTGCGGCACTCCTGGTCCTCGGCGGCCGGGTCGGAGTCGGCGACGATGCCCGCGCCGGCCTGGACGTAGGCGGTGCCGTCGCGCAGCAGGGCGGTGCGGATGGCGATGGCGGTGTCGGAGTCGCCGGCGAAGTCGAGATAGCCGACACAGCCGCCGTACAGGCCGCGCCGGGCGGGCTCCAGTTCGTCGATGATCTGCATCGCGCGGGGCTTGGGCGCGCCGGAGAGGGTGCCGGCCGGGAAGCAGGCGGTGAGCACGTCGAAGGCGGTGCGGCCGGGGGCGACCTTGCCGGTGACCGTGGAGACGATGTGCATGACGTGCGAGTACCGCTCGATCGACATGAAGTCGACGACCTCGACCGAGCCGGGCTCGCAGACCCGTCCGAGGTCGTTGCGCCCGAGGTCGACGAGCATCAGGTGCTCGGCGCGCTCCTTGGGGTCGGCGAGCAGCTCGTCGGCGAGGGCCTGGTCCTCCTGCGGGGTGGCGCCGCGGGGCCGGGTGCCGGCGATGGGGTGCAGCATGGCCTGCCCGTCCTCGACCTTGACGAGGGCCTCCGGGGAGGAGCCGACGACGTCGAAGGCCCCTCCGTCCCCGTGCGGGAACCGGATCAGGTACATGTACGGCGACGGGTTCGTGGCCCGCAGCACCCGGTAGACGTCCAGCGCGCTCGCGGTGCACGGCGTCTCGAAGCGCTGGGAGGGCACCACCTGGAAGGCCTCGCCCGCGCGGATGCGCTCCTTGATGTCCTCCACGGCGTCCCGGAACTCGGGGCCGCCCCACCGCGCGGTGTACTCGGGCAGTTCGGAGGGCGGCAGGACGCCCGGGGGCTGGGCGAGCGGGCGGGCCAGGTCGGCCTCCATGGCGTCGAGCCGGGCCACGGCGTCCGCGTGTGCCTCGTCGACGCCGGTTTCGAGGTCGTTGTGGTTGATCGCGTTGGCGATCAGCAGGACCGAGCCCTCCCAGTGGTCCATCACCGCGAGGTCGCTGGTCAGGAGCATGGTCAGCTCGGGCAGCTTCAGGTCGTCGTGCTCGCCGGGGCCGATCTTCTCCAGGCGGCGCACGATGTCGTAGCCGAGGTAGCCGACCATGCCGCCGGTGAAGGGCGGCAGGTCTTCCTGGTGCGGGGTGTGCAGGGCCTCGACGGTGGCGCGCAGGGCGGCCAGCGGGTCGCCGGCCGCGGGGACGCCGACGGGCGGGGTGCCGAGCCAGTGGGCCCGGCCGTCGCGGGTGGTCAGGGTGGCGGCGGAGCGGACGCCCACGAACGAGTAGCGGGACCACGAGCGGCCGTTCTCCGCGGACTCCAGCAGGAAGGTGCCGGGGCGCTCGGCGGCGAGCTTGCGGTAGAGCCCGACCGGGGTGTCACCGTCGGCGAGGAGCTTGCGGGTGACGGGGATGACGCGCCGGTCGGTGGCCAGCTTGCGGAACGTGTCGAGATCCATGCGCGCTGACCTTACTGATTCCGGGCCGTGGGGCCGTTGTGGGCGTCCTCGACGTCCTTGAGCAGTACGTCGGCCTCGAAGCAGGTGGGGGCGCCGGTGTGGCAGGCGGCGCCCACCTGGTCGACCTGGACGAGCACGGTGTCGGCGTCGCAGTCCAGCGCCACGGACTTCACCCACTGGAAGTGTCCGGAGGTGTCGCCCTTGACCCAGTACTCCCGACGGCTGCGGGACCAGTACGTGCAGCGGCCGGTGGTGAGGGTGCGATGCAGCGCCTCGTCGTCCATCCAGCCCAGCATCAGCACCTCTTTGGTGTCGTACTGCTGGGCGATGGCGGGCACGAGGCCGTCCGGGCTGCGCTTGAGACGCGCGGCGATCTCGGGGTCGAGGCCGCTGGGCGGAGCACCGGCGTCTCCATCAGGGGCGGAGGCCGGGCGACGGGCGGGCGTACTGGTCATGTCTGCCATTGTGCCGCGCGGCACAGACAGTTACGGGCCGTGTCCATTGGGCGGACCCTGGCGTGGACACCTGGTGTCCGGCGGACGGCACCCTGCGGGGGCGTGGACACCCGGTGTCCGGCGGACGGCACCGGGCAGGGGCGTGGGCGCCGCGAGGGTGTCACCCGGCGCTGACCCGCCCGCCCGCGAGGGGAGTGTCCACTGGGCGGACTTTTCACAGAGCCGTAGGCTTTCCGCATGTCGACCTTCGCCAAGCGTGAACGGCTCCTTCTCGCCGACCTCTTGGAAACCGCCGGTCCCGACGCCTCGACGCTGTGCGAGGGCTGGCGGACCCGTGACCTGGCCGCGCACGTGGTGGTGCGCGAACGCCGCCCCGACGCCGCCGGGGGCCTCGTGATCAAGCTGCTCTCCTGGCGCCTGGACAAGGCGATGGAGGAGTTCGCGGCCAAGCCGTACGACGAGCTGATCCAGCTGATCCGGACCGGCCCGCCGCGGTTCTCGCCGTTCAGTCTCAAGCAGATCGACGAGGCCTCGAACACGATCGAGTTCTACGTCCACACCGAGGACGTCCGCCGCGCCCAGCCCGACTGGACCGCGCGCGACCTGGATCCGGTCTTCCAGGACGCCCTCTGGTCCCGCCTGGAGCGCACCGCCCGCCTCATGGGCCGCGGCGCCGCCACGGGCCTCGTCCTGCGCCGCCCCGACGGCCAGACGGCGGTCGCCCACCGCGGCACACCGGTCGTCACGGTGACCGGCGAGCCGTCGGAACTCCTGCTGTACCTCTACGGCCGCCAGGCCGCGGCCACGGTCGCCCTGGACGGCGACCCGGACGCGATCGCCAAACTCCAGGCGGGGAAGCAGCTGGGAATCTGAGGTCGGCCGGGCGGGCCGGACCGCGGCACCCGCGCGCCTCCCCCGGCGTCGGCCCACGAGTGAGCCCCGGCCTCCAGGAGACCGGGGCTCGCCTCACCGAGGGGGCGGCGTCACCGGACGGGGTGGCCCGCCTCGCGCAGGGCGTTCTTCACCTCGCCGATGCGCAGGTCGCCGAAGTGGAAGACGGACGCCGCGAGCACCGCGTCCGCGCCCGCCGCGACCGCCGGGGCGAAGTCGGCGAGCCGCCCGGCGCCGCCGGAGGCGATGACGGGAACGGTCACGTGCTTGCGGACCGCCTCGATCATCCGGATGTCGTAGCCGTCCTTGGTGCCGTCGGCGTCCATCGAGTTCAGCAGGATCTCGCCGGCGCCCAGCTCGGCCGCCCGGTGCGCCCACTCGACCGCGTCGATGCCGGTGCCCTTGCGGCCGCCGTGGGTCGTCACCTCGAAGGAGCCCGACTCCGTGCGGCGGGCGTCGACCGAGAGGACCAGGACCTGGCGGCCGAAGCGCTCGGCGATCTCGCGGATCAGGTCGGGGCGGGCGATCGCGGCGGTGTTCACCCCGACCTTGTCGGCGCCCGCGCGCAGCAGTTTGTCCACGTCCTCGGCGGTGCGGACGCCGCCGCCGACCGTGAGCGGGATGAACACCTGCTCGGCGGTGCGGCGCACCACGTCGTAGGTCGTCTCGCGGTCGCCCGACGAGGCGGTGATGTCCAGGAACGTCAGCTCGTCGGCGCCCTCGGCGTCGTACACCTTGGCCATCTCGACGGGGTCGCCCGCGTCGCGCAGGTTCTGGAAGTTGACGCCCTTGACGACCCGGCCGTTGTCCACGTCCAGGCAGGGGATGACTCGGACCGCCAGGGTCATGAATCCACGGCTCCTCTGAATGCCTCTATCTCGACTTCGACCAGGATGCGCGAGTCGACGAAACCCTCCACGACCAGCAGGGTCGCGACCGGGCGCACGGAGTCGAACAGTTCCTTGTGCGCGCGGCCGACCTCTTCGACGTCCCGCTGATGGGTCAGGAACATCCTGGTCCTGATCACCGACCCGGGCCCCAGCCCGAACTCGGCGATCGCCTCCAGCGCGCTGGTGAACGCCACCTTCGCCTGCTCGTACGGGTCGCCCTCGCCGTACAGCACATCGCCCTTGACGGACGTCGTGCCGCCCACCAGCACCCGGTCGCCCGCCGCCACGGCGCGTGCGAAACCGAAACTCTCCTCCCAGGGACTTCCGCTCTGCACCCGCCGTACGCCGTCGGACGTCATGACGACACTGCCTCCAGGGCCTCTTCCAGGGTGAACGCCTTGGCGTACAGCGCCTTCCCGACGATGGCGCCCTCGACACCGAGGGGCACCAGCTCGGAGATCGCCCGCAGGTCGTCCAGCGAGGACACCCCGCCGGAGGCGACGACCGGGCGGTCGGTGGCCGCGCAGACGTTCTTCAGCAGTTCCAGGTTCGGGCCCTGGAGGGTGCCGTCCTTGGCGATGTCGGTGACGACGTAGCGGGCGCAGCCCTCGTTGTTCAGGCGCTCCAGCGTCTCGTAGAGGTCGCCGCCGTCGCGGGTCCAGCCGCGGCCGCGCAGGGTCGTGCCGCGGACGTCGAGACCGACGGCGATCTTGTCGCCGTGCTCGGCGATGACCTTGGCGACCCACTCCGGGGTCTCCAGCGCGGCCGTGCCGAGGTTCACCCGGGTGCAGCCGGTGGCGAGGGCCGCCGCGAGGGAGGCGTCGTCGCGGATGCCGCCGGACAGCTCGACCTTGAGGTGCAGTTCCGCCATGCGCTCGGCGACCTCGGCGATCAGCTCCCGGTTGTCGCCCGTGCCGAACGCTGCGTCCAGGTCGACCAGGTGCAGCCACTCGGCGCCGGAGCGCTGCCAGGCGAGGGCGGCGTCCAGCGGGGAGCCGTAGGACGTCTCGGTGCCGGACTCGCCGTGCACGAGGCGGACGGCCTGTCCGTCACGGACGTCGACGGCGGGGAGGAGTTCGAGCTTGCTCACAGTGTTCCGATCCAGTTGGTGAGGAGCTGGGCTCCGGCGTCGCCGGACTTCTCGGGGTGGAACTGCGTGGCCCACAGGGCGCCGTTCTCCACGGCGGCCACGAAGGGCTTGCCGTACGTCGTCCAGGTGACCTTGGGGGCGGCGATGAGCGGGTTGTGGATCTCCAGCGACCAGTCGTGGGCGGCGTAGGAGTGCACGAAGTAGTAGCGCGCGTCCGTGTCGAGGCCGGCGAACAGCTGCGAGTTCGCCGGGGCGTCGACGGTGTTCCAGCCCATGTGGGGCACGACCTCGGCCTGGAGCGGCTCGACCGAGCCGGGCCACTCGTCCAGGCCCTCGGTCTCCACACCGTGCTCGATGCCGCGCGCGAACAGGATCTGCATGCCGACGCAGATGCCCATCACCGGGCGCCCGCCGGACAGCCGCCGGTCGACGATCCAGTCGCCGCGGGCCTCGCGCAGGCCGTTCATGCAGGCGGCGAAGGCGCCGACGCCCGGCACCAGCAGACCGTCGGCGTTCATCGCCTTGTCGAAGTCACGGGTGATCTCGACCTCGGCGCCCACGCGCGCGAGGGCACGTTCGGCGGAGCGGACGTTACCGAAGCCGTAGTCGAAGACGACGACCTTCTTGGATCCGGCGCTCAATTCCACACCTCCAGCCGGAGGACTCCCGCGGCGAGACACATCGCGGCACCGATGGAGAGCAGCACGATCAGGCTCTTCGGCATCTGCTGCTTGGCGAAGGAGATGATGCCGCCGACCAGGAAGAGGCCGACGACGATCAGCACGGTCGACAGGCCGTTCACAGGGCACCCTTCGTGGAGGGAAGGATGCCGGCGGCGCGCGGGTCGCGCTCGGAGGCGTAGCGCAGGGCGCGGGCCAGCGCCTTGAACTGGCACTCCACGATGTGGTGCGCGTTGCGGCCGTAGGGCACGTGCACGTGCAGCGCGATCTGCGCCTGGGCCACGAAGGACTCCAGGATGTGCCGGGTCATCGTGGTGTCGTACTCGCCGATCATCGGCGCCATGTTCTCGGGCTCGGTGTGCACGAGGTACGGGCGGCCGGACAGATCGACCGTGACCTGGGCGAGGGACTCGTCCAGGGGGACCGTGCAGTTGCCGAAGCGGTAGATGCCGACCTTGTCGCCTAGGGCCTGCTTGAAGGCGGCGCCGAGGGCTAGGGCGGTGTCCTCGATGGTGTGGTGCGAGTCGATGTGCAGATCGCCCTCGGTCTTCACGGTCAGGTCGAACAGACCGTGCCGGCCGAGCTGGTCGAGCATGTGGTCGTAGAAGCCGACACCGGTCGCCACGTCGACCCGGCCGGTCCCGTCGAGGTTTATCTCGACGAGCACCGAGGTCTCCTTCGTGACCCGCTCCACGCGTCCTACGCGGTTCATGCGTTCTGCTCCTTCTTGAGTTCACGGACCGCGTCGAGGAACGCGTCGTTCTCTTCGGGGGTGCCGGCGGTAACCCGCAGCCAGCCGGGTACGCCGTTGTCCCGGACCAGGACGCCCCGGTCGAGGATCTTCTGCCAGGCGGCGTGGGAGCCGCCCTCGCCGTCGAACCGGCCGAACTGCACGAAGTTGGCGTCCGAGGCGGTCACCTCGAAGCCGATCGCCAGCAGCTCGCTCACCAGCCGGTCCCGCTCGGCCTTCAGCTGCTCGACATAGCCGAGCAGGGTGTCGGTGTGCTCCAGCGCGGCCAGCGCGGTCGCCTGGGTGACGGCCGACAGGTGGTACGGCAGCCGGACCAGCTGGACCGCGTCCACGACGGCCGGGTGCGCGGCGAGATAGCCGAGCCGCAGGCCCGCGGCGCCGAACGCCTTGGACATCGTGCGGGAGACGACGAGGTGCGGCCGGCCGTCGAGCAGCGGCAGCAGCGAGTCGCCGTGGCTGAACTCGACGTACGCCTCGTCGACCACCACGATCGACGGCTTGGCCGCCTGCGCGGCCTCGTACAGCGCGAGGACCGTCTCGGCCGGGACGGCGTTGCCCGTGGGGTTGTTGGGGGTGGTGACGAACACGACGTCGGGCCGGTGCCCGGCGATGGCCTGCTCGGCCGCCGCGAGGTCGATGGTGAAGTCGTCGCGTCGGGGCCCTGAGATCCAGCCCGTGCCCGTGCCGCGCGCGATGAGCCCGTGCATCGAGTACGACGGCTCGAAGCCGATCGCCGTACGCCCCGGCCCGCCGAAGGTCTGCAGCAGCTGCTGGATGACCTCGTTGGAGCCGTTCGCCGCCCAGACGCCCGCCGGGCCCACCTCATGGCCCGAGGTGTTCGTCAGGTATTCGGCGAGCCTCGTGCGCAGCTCGACCGCGTCCCGGTCCGGGTAGCGGTTGAGGTGCCGGGCCGCCTCGCGCACCCGCTCGGCGATCCGCTCGACCAGCGGCTCGGGCAGCGGGTACGGGTTCTCGTTGGTGTTCAGCCGTACGGGGACGTCCAGCTGGGGCGCGCCGTAGGGGGACTTGCCGCGCAGCTCGTCCCGTACGGGGAGATCGTCGATTCCGGGGTTCACTTGCTCGTCGGTACCTTCCACCCGAACCTTGCCTTGATCGCCGCGCCGTGCGCGGGCAGGTCCTCCGCCTCGGCCAGCGTCACCACGTGCTGCGCGATCTCGGCCAGCGCGTCCCGCGTGTAGTCGACGATGTGGATGCCGCGCAGGAAGGACTGGACGGACAGGCCGGAGGAGTGACAGGCGCAGCCGCCGGTGGGCAGGACGTGGTTGGACCCGGCGGCGTAGTCGCCGAGCGACACGGGCGCCCAGGGGCCGATGAAGATGGCGCCCGCGTTGCGCACCCGGTCGGCCACGGCGGCCGCGTCGGCCGTCTGGATCTCCAGGTGCTCGGCGCCGTACGCGTCGACGACCCGCAGGCCCTCCTCGACGCCGTCGACCAGCACGATCGCGGACTGCTTGCCCTGCAGGGCGGGGACGATCCGGTCGTCGACGTGCCTGGTGGCCGCGACCTGGGTCTCGAGCTCCTTCTCGACCGCGTCCGCGAGCGCCGGGGAGTCGGTGACCAGGACGGCCGCCGCGAGCGGGTCGTGCTCGGCCTGGCTGATCAGGTCGGCGGCGACGTGCACCGGGTCGGCGGTGTCGTCGGCGAGGACGGCGATCTCGGTCGGGCCGGCCTCCGCGTCGATGCCGATCTTGCCGGTGAAGTAGCGCTTGGCGGCGGCGACCCAGATGTTGCCGGGGCCGGTGACCATGTTGGCGGGCGGGCAGGACTCGGTGCCGTAGGCGAACATCGCCACGGCCGTGGCGCCGCCGGCCGCGTACACCTCGTCGACGCCCAGCAGCGCGCACGCGGCGAGGATCGTCGGGTGCGGCAGGCCGCCGGCCGGATCGTTCTCGAAAGCGGGCGCCTGGGCGGGCGAGGCGAGCGCGATGGACTCGACGCCGGCCTCCTGGGCGGGCACGACGTTCATCACCACGGACGACGGGTACACGGACCGGCCGCCCGGGACGTACAGGCCGACCCGGTCGACCGGCACCCACTTCTCGGTGACCGAGCCGCCGGGCACGACCTGGGTGGTGTGGGTGGAGCGGCGCTGCTCGCGGTGGACGAGGCGGGCGCGGCGGATGGACTCCTCCAGGGCCGCGCGCACGGCCGGGTCGAGCTCGTCGAGGGCCTTGGTGATCGCCTCGGCGGGCACCCGCACCCGCTCCAGCCGGACCCCGTCGAACTTCTCCGCGAAGTCGATCAGCGCCGCGTCGCCACGATGATGCACGGCCTCGCAGATCGGACGCACCTTCTCCAGGGCGACGGATACGTCGAAGTCGGCTCGGGGCAGCAGGTCGCGCAGGGCGGGACCCTCCGGGAGGGCGTCGCCGCGCAGATCGATTCGGGAGATCACGGTGCCCATTCTCCCAGACCGCCGTCTTGCGTCGTCCGCGCGTATCAATGGCTGATACAGACCGTGGAACATCACCCTCACCATCCGCGTTCGGAGCGTCACTCACCGGGCATCACGGTCGTACGCGTCCGTGTGGTGCGAGCGAGGGAGGTGACCAGCCGTGACCATGGGGGACGGTGAGCCGCCGCAGGAGCTGACGGCCGCCGAGGCGGGCATGTGGCAGGCGTTCCGCAGCGGCACCGTGTACGACCTGAGCAGCGGCGATCCTCTGATCGACGACCCGCACGGCGGGCGTGTCTGGGGCGCGGAGCGGACCGTGCGGGCCCGGATCGTGTGCTGGCTGCTGCTGGACGGGCCGCCCGCGCTGGCCGGGCGGGTGTCCGCGCTGAAGCTCACCGGGGTGCGGATCGTCGACACCTTCGACCTGGCGGGCGGCACGGTCGTGCCCTACGTCGAGCTGCACGGCTGCCGTTTCGAGCGGGAGGTGCTGCTGCCGGAGGCCCGTTTCACCACCGTGCGGATGGTGAACTGCGTGGTGCCCCGGCTGGAGGCGGCCCGGGTGCACACCGAGGGCGATCTGCATCTGCCGCGCTGCCGCTTCCACCACGGTGTCCGGCTCACCGACGCGCACATCGGCACCGACCTGCTGCTCAACCAGGCCGTCGTGCACCCCGACCGGCGGGGCCGTTCCCTCACCGGGGACGGCATGAGCGTGGGCCAGGACCTCCAGGCCGAGCTGCTGGAGTCGTACGGCGAGCTGAGTCTGCGGGGGGCCAGCGTCGGCGTGTCGCTGAGTCTGCGCGGGGCGCGGCTGGTGAACCCGGAGGCGCGGCTGGCGCTGAACGCGCCGCAGCTGACCGTCGGGCGCACGGTGTACATGACCCCGGCGGCCGTCGGCGGCGGTCTGCTGGGCGGCGTGACCCCGCCGCGCGGGACCCGCATCCAGCCCTTCGAGTGCGTGGGCGGGGCCCGCCTGGACGACGGCCGGTTCGGGGACGCCGTCGACCTGGAGCGGGCCCGGCTGGAGCTGGCGGAGGACCAGGAGCTGTCGCTGCGCCGGGTGCAGACGCCCGAGCTGCGGTTCCTGGGCGAGACGCCGCAGTTCGGCAGCGTGGCGCTGTCGGGGGCGCGGATCGTCAACCTGGTCGACCGGGCGAGCAGCTGGCCGGGGCCCGGCCGGCTGCACATAGGAGGTTTCGCCTACGAGAACCTGGTGCCGCACGGGCCGTTCTCCCCCGCCCAGCGCTTGGCGTGGGTGGCCGCCGCGACCGCCGAGTACAGCCCGGAGCCGTACGAGCGGCTGGCGGCCGTGCTGCGGGCGGGCGGCGAGGACGAGGACGCGCGCGAGGTGCTGCTCGCCAAGCAGCGCCGCCGCCGCGAGACGCTGCCGCTCGGCCCGAAGCTCTGGGGGTACCTCCAGGACTGGACCGTGGCCTACGGCTACCGGCCGGGGCGTGCCGCGCTGTGGATGGCGGTGCTGTGGGCGGCGGGCTCGCTGGCCTTCGCATACGCGGGCCGGCCCGCGGGCGGCACGGGCGTCGGGGGCGGCGGCATGGGCGTGGGCGCAGCGGGGACCGGGGGCGAGGAGCCGCCGTGGAACCCGGCGCTGTTCGCCCTCGACCTGCTGCTGCCGGTGATCGACCTCGGCCAGGTCGGACTCTGGCAGTTGCAGGGCGGCTGGCAGTGGCTCGGGGCGGCGCTGGTGCTGCTCGGCTGGATCCTGGCGACGACGGTGGCGGCGGGAGCGACGAGGCTGCTGCGACCAGGGTGACCGGTGAGCACTGTCTTTGCCTGCACTTGACTGATGGGCGTACAACCTTCAACGGGTTGGGCTCAGGGGCTGGCGCGCGCCGGACCTGCGGTCTTTCAATGGTCGGCACCATGGCTCTGCTGCCCCCGTTCATCCGCGCCGCCCGGACGTCCCGGATCCCCGCGCGGGTCCCGCACCCCGCCCCCGGACTGCCGGCCGACGACGAGGTGCTCCTCGACGCGCCCGACGACCGGCTCGGACCGGCGCTGGTCGGCGCCGGGTGCGGCGACCCCGCCCCGGCCGCCGTGCTGCTGGCCGAGACCCGGGCACGCGGCGAGTGGGAGCTGCGCGACCGGTACGTCGTCCGGCTGGCGTTCTTCGCGCACGCGCGCCCCGAGTGGTTCCAGGAGTGGCGTACGGCCGCTCCGCACGACCCCGACGCGCTGCTGGTCGGCGCGCAGCTCGCGGTGGACCGGGGGTGGGGGTCGCCGGCCCGTGCGGAGCTGCTGCGCGAGGTGAGCCCGGCGATCACGGCCACCGCGCACGGCGACCACCGCGACCCGGTGCCCTGGCGGCTGGCGCTGGACCACGCGCGCGGTTCGCGGGCCGGGCACAAGTACTTCGGCGAGCTGTGGGAGGCGGCGGTGCGGCGCGCCCCGCATCACTACGGCTGCCATGTGGCGGCGCTGCGCTACCTGGCCGCGTCGTACCACGGCTCGCACGGCGAGTGCTTCGACTTCGCCGACCGCGCCGCGCAGGACGCCCCCCGGGACTCCCTGGTGCAGGCGCTGCCGGTGCGGGCCGCCCTCGCGTATCTGACCGACGGCTGCGGGCCCGAGGTGCCGCGCGCCCGGCTGGACGCGGCCGCCGACCGGGCCATCGCCCTGTCCGCGCGGTTCCCGGCGGCCGACCCGTGGCCCGCGCAGATCCGCAATCTGCTGGCCTTTGTGCTGGTGCGGCTGAACCGGTACGCGGACGCCCTGGACCAGCTGCGGCTGACCGGCCCGTACGCAACGTCCTTCCCCTGGGACCGGGCCGGGGAGGAGCCGCTGGGGGTGTTCCTGCGGGTGCGGGCAGGGCTGGTCGCGGGGGTCCGGGCGGTCGAACTGGGCGGCGCCGGGCATCCGCACTCCGGGCACGCAGGACGCGCACGCTCCGCCGACCATTAGGCTTTGGCGCCGTGACCACCGTCCGCCTGCCGCTCTTTCCGCTGAACTCGGTGCTGTTCCCGGGGCTCGTGCTCCCGCTGAACATCTTCGAGGAGCGCTATCGCGCCATGATGCAGACCCTCCTGAAGACGCCCGAGGAGGAAGCCCGCCGGTTCGCCGTCGTCGCCATCCGCGACGGCCACGAGGTGGCGCCGAGTGAACCGGGCCTGCCCGATCCGACCGCGGTGCCCGAACGCGGCCCCGCCGCGGGCTTCGGCCCCGATCCCGTCAAGGCCCTCCACGGGGTGGGCTGTATCGCCGACGCGGCGACGATCCGGGAGCGGCCCGACGGCTCGTTCGAGGTGCTGGCCACCGGGACGACCCGGGTGCGGCTGGTGTCGGTCGACGCGTCGGGGCCGTTCCTCATGGCCGAGCTGGAGCCGCTGCCCGAGGATCCTGGCGACGAGGCGGGAGCGCTGGCCGAGGGTGTCCTGCGGGCGTTCCGGCAGTACCAGAAGAGGCTGGCCGGGGCCCGCGAACGTTCCCTCGCGACCGGGGCCGAGCTGCCCGACGAGCCGTCGGTGGTGTCCTATCTGGTGGCCGCCGCGATGGTTCTGGACACGCCCACGAAGCAGCGGCTGCTCCAGGCCCCGGACACGGCGTCGCGGCTGCGGGACGAGCTGAAACTCCTGCGCGCGGAGACGGCGATCATCCGTAATCTGCCCTCCCTGCCGGCGCAGGACCTGACGCGCGGCCGTACGAGTCTGAACTGAGGACATGGCGAAGAAGGCGAAGAAGCAGCAGGGCGGCACGCCCGCGACGGTGGCGCTCACCGCGGCGGGCGTGGACTACACGGTCCACGCCTACGACCACGACCCGTCCCATTCCTCCTACGGCGAGGAGGCCGCCGAGGCGATGGGGGTCTCCCCCGACCGGGTCTTCAAGACGCTGGTGGCCGACGTCGACGGCGCGCTGACCGTGGCCGTGGTCCCGGTGGCCGGTTCCCTCGACCTCAAGGCCCTGGCCTCGGCGGTGGGCGGCAAGAAGGCCGTGATGGCCGATCCCGCGCTGGCCGAGCGGACGACGGGGTATGTGCGGGGCGGGATCTCTCCGCTGGGGCAGCGGAAGCGGCTTCCTACGGTGCTGGACGACTCGGCCTCGGCCCACGCGACGATCTGTGTCTCGGCGGGGCGCAGGGGGTTGGAGGTGGAGCTGGCTCCCGGGGACCTGGCTTCGCTGACGGGTGCCGTGCTGGCGGCTGTCGGGCGCGGGTGAGTGTTCGCCGGCGTCCTGCTTTCTGTGTGCGCGCCGGGGTGCGGGTCGTCGGTGGCCTCTCGCGCAGTTCCCCGCGCCCCCACGGGATCCGGGGTGCGGGTCGCGTGTGGCCTGTCGCGCAGTTCCCCGCGCCCCCACGGATCCAGGGTGCGGGTCGTCGGTGGCCTGTCGCGCAGTTCCCCGCGCCCCTACGGATCCGGAGTGCGGGTCGCGTGCGGCCTCTCGCGCAGTTCCCCGCGCCCCTACGGATCCGGGGTGCGGGTCGTCGGTGGCTTGTCGCGCAGTTCCCCGCGCCCCTTGGGGCGTTGGCCCGTAGGGCGGCGGAGGGGCGGCGGACCGGCTACTTGTGGTCCGGGCCGTACGTGGGGGGTTCGGGGTCTCTCGGGCCGAAGAGGGCCGTCAGGCCGAGGTGGAACAGGAGGGCTCCGAGCGGCCAGGCCAGGAGCGCGCCCTTCGCGTTCAGTTTCAGCGGGGCCGAGAAGGTGACCCCCCGCCCGACCTCCTTCGCATGGGCGAGGACGTCGTCGGCGGGGCCGAGCCACAGGCCGAAACGCCAGGCCAGCAGGGAGCCGAGCAGCCCGCCGAGGCCGAGGGCGACGACGAGGGGGACTCCGCCCCGGCGGCGTACCAGAAAGACGACGAGCGCCGTCACCACGCCGAAGGCCAGCCCCAGGAGAGCGAACGTTCCGTCGGTGCCGATGGCCTGCTCGCCCTCGGTCTCCTTGACGTAGACGACCCAGCTGCCGTCGGTCACCTCGCCGATCAGCGGAATGCGCGGCGCGAGCCAGTTCCACAGCGCGCCGAGCAGCACTCCGGTCAGCGCCACCGCGACGGTGATCACGGCGGCCTCACGCAGCTCCGTCCTCATCCCGGGACCGTCCTGTCCGTACCCGTACGCCCCCTCGTGCCCCGCCCCGCCCGACGGCGGCCACGCGGCGTGGGGCGAGTGGGACTGGCTGTGCGCCGACTGCTCGTGCGGCGGCGGAGGCGGAGTAAACGGTGCGGTCACCCTGACATCGTGCCAGGCCCGCCCGCCCGGTGCGTCACCGGACGGCAGCCCGGCGGTACGCCCACGTGGCCACGGCCAGCGAGATCCCCCCGACCCCCGCGCACACCGCGAGATCCCAGGCCACCAGGGCCCAGTCGGGATCCGCCGAGAAGGTACGGGCGTACGCCTCGACGCCGTAGGTCGAGGGCAGCAGATCACGGGCCAGCCGCACGAACTGCGGCATCCGCTCCGGCGGCAGCACGCCCAGCAGCAGCGCGGCGGACATGCCGAGCTGCCCCAGCACGGTGGCCAGCTCCGGCCGGGGCGCGAGCAGCCCCAGGGCCGCGCCCAGCCCGGACAGGGCGGCCCCGGCGAGCGGCACGACCGCGAGCAGGATCCACAGATTGGTCAGCGGCAGCCCGAACAGCACACAGCCGAAGGCGGCCGTGACGAAGGTCCCCGGCACCGTGAAGGAGGCGTAGGCGCCCGCCGCGCCCAGCACGACCGCGGCCGGCGGCACGGGCAGGGTCGCGTAGTGGTCCAGCCCGCCGCTCGACCGCAGCTGCCCGAAGTACTGGGCCAGCAGGTTCAGCGCGACGAAGGCCACGACGAGCACCGCGGCACCGGCCACCACGTGCTCGGCCTGGCTGCCGCCGTCGACCACCCCGCGCATCATGATCAGGATGCCGACCGACTGGAAGGTCGCCACGAACAGCAGCGGGATGCGCGCCACCCGTGCCCGGGACAGCTGTGCCCGGTACACGGCCGCCAGCGACGGCCACAGCCGCGCGCGCGGCCCGAGCTCGGCCGGCCCCGCGGCCCGCTCGTCCGCCTCCAGGACACCGCCCGGCAGCACCTCTGCGGGTACGACACTCACCTCGCGCTGCTCCCCTTCCTGGGGTTCACTGCGGATCTCGCCCCAACGCGTGCATTCTCCCGTACGGCGAGCGCGGCCCCGCCGTTCACGCCTTCACCAGCCCCTGCCGCGCGGCCCCGCCCAGGGCCAGGTAGACGTCCTCCAGGCTGGGCGTGGCGAGGGTGAAGTCGTCCAGCGCGGCGAACGCGGCGCCGCCGGTGACCGTGGCCACGACCGCGCGGGCCTCCTCCGGGGCCAGCCGCAGGGTCCAGCGGCGGCCGGACTCCTCGGCGCCCTCGCGCAGCGCGGCGACCTCGGGCACCTCCAGCGGGGCCCGGTCCCGCCACACCAGCTCGACCCGGACCTCGCCGGCCACCCGCTCCTTCAGCCCGGCGGGCGTGTCACAGGCGATCACCCGGCCCCGGTCGAGCACGGCGACCCGGTCCAGTACCGTCTCGGCCTCGATCACGTTGTGGGTGACCAGCAGCACCGTCGTACCGCGCTCGGCGCGCCGGCGGTCGACGGCGGACCACACGGCCCGTCGGGCCACCGGGTCCATCGCCGTGGTGGGCTCGTCCAGCACCAGCAGCGGCCGTTCGCCGACCAGCGCGGCGGCGAGGCAGGCCAGCCGACGCTGCCCGCCGGACAGCTTCTTCAGGGGCCGCGACGCGAGCGTGGTCAGCCCGAGCTCCTCCAGCACGGCGTCCCGCTCGGCGCGCGCCCGCCGGGCCTCCAGCCCGCGCAGCCGCCCGGTCGTCTCGGCGGCCAGGGACACGGTCAGCTCGTCCAGGGCGGTCGACTCCTGCCCCAGGTAGGCGAGGATGCGCGCGGCCCGCTCCGGGTGCCGCACGATGTCGTGCCCGAGGATGCGCACGCTCCCGCCGTCGGGCCGCATCAGCCCGGTGAGCTGGCGTACGAGGGTGGTCTTCCCGGCTCCGTTCGGCCCGAGCAGGCCGAAGATCTCCCCGCGCCGGATGTCGAGCTCCACGTCGTCGGTGGCCCGCACCTCGGGCACCGCGGGCACCCCGCGCCGGCCCCGCATCGCCGGATAGGTCTTGGTCAGCCCGCGCACCGAGCACACCACATCGCCGGGGTGTCCAGGGGTGTGTCCCGCGCGCGTACTCACAAGGGACGAGCCTACGGGGTCGGGAGGGCGCACACGCTCCCGGGTCGGCCCATAACAGCAAAACCGCCCGTAGGCCCTTTTCCCGGCTACCGCCAGTACGCCCTTCCCGTCCGCCGCCCGTACGCCCGTCTCGGCTACCGCCCGTACGCCCTCTCCGGCTCACTCCCCGGCGGGGGCGTGCTCCGCGGCCGAGGGCACGTCGAACTCGCGCCAGAAGCCCGCCCGGATCGCGTACCGGTCGTGCTCGTCGATCTGGTCGTCCTTGTGCGCCAGCAGCCCGAAGCGGGCCGCGTACCGCAGCAGCTCCCCGTCGATCCGGTGCGGGATGCGCGGGTACATCCCCGACAGCCGCTGGAGATGCCCCTGGTCCCCCAGCCGCGCAATCCACCGGCGCGCGAACACCTGCCCGACCTCGTACGGGTCGCCGCCGACGGTCGTGATGTCCTCCTCGCGGTCGGCCCATCGCTGCTCGGCCGTCGTGAGCTGCGCCAGTGTCGGCATGGAGGCGACCTCCGGCGGCTCACTGGTGACGCCGGGCCGGTCCACCCAGCCCTTGTCGGACGACCAGCGCAGGGTCGCGCTCGCCGGATGCTGGACCGCGTGCGTGCCGGGCCCGCGCAGGGCGGCGAGGTCCTTGGGCGTGGGCACGCCCTTGGGCGCGGGCACCCGCTCCTCCGAGGCCGGCCGGGCACCGCCGGCGGGGTGCTGCGCGGGCTCGTCGGTGGGCCGCTCGGTGCCGGCCAGACTCGCGTCGGGCAGCGGGGCGGACAGGATCGCGGCGATCTCCGGCCGGGGCGCGGGCGGCGGCGCGCAGGTCCCGGTCAGCTCCTTGGCCCGGACTGCCTTGGTGATCCAGATCCGGTCCAGCACGCGCCGCTCGTCGGCCTCGGCGACCAGGTCCTCCGACTGGTTGTAGTCGCCGTCGGCCGCCTGGACGGCCCAGAGGTGGACGGCGACCCCGTGCTCCTTGGCGGCCATCATGCCGGGCAGCAGATCGCCGTCGCCGGTGACCAGGACGATGTCGGAGCAGGCGCGATTGCGGGCCAGCTCGGTCAGCTCGGCGTGCATGGCCGCGTCGACACCCTTCTGGGCCCAGCGTCCGTCGCTGCGGGTCAGCGCGCCCAGCCGGACGGTGACGCGGGGCATCACCCGCAGCCTGCGGTGCTCGGGCTGGGGAACGCGGTCGGGAGCGCCGTCGAACCAGTAGATGCGCAGCAGAGGGCGCTCGGTCTCGGACTCGGCGCGCTCGCGCAGGCCCTGGATCAGGGCGGCGTGGTCGACGGTGATGCGGGACCTGGAGGGTTCCCCGGCGAGGAGACTGGCGGCGGCCCCCAGCAGATACCCGGCGTCCACCAGGACGATGCAGCGGTCCACACGACTCACCCTCTTCCTGGGAGGTTTGCTTCGGGCTCGCTTCGAGTCTGCCCGACGGCGCGTGGGTTAACGGCCGGAACTCGATCTTCGGCGTGGCGTTTCGGGGCGTCACTCCACGACCACGCCTGTCACACACGGTAATTATCCGAAATGCGCTCTCTGTCAGGCTATGTGAATCTGGTCGCGGCCCTGGCCCCTAGATCACCCACAGGAGGCAGATCACCATGGCCAAGAACAAGAAGCAGGACCGAAGTCGCCAGCAGCAGTCCTCGACGGCTGAGCGCGGCCAGCAGCAGGCCCAGCAGGCGGCGATGCAGTCGGAGGCGGCCCACCGCATGGAGCAGGTGACTCCGGCCGACATCGCCCGCAAGGGCCGGCAGAAGCGCTTCGGTCACAACTGACACCTTCACAAAGGTTGTTGAGACCCAGGCACACAACGAGGGGCGCACCCCGCAACAGGGTGCGCCCCTCGCCCCGTCCTCCGTCCGCTCAGCCGGCCAGACAGGACGGGCCGAGCAGCACCTTAAGGTCGCCGAACAGGGCCGGGTCGGGCTTGACCCGGTGCCGGTCCAGACGCAGCACGGTCGTCCTGGTCGGTCCCTGGAGCCTGATCCGGACCTCGCTGTCGCCCTTGTGGTGGCTGAGGATCTCGCCGAGGCGGCTGACCATCGGCGGCGTGACCTTCATGGCCGGGATGGTGAGGATCACCGGTGCGTTGGTGCCCGCCGTCGACAGGTCGGGGACCATCAGCTCCATGGCCACCAGCCGCGGCACGTCCTCGCGCTTGTCGAGGCGGCCCTTGACGAACACCACGGCGTCCTCGACGAGTTGGGTCGACACCAGCTGGTAGGTCGCCGGGAAGAACATGCACTCGATGGAACCGGCGAGGTCCTCGACGGTGGCGATGGCCCAGGCGTTGCCCTGCTTGGTCATCTTGCGCTGGAGGCCGGAGATGATGCCGCCGATGGTGACGACCGCGCCGTCCGCGTGCTCACCGCCGGTGAGCTGGGCGATGCCCGCGTCGGCCTTGTCGGACAGCACGTGCTCCAGTCCGAACAGCGGGTGGTCGGAGACGTAGAGGCCGAGCATCTCCCGCTCCTGGGCGAGCAGGTAGGTCTTGTCCCACTCGTCGGGCGAGAACTCCACGTCGAGCCCGAAGCCCGGCTCGCTGGTGCTCTCCTCGCCCATGCCGCCGAAGAGGTCGAACTGGCCCTCGGCCTCCTTGCGCTTGACCGCGACCACGTTGTCGATCATCGGCTCGTACTGGGCCGTCAGTCCCTTGCGGGTGTGGCCCATGGTGTCGAAGGCACCGGCCTTGATCAGCGACTCCGTGGTGCGCTTGTTGCAGACGACCGCGTCGACCTTGTCGAGGTAGTCGGGGAAGGAGGCGTACTTCCCCTTGGCCTTGCGGCACTTGATGATCGACTCCACGACGTTGGTGCCGACGTTGCGCACGGCGGACAGGCCGAAGAGGATCACGTCGTCGCCCTGGGCGGCGAAGTTGGACTCGGACTCGTTGACGTTCGGCGGGAGCACCCGGATGCCCATGCGGCGGCACTCGTTGAGGTAGACGGCCGACTTGTCCTTGTCGTCCTTGACCGAGGTCAGCAGCCCCGCCATGTACTCGGCCGGGTAGTTCGCCTTGAGGTAGGCGGTCCAGTAGGAGACCAGGCCGTACGCGGCGGAGTGCGCCTTGTTGAAGGCGTAGCCGGCGAACGGGACCAGCACGTCCCACAGGGCCTGGATGGCCTCGTCGCTGTAGCCGTTCTTGCGGGCGCCGGCCTGGAAGATGACGAAGTTCTTCTCCAGTTCCTCGGGCTTCTTCTTGCCCATCACGCGGCGGAGGATGTCGGCCTCGCCGAGCGAGTAGCCCGCGATGATCTGGGCGGCCTTCTGCACCTGCTCCTGGTAGACGATCAGGCCGTAGGTGACCGCCAGGACCTCTTCGAGGGGCTTCTCCAGCTCCTTGTGGATCGGCGTGATCTCCTGCTGCTTGTTCTTGCGCAGCGCGTAGTTCGTGTGCGAGTTCATGCCCATCGGGCCCGGCCGGTACAGGGCCGACACGGCGGAGATGTCCTCGAAGTTGTCGGGCTTCATCAGCCGCAGCAGGGACCGCATGGGTCCGCCGTCGAACTGGAAGACGCCGAGGGTGTCGCCGCGCTGGAGCAGTTCGAAGGTCGTCGGGTCGTCCAGGGGCAGGGCCAGGAGGTCCAGGTCGACGCCCTTGTTGGCCTTCACCATCTTGACGGCGTCGTCCATGATGGTCAGGTTCCGCAGGCCGAGGAAGTCCATCTTCAGCAGGCCGAGCGACTCGCACTGCGGGTAGTCCCACTGCGTGATGGTCACGCCGTCGGTGTGCCGCACCCAGATCGGGGCGTGGTCGACGATCGGCTCGCTGGACATGATCACGCCGGCCGCGTGCACACCCATCTGCCGGACCAGGCCCTCCACGCCGCGCGCGGTGTCGATGACCTTCTTGACGTCCGGCTCGTTCTCGTACATCGCCCGGATCTCGCCGGCCTCGGAGTACCGGGGGTGCTGCGGGTCGGTGATGCCGGAGAGCGGGATGCCCTTGCCGAGGACGTCCGGCGGCATGGCCTTGGTGAGGCGGTCGCCCATCGCGTACGGGTAGCCCAGCACGCGCGCGGAGTCCTTGATGGCGTTCTTGGCCTTGATCGTGCCGTAGGTGCCGATCATGGCGACCTTGTCGGCGCCGTATTTCTCGGTCACGTACCTGATCACCTCGACGCGCCGACGCTCGTCGAAGTCGATGTCGACATCGGGCATCGAGATGCGCTCGGGGTTGAGGAAGCGCTCGAAGATCAGGCCGTGCGGGATGGGGTCGAGGTCGGTGATGCCGAGGGCGTAGGCGACGATCGAGCCGGCCGCGGAGCCTCGGCCGGGGCCGACCGCGATGCCCTGCTTCTTGGCCCACATGATGAAGTCGGCGACCACGAGGAAGTAGCCCGGGAAGCCCATCGAGATGATGGTGTCCATCTCGTACTCGACCTGCTTGATGCGGTCGTCCGGGATGCCGCCCGGGAAGCGGCGCTCCATGCCGCGCATGGTCTCCTCGCGGAACCAGCTGACCTCGGTGTAGCCCTCGGGGATGTCGAACTTCGGCATGAGGTCGCGCTTCTCGAACATGCCGGTGGTGTCGATCTGCTCGGCGACCAGGAGGGTGTTGCGGCAGCCCTCCTGCCAGGCGTCCGAGGAGTCGACGGCGTACATATCGTCCGTCGACTTGAGGTAGTAGCCCGAGCCGTCGAACTTGAAGCGGTCCGGGTCCGAGAGGTTCTTGCCGGTCTGGATGCACAGCAGCGCGTCGTGGGCGCCCGCCTCGCTGGCGTAGGTGTAGTGCGAGTCGTTGGTGACCAGCGGCGGGATGCCGAGCTTCTTGCCGATCTCCAGCAGGCCGTCACGGACCCGGCGCTCGATCTCGATGCCGTGGTCCATCAGCTCCAGGAAGTAGCGGTCCTTGCCGAAGATGTCCTGGTACTCGGCGGCCGACTTCAGGGCCTCGTCGTACTGGCCGAGGCGCAGCCGGGTCTGGAGCTCGCCGGAGGGGCAGCCGGTGGAGGCGATGAGCCCCTCGGACCACTTGGCGATGGTCTCCTTGTCCATCCGGGGCCACTTCTGCAGCCAGCCCTCGGCGTAGGCGTCGGAGGAGAGCCGGAAGAGGTTGTGCAGTCCGGTGGCGTTCGCCGACCAGATCGTCTTGTGGGTGTAGCCGCCGGAGCCGGAGACGTCGTCCCGCTTCTGGTGCGGCTGGCCCCACTGGATCTTGCGCTTGTTGCGGCGGGACTCGGGGGCCACGTACGCCTCGATGCCGATGATCGGGGTGATCCCGGACTTCTTGGCGGTGTGGAAGAAGTCGTACGCCCCGTGGAGGTTGCCGTGGTCGGACATGGCGATGTGCGTCATGCCCATCTCGTTGCAGGCGTTGAACATGTCCTTCAGCCGCGCGGCACCGTCCAGCAGTGAGTACTGAGTGTGGACGTGCAGGTGCGTGAACGGCGGCTTTGACACGGCGCGGCCTCCAAGGAAAACACTCGACGACGGGATGCGGACGGTCTGGGGGGACAGCGTCGAAGTCTATGCCCGACCACTGACACCGGAGATAATCAACGTGGCGCGAAGCGCCTCGATACGGGGTGGCGGTCGGGCGACGGTCGGGCACTCACGCGTACCTTCATGCGTTGGAAGAGGGCGGGGGCGTCCTGCGGGACGTTCGTCGCACCTGCCCCAAACGTCCCGCACAACCTGTACCAGGAGGCATCCAGCGATGTCGGTTCCCCAGCTCGACGCGGAGCAGAGGGGCGAGGAGATCCTCGCCGTCTTCGACACCGCCTTCGGCGAACTGCTGGCCGCCGACCCGGCCGCGTTCCGGGTGAAGTTCCGCAAGATGGCGGCATCGGCGTTCGCGTTCTACCGGGGGACGGCCTGCCTCTTCTACCACGATCTGAGCACCGGGGACGGCCCGGGCACGGACGGCGCCCCGTACGTGGACGACCGCACCTCGCGCGTGTGGATCCACGGCGACCTGCACGCCGAGAACTTCGGCACGTACATGGACTCCACGGGCCGTCTGATCTTCAACGTCAACGACTTCGACGAGGCCTACGTCGGTCCTTTCACCTGGGACCTGAAGCGCTTCGCGGCCTCCATAGCGCTGGTCGGCTACGCCAAGGCGCTGAGCGACGAGCAGATCACCGAGCTGGTGGGGGTCTACGCGGGCGCGTACCGCGAGCGGGTCCACGCGCTGGCGGCCGGCGCCAAGACCGAGGACGTGCCGCCGTTCACCCTGGACACGGCCACCGGCCCGCTGCTCGGCGCCCTGCGCGACGCCCGCTCGCTGACCCGCTTCTCGCTGCTGGACTCGATGACGGAGATCCGCGACTTCGAGCGCCGTTTCGCGCCCGGCGGCGGCTCCATCGAGCTGGACGCGGCCACCCGCTACAAGGTGCTGGCGGCCTTCGACGGCTATCTGGAGACCCTCCCGGAGACCTCGCTGGCCCGCCCGGACTCCTACCGGGTCAAGGATGTCGTCGGCCGCCGCGGCATCGGCATCGGCTCGGCCGGTCTGCCGTCGTACAACATCCTGCTGGAGGGCCACAGCGACGCCCTGGAGAACGACGTGGTGATCTACGTCAAGCAGGCCCAGACCCCGGCGGTCTCCCGGCACATCACCGACCCGGCGATCCGTGAGTACTTCCGTCACGAGGGCCACCGCACGGTGATCTCCCAGCGCGCCCTGCAGGCCCATGCCGACCCGTGGCTGGGCTGGACCGAGCTGGACGGCGCGGGCCAGCTGGTCGCCGAGGTCTCGCCGTACGCCGTGGACCTGGACTGGGGCGACATCGACGACCCGGAGGAGATCGCGGCCGTCGTGGCCGATCTGGGCCGGGCGACCGCCTCGATGCACTCCGCGGCCGACGACACCTCCGGCGAGTCGCTGGTGCCGTTCTCCACCGAGCGGGCCATCGACGCGGCGATCGCGGCCGACGAGGAGGGCTTCGCGCCGCTGCTGGTGGACTTCGCGCACAGCTACGGCGCACGCGCGCGGGCCGACCACCAGATCTTCGTCGACCTGTTCCGCAACGGCCGGATCCCGGGGCTGTGACGCGGCCGCCGGGCCGTTCGGCGGCCGCCCAGGGGCGCCCCCGCTGAATCTCACAGGCAACCTTTAAGGGTCCCTTATCCGGGCGCATGCCACACTTCGTAGGCGATGGACATATCAGGGACTCAGCTCAGAGCCGTGCGCGCGGCGCTGTTCACGACGGTGGTCGTGACGCTCAGCACCGCGTCGCACGTGCTGCTGTCCGGGGTTCCGCTTCCGGTGGGCACGGTCGCGGTGGTCACCGCCGCCGTGTTCGCCGCGGCCTACGCGCTGGCGGGCGCCGAGCGCGGCTTCGGGCGGATCGCCGCCCTGCTGATCCCGCTGGAGCTGGCCGCCGACACCGTCTTCACCGCCGGCCAGCACACCTGTTACGGCCAGGCGGGCGGCCCGGTCGCGGGCCCGCTGCGCTCGATCGGCCTGGACCTGCTGTGCGCCGGACAGGTGGGCGGCCCGCTCGCCCGGATGACCGGCTCCGACGGCGGCGAACGGATGGCCGCCCTGCTCGGGCAGGCCGGTCCGGCCACCGCCTGGCTGCTGCTGGGCGCCCATGTCGGTGTCGGCGCGCTCGCCGCCCTCTGGCTGCGGCGCGGCGAACGCGCCCTGGCCCAGCTGATGCGGGCCGCCACCGCCACCACCTTCCGGCCGCTGCTGCTCGCGGCCGCCGCAGTCGCCGTACGGCGCACCCCGGCCCGCCCCCGCCGGCCCCGCACGCTCCGCCGTACCGCACCGGTGCGCGAGCTGCTGCTCTCGCACTCCCTGGGACGCCGGGGACCGCCCTGCTCCGCCGCCTGCGCCGTCGTCTGACGTCGGCACCGGCCCTCATCTGAGCACAGGCAGTCCCCCACACGTATCCCGCGTACGACATGTGCGCGTCCCACATGGAGATCATCAGCATGAGCAAGCGGAACAGCCAGGCGGCGAAGACGGTGGCCCGGGAGCGGCTGCGCGTGGAGCGCGAGCGCGAGGCGAAGAAGGCCAAGGTCCGGCGTCAGCTCGTGGTGGCCGGCGCGATCGTGGGTGTGCTGGCCGCGGCCGGCGGCATCGGCTTCGCGGTCGTCCGGGCCAATGAGCCCGGCCAGTGGGAGGAGGCCGCGAAGGCGACCGTCGTCGCCCCGGCCAACACCTCCGGCAAGAACGGCACCACGGTCGTCGTCGGCGACTCCAAGACCGACAACGTGGTCCGCCTCTACGAGGACCCGCGCTGCCCGGCCTGCGCCGGCTTCGAACAGACCGTCGGCGAGACGGTCAACAAGGGCATGGCGGACGGCGACTACAAGCTGTCCTTCACCATCGGCACCTTCCTCGACGGCAACCTCGGCGGCGAGGGCTCCAAGAACGCCCTCAGCGCGCTCGGCGCCGCGCTGAACGTCAGCCCCGAGGCGTTCCTGGACTACAAGGCCGCGCTGTACTCGGCCAAGTACCACCCCGAGGAGTCCGTCGACGACCTCGCCGACGACAGCTACCTGATCAAGGTGGCGGACACGGTCGACGCCCTGAAGAACAACAAGAAGTTCCAGGACGCCGTCGAGGCGGGCACCTACGACGCCTGGGCGATGAGGATGAGCAAGACCTTCGACGACGCCGAGGGTGTCGACTCCACGCCCACGATCAAGATCAACGACAAGACGATCAAGAATCCGGAGACGGTCGCCGACTGGCAGACGGCCCTGAAGGACGCGGGCGTCACCAAGTAAGACGGCCCTGAAGGGCGGGGGCGTCGCCGAGCGGAGCGCGGGGCGCCATCGCGTCAGGAACACGGGTGCCGGCACGTAACACCACGTCAGACGGCGGACGCCGGGAAACACACAGCCGACGAGCGGGCGAACTCTTGAGGGTTCGCCCGCTCTTGCTGTGCCGATGGCTTACCGACGGGTCTACCGGTCAGTAATCTGATCGCCCGTGACCAGTCGCAACAGATCTTCCCTAGGCAGCAACCTGCCCGCTCCGCGCCGCCGTTCGGTCGTCAAGGCCGCCGCCGCCGGAGCCGTTGTCGCCGCTCCGCTGACCGCCGCGCCACCCGCGCGCGCCACCGAGTCGGCCCCCGCCTTCCTGCACGGCATCGCCTCCGGCGACCCGCTGCCCGACGGCATCCTGCTCTGGACCCGGGTGACCCCGGCCCCCGAGGCGGTGCCCGGCTCCGGGCTCGGCGCCGACACCACGGTGAGCTGGGTCGTCGCCACCGACAGGGCGCTGACCGACGTGGTCAGCCGGGGCTCCACCACCGCCACCGCCGCCACCGACCACACGGTCAAGGCGGACATCCGCGGACTCGCCCCCGCCACGGACTACTTCTTCCGCTTCTCCGCGGGCGGCACCGACTCGCCCGTGGCCCGCACCCGCACCGCGCCCGCCGCCGACGCGGCCGTGGCGAACCTCCGCTTCGGCGTGGTCTCCTGCGCCAACTGGGAGGCCGGCCACTTCGCCGCCTACCGCCACCTCGCCGACCGCGGCGACCTGGACGCCTGGCTGCATCTCGGGGACTACATCTACGAGTACGGCAACGGCCAGTACGGCACCCGCGACACGGTCGTACGGCCGCACGCCCCGGCGCACGAGATCCTCACCCTGGCGGACTACCGCGTCCGGCACGGCCGTTACAAGACCGACCCCGACCTCCAGGCCCTGCACACCAAGGCTCCGGTCGTGGCGATCTGGGACGACCACGAGATCGCCAACGACGCCTGGTCGGGCGGCGCCGAGAACCACACCGAGGGCACCGAGGGCGCCTACGCGAGCCGCCAGGCCGCCGCCAAGCAGGCCTACTTCGAGTGGATGCCGGTGCGTCCGGCGATCGCCGGCACCACCTACCGCCGGCTGCGCTTCGGCAAGCTCGCCGACCTCTCGCTGCTGGACCTGCGCTCCTTCCGCGACCAGCAGGTCAAGCTGGGCAACGGCCAGGTCGACGACCCCGACCGCACCCTCACCGGCCGGGCCCAGCTGGACTGGCTGAAGGCGGGCCTGAAGTCCTCGGACACCACCTGGCGGCTGGTCGGCAACTCCGTGATGATCGCGCCGTTCGCCATCGGCTCGCTCACCGCGGACGTGCTCAAGCCGCTCGCCGAGCTGCTGGGCCTGCCGAAGGAGGGCCTGGCCCTCAACACCGACCAGTGGGACGGCTACACCGACGACCGCCGCGAACTGCTGGCGCATCTGCGGGCCAACTCCATCCGCAACACCGTCTTCCTCACCGGCGACATCCACATGGCGTGGGCGAACGACGTGCCGGTGGACGCGGGCACGTACCCGCTGTCGGCCTCGGCCGCCACGGAGTTCGTGGTCACCTCGGTGACCTCCGACAACCTCGACGACCTGGTGAAGGTCCCCGAGGGCACCGTCTCGGCCGTCGCCTCGCCGCTGATCCGCGCCGCCAACCGGCATGTCCACTGGGTCGACACCGACCGCCACGGCTACGGCGTCCTGGACATCACCGCGGACCGCGCGCAGATGGACTACTACGTCCTGTCCGACAAGACCAAGGCGGGCGCGACCTCGTCCTGGGCCCGCTCGTACCGCACCCGCAGCGGCACCCAGAAGGTCGAGCGGACGTACTCGCCGGCGTGAGCCGGACATTGAGCGACGATTTTCAGCCAATCGCCGTGTGCTACTGAACGATTAACGCGAAATCACGTCGCTACGGCGGGTGGTGTGAGCCGTGGCCCTTTTCCGGACACACCACCCGCACAGGTCACCGCTCTCGTTACATCCGGGTACCGAACTCCGGACGCGGTGATCGTCCACTTGCCCAATCCTCCCTGTTTGCCGGGAATTTGATAGGGCCTGAACTCTCCTCCTGTCGGGTCGGCATGTCCACGTAATCTCCGGGCGGCGGCCAGGAAGATCCCTGGCTCAACCAACTCCCCACCCCACCTGGAGTCAGCATGCGTGCGTTCGCCCGGATATCCCCCCACCTGAGCAGACGCCTCCTCGGCACCGCCGCCGTGGCCGGAACCCTGCTTCTCACCCCACTGTCGGCGCCCACCGGTGTCGCCGCTGCCGGCACGACCGGTGCCGAGTGCACCGAGGGCTCCGCCCCCGCCGCCGCCCGTGAGGCCAAGCCGGGCGCGGGCCAGACGGTCGCCGAGCCCAACGAGGTCAGCGCCGCCAAGGCCCAGGCCATGGACGCGGATCTGCAGAAGCGGCTCGACAAGCTGCGCGCGAGCGGCAAGCGCGTCACGGCCGCCGCCGCGACCACCATCCCGGTCTACTTCCACGTCATCCACAGCGGCACGACCGGCAAGCTCTCCGCCACCGACGTCAACGCCCAGATGAACGTGCTGAACGCGGCCTACGCCGGCCAGGGCACCGGAAACGTCGACTCCGGCTACCAGTTCACGCTGGCCGCCACCGACTACACGGACAACGCGACCTGGTACAACCTCACCTCCGGCTCGACCGCGGAGAAGAACATGAAGTCCGCCCTGCGCCAGGGCGGCGCGAACGCGCTCAACGTCTACACCGCCAACCTCGGCGGCGGCCTGCTGGGCTGGGCCACCTTCCCCAGCTCCTACAACTCCAGCCCCTCCATGGACGGCGTGGTCCTGCTGGACACCTCGCTGCCGGGCGGCTCGGCCGCCAACTACAACGAGGGCGACACGGCGACCCACGAGGTCGGCCACTGGATGGGCCTGTACCACACCTTCCAGGGCGGCTGTAACGGCAACGGCGACTACGTCACCGACACCCCGGCCGAGAAGAGCCCCGCCTACCAGTGCCCCACCGGGCGCGACAGCTGCACCAGCAAGACCGGTGTGGACCCCATCCACAACTTCATGGACTACACGTACGACAACTGCATGTACCAGTTCACCTCCGGCCAGGTGACGCGCATGCAGCAGAGCTGGGCCGCGTACCGCGCCGCGGGCTGAGCCCGCTGAGGGACTACAGCGAGTCGAGGAAGCCGAGCGCCACCCGCCAGGTGGCCTCGGCGGCCTCCGCGTCGTAGTCCGGCAGACCGGGGTCGGTGTACAGGTGACCGGCCCCGGCGTACCGGTAGACCTCCACGTCGGCGCCCGTCCGGCCCATCTGGAGGTACCAGGAGCTCAGCCAGTCGTCCGGCTCGAACGCGTCGGGCTCGGCGACATGCAGCTGCACCGGCAGCTCGTCCGCCGAGGCGTTGGGCGCGATGTCCGAGGTGCCGTGCAGCAGCAGCAGACCGCGCGCCTTGTCGTCGCCGAGGGCGAGGGTCTGCGCGATGGAGGCGCCCAGCGAGAAACCGGCGTACACCAGCCCGCGCTCCGAGTACGGCGCGGCCGTCAGCACGGCCCGTCTGAGCAGCTCGTCCTTGCCGATCTCGTCCTTGCAGGCCATGCCCTCCTCGACCGTCTCGAAGGTGCGCCCCTCGAACAGATCGGGCGACCACACTTCGTGACCGGCCGCGCGCAGCCGGTCGGCCGCGTCGCGCACCGCGGGCCGAAGGCCGTAGGCGGAGTGAAAGAGCATGATGTTCATGAGCCCATCGTGCCAGTACGGTCGGGGGCATGGAGAACGTACTGCGCCCGGTGATCGTCATCGGCGGCTCGGTCGTCCTCACGCTGCTCATCGGCTGGGCGACGGACCGACTGCTGCGCCAAGCGGACCAGCGGCACGGCGAGACCCCCTTGTGGGGCCTGCTGCGCCGGGCCCGCGTCCCCTACCAGCTCGTGCTGTGCACGGCCCTGTTGAGAGGGTCGTACGACGAGGCGAAACTGCTTGAGGCCAACGAGGTCGGCATCGGCCGGCTCCTGACCCTGACTCTGATCGGCTCGTCCGCCTGGCTGGTGATCCGGATCGCCGGCGCCGTGGTCGAGACGACGTACAGCCGCTACGCCCGCGCGAGTCACGACGCGGCCCGGGTCCGGCGGGTGCGCACCCAGGTCACGCTGATCACCCGCGTGGTCGCGGCGATCGTCGGCGTGGTGGCCGTGGCCGCGATGCTGCTGACCTTCCCGGCCATGCGCGCCGCCGGCGCCTCGCTGCTGGCCTCCGCCGGGATCATCGGCATCGTCGCCGGTGTGGCGGCCCAGTCCACGCTGAGCAATGTGTTCGCCGGGCTCCAGATCGCCTTCGGCGACATGGTGCGCATCGGCGACACGGTCGTGGTGGACGGCGAGTGGGGGACGGTCGAGGAGATCACGCTGACCTTCCTGACCGTGCGGACCTGGGACGAGCGCCGGATCACCATGCCGGTGTCGTACTTCACGTCCAAGCCGTTCGAGAACTGGTCGCGGGGCACCCCGCAGATGACCGGCATCGTCTACTGGCATCTGGACCACTCGGCGCCGCTGGAGGCGATGCGCGAGAAGCTGCGCGACATCCTGCGCGAGTGCCCCTCCTGGGACGGCCGCACCTACGCCCTGGACGTCACCGACACCACGCCCAACACCATGGAGGTGCGGGCGCTGATGACGGCCAAGGACTCCGACGACGTCTGGACGGTACGGGTCACGGTGCGCGAGCGGATGATCCGCTGGCTGGTCCAGGAACACCCGTACGCGCTGCCCCGGGTGAACACCGCCGACGCGACGCTGCCCGGCGCCCGCTCGGCCCTCGACGGCGGACGCAACCGCCGCGCGGCCGCGGACCCACAGCACCCGGACCGGGGCTGACCCCGTCCGGACGCCGCTGACGTCCGCTCAGTGACCGCGTTCGGCGCCGCCGTTGACCTGCACGATCTGGGAGGTGATGTGCCCGGCGCCCGGGGAGGCCAGCCAGTGCAGGGTCGCGGCGACGTCCCCGGGCTCCCCGGCCCGCCCGGTGGCCGTCTCGCCGACCAGCCTCTCCCGGCGGGCCGCCTCGACGGGCCCGCCGAAGAACTCGGTGTCCTCGATGTAGCCGGGGGCGACCGCGTTCACGGTGATCCCGCGCGGGCCCAGCTGCCGGGCCAGGTCGTGGAGATAGGGATGCAGCGCGGCCTTGGACGCGGCGTAGGCCCCGCTCCCCGAGCCGCGGAAGGCGGCGATGGAGCTGAGGAACAGCACGCGTCCGCCGGGCTCGGCGAGCCGCTCCTTGAGCGCCTCGGTCAGCAGCACGGCGGTCAGGACGTTGAGCCGGAAGTTCACGGTCCAGTCGTGCAGCACGGCGTCCAGCGGATCGCCGCTCTCGGAGCCGGGCTCCAGGCCACCGTTACCGCCCGCGCTGTGCACCAGCACGTCGACGGTCCCGATCTCCCGCCGCACGAACTCCGCGACCCGCCGCACCTCGTCGGGCTCGGCCAGATCGGCCGCACAGTGCAGCGCCCCCGGCACCCCGGCCTTCTCCAGCACTTCGGCGCGCCGCCCGAGCAGCACCACCCGATCCCCATCGGCAGCGAACACCCGCGCGGCAGCCAGCCCGATCCCGGTTCCCCCACCGCTGATCACAACGTTCCGACTCATGATCACACCCTACGATCGGCCGACCGCCAACGGCCATGTAACGCTCCGCCTCCAGCCCCAGGCCATAGACACCTTGGGGTACGCCCTCGACCAGGCCGACGACGGCACCGATACCCCACCCGCCAAACCGCGTCCGCTGACGTTGCCGTCACCGTCGCAGTCAAACGGCACAGACGCCCCACCGAAACCACTCTCGGTTAGGCGTCTGATATATGCAAAGCCATTCCGTCTTACAGGTGCAGAAACAGACGGATCAGAGCAGAGCTCTATCAATCAGCCCAGTTGATTCAGTTCAGCACGGATTCTTTCTGCTTCGAGGCGAGCAGCGGTCGCTTCGACGGCAGCCCTCTGGCGATCTTCCTGATAGATCAGAACGCCAGCCAGCGAATCCAACGCGTCTGCAATCCTTTCCCGCCACGCGGCGAATGATTCAGTTTCGTGCTCACCCCGAGGCCTTCCGGACCGCACTTCTCTCAATCTTTGAAGTGCGGCGCTCAACTCTGGAGAGACAGGCATGAGACTCACCCACGTCCACCGATTGGAGGCAAGAATCGCCGGCAGGCTGGGCATGGAGCGATCAGCTCGCCATGATTCTCAATTGAGAACGAATTTCCTCCGCGTCGCTCACCCATGACTCGTCCGGTAGGGTACGACTCCCGGTCAATCAGCGCCCGTCCGCGCGAGGACGCGTAGCCCAAGAACACGCCACCTGGCAGTTCTCAATCCGCCCCACCGTACCCGTGCACTGTCGCTCAACGCCCGCGGGCCCGGTCGCCCTTCTTCAAAAACGGCGGATTCTCGGGGTCCTCGCAACACCTGATGACCTAGGTGGCCGTCAGTAGATCACGCAGGCGCTCGGCTGGAGTCTTCCAGCCGAGCGTTTTGCGTGGTCGGCCGTTGAGTTGTTGGGCGACGTGTTCGAGGTCTTCGGGGCTGTGCACGGACAGGTCGGTGCTCTTGGGGAAGTACTGCCGCAGCAGGCCGTTGGTGTTCTCGTTCGATCCGCGCTGCCAGGGGGAGTGCGGATCGCAGAAGTAGACCGGTACTCCCGTGGCCACGGTGAACTGCTTGTGCCCGGCCATCTCGCAGCCCTGGTCCCAGGTCAGCGAGCCGCGCAGGTGCCCGGGCAGGGTCTGGATCAAGGGCACCAGCACGTCGCGGACCCCCTCGGCGGTGTGCCCGCCGGGCAGATGCCCGAGCATGACGTACCGGGTGGAGCGCTCGACAAGGGTCACGATCGCGCTCTCGCTGCGGGGGCCGACGATCAGATCGCCTTCCCAGTGGCCGGGAACCGCCCGGTCCTCGACCTCGGCAGGACGCTCGGAGATCATCACCATCTCGTCGACGAACCGGCGAGTGCGCTGCTCCGGGCTGCGGTGTGGCTTGCGGCGGGTACGCCCGGTGCGCAGCGCGACCGCGACCGCGACCTCGCGCCGCAGCCCGCCACGGGCCTGGACGTAGACCGCCTGGTAGATCGTCTCCGGACTCACCCGCATGCTCTCGTCGTCGGGGAACTCCATGACCAGAGCGTGGCAGATCTGCTCGGGCGACCACCGCTCCCGCAGCCTGCCCGCGACGAACTCGCGCAGCGGACTCGCACGGGCGAGCTTGGACTCCTTGGGGCGTGACCGGCTCCCCGCCCACGTCCGCTGGGCCCGATGCGGCTGATAGACGCCGTCGACCGCACGGGTGTCGATCTCCCGCTTGACGGTGGATGCGGGCCGGCCCAGAGCCCGCCCGATCGCCCGCAGCGACCGGCCCTCCCGACGCATGTCGGCGATCAGCTCCCGCTCGGTCACCGTCAGGAACCGTGGGTGCAGCTCGGCCTCGACCGCCGCGGCAGAGGGCATTGACGTGACGGCAACGTTGCTGGACATGCCCGTTGTGTAGTCGATCCTGCGCCCGTCGGGGTGGAAGCGCGCGTTGCCGATCTTCCGGATCCCGCGGTCCCAGTCCCGGGCCGTGCGTTCGTGGACCCCGACCCGTGCCGCAGCGTCCCGTCGTCGCACCCCGGACGTGCGAAGCCGGTCGTACTCCGCCCGTCCCGGATGCCCGCCCGTCCCCGGCTTCCCGCGGCCACGGACACCGGCCTTCCGCGCCCAGCCGGCCGCCGTGTGACGGTTCACCCCGACTGCTCGGGCCGCACCCGTGACACTGCCGTTCTCCCGATCCAGCGCCTCGAAGAACCTCGCCTTCAAGCCTTCAAAATCCACGATCCCCGCAACTCCCTGGATTCAGGGTGTTGCGGGGATCAGTAGAACCCGCCTTTCACATCGGCGGGGCTCTCGCGTTGACCTCAGCGAACGCTCAGGAACGTCCTACATTGGAGTAATCGAAAGCGAATTATATTCGCCACCAATCACCGCCCAAAAGTTCCCTGCTAATCGCCGACTTCCTGGCTCCAGGACTGCTCCAGACCCGACTTCGCCACCCTCGACGCCGCCCGCACATCTTTCCATTCAGCGGCCTCTTTTAGGGCACCCTCGGTCCAAATCTCCCCAGAGCCCGCGCCTACGGAATTGACGCTTTCGTTGACCACCTGAAGCAAGAGGTAATCTTCGTCATTCAACGAACCGTCAGCTACTCTGGCGCGAGCCACGTGCAGCACGTCGTCGAATTGAAGCAATACTTCATCTGGCCCCACGCCTGACGCCCGCAAGTACTCCACTTGCCTTTCGGGCCCCGCACTGAGTAGGCCCAGCACGGCGAGGGTCCACCGCCGAAAGTCCGCCAACTTCCGATCACCGGTCATCGAATGATTCCTCCCAGATCCCCTTCAGGACCCACGACTCTCCAGTAAGCACCCTCACCATGATGGCCGCCCCCAGGATTCCACCTGAGCATCCTCCCAGTCGGGTCTCCGCGACCCGTATATTCGCGAATTACCCAACCGCCACCAGCGTTCTTCCCTCTGCCTAGGCCCTCTTCGACCCATCCATTCCGGCCTGCAAAGAATGGGCGAACCTGGTCCGGTGTGACACCACCCCTAAGGGCAGAGGGGGTGTCGAAGATGTCATCCGCCGAACGAATCCCTGGAAGCTGGCCAGCCTCCTCGGCGAGCTGCCTGCGCAAACGCTCACCATCGGCGGCACTTGTGGGGCAACTGGAATTGTGAACGAGGACCGGAGTCTGTCCCGCCAGCACATAGTACGTGTGCAGGTCATCAACGGTCAGGTTGTAGGTGCGCGCATGCTGGGTGTACGCCCTGTTGCCCGTGATGATGACCGTGTTGCCGTCGTCCGTGCGCAGGGTCATGCCGGGGTGCAGGTCGGATGCCTCTACCCAGTCCAGTTCCGAAGGCGACCAGAACGGATGCTCGTACGTCGCGGTGAGCTTCTCGATGCCGTTTTCGGTGGCGATGGAGAGTTCGTTGAAGTGCTTGTCGTGCTCGGTGATGATCAGGCTGGTGACTTTACGAGGTCCGGTTTCGCCGGTTTCCGGGTCTGTTGCCTGTACGAAGTCGCCGATCTTGATGTCCTCGATGGGCCTGATGGTGTCGTCGGCCATGAGCACGCCGGTTCCGGCCAGGAAGCAGTGCGTGCAGTCACCGGCGGCGTCCAGGGCATCGTCGGCCTTCTTCGTTTCCGCGAGATCGTCGGCCTTCTTGAGGAACTTCAGGCCCTTCAGAACCTTGAACCAGGGCAGGTCGGTTGCGGCCCAGCCGCAGTGAGAATTGAAGCCGAATTCATTCCCGCATTTCTTCCATTCGCCGAAATCCGGCAGGAAAACGGCTTTCGCCACATTCCAAACGTCGCCCCAGTCGGGGTCGTCGTCGCGCGAGCCGCCCCAACTTCTGTCGCATGAAACGGGTACGAGGTACTGGCCGGAGTAGCAACCCGACCCGCCGCTTCCGCTGTGGTCGGCGGTGCCTTCGGGGGACAATCCGCTCCAAGTGGAGGGAGTCGTCTTCTTCTTTTTGGGCTTATCCGTTGGGGGGGCGCCCCTGGGGCCGCTGCACTCGGCGCCGTCACAGGCGACGATCAGTCCGGTGGGGTCGGAGAACGTGACGGGGTTGTTGTTGCTGTAGGCGTAGCCGTTGATCTGCTGGGGGTCCTTCAGGTCGGCTATGGGGTCGACGCTGATGAACCGGCCTGTGGTCGTGTCGTATTCGCGGGCTCCGATGTGGGTGAGGCCGGTGGGGTCTTCGGTGCCGCCGACGAAGCCTTTTTCACCGAGCCAGGTGGCGGGCTTGTTGCCGCGGTTTTCGCCGAAGGGCTTGGTGGGGCGGCGGGTGAGGGCCTGGGTGGTCGCGTCGATCTGGAGACCCGCGGTGCCGTGGTGGTCGGTGGAGACCCAGGTCAGGTTGCTGGGGGTGCGCAGTGCCACGGTCTTGCCCGCGTGTGTGTAGTAGCGGGTGGCGGTGACGTTGCCGCTGGTTGTGTCGAGGCGGAGTTCGGTCTCGGCGAGGTAGAGGGTGGTGCCGGTGGTGTCGCGGCGGATGAGCCGGTTGCCGTCGCCGTCGTTGAGGAAGGTCGTGGTGGCGCCGCTGGCCTCGGTGACCTTCTCGAGTTCGCCTTCGACGTCCCAGTCGAGGGTCTGGGTAGTGCCGTTGAGGTTGCGGGTCTTGGTGGCTCCGTTCTCCCAGTAGGTGTAGCTGTCGGTGGTCTGGGTGCCGGAGGCCAGGCTGGTGAGCGTGCTGGCCAGGGCGTGCGGCCGGGGCTGGCCGGTGGTCTTGTAGGTGTAGGTGGTGGTTGTGGGGCCTCCGGCTGCGAGGTGGTCGGTGGCGGTCTCGCGGTTTCCGGCGGAGTCGTAGGAGAAGCTCTGCCAGTACGGTGCGCGTCCGGCGACGGTGCCGGTGGTGGGGGCGGTGGCGCAGTCGCCGGTGCCGGTCCACGCGGTCTTCAGGCGGCGGTGGCCGTCATATGCGAAGCACTGCTTGTCGCCGGGGCTGGTGGAACGGTCGTCGATCTCGGTCGGGTTGCCGGCCTCGTCGTAGCGGTAGTAGATGTCGGCGTCGGTGCCCGTGTGGGTCTCGGAGACGACGGTCTGCCGGGCCAGGCGCTGGGTGCCGTCCTCGTAGGCGTAGTTGACGTCGGTCCAGTCTGCGGCGGATGACACGCCGAGGGTGGTGCGGATGTGCTCGCCGGCCGGGAGGTAGTCGGTGTTCTGGACGACGCCGGTCAGGCCTTGGAGCGTGTCGGGGAGCCGGGTGGGGGTGTAGCCGTAGGTAAGGGTCTCGGCGGCGAGGCCTCCCATGGCGGGGATGGTGCGCTTTTGCAGGGTGCCGTCGAGGTTGTAGGCGTTGTTGATGATGTAGTAGCCGGTCCCGGCGAGGGCGCCTTCCTTGGTACTGACCGTGTACTGCTCCTTCAGCACGCGGTAGAGCTTGTCGTAGCTGGCGTTGGTGGTGGCATAGACGTCGCCGCTCTTGCCGCCGACGTAGCGGATGCTGGAGGTCAGCTGTCCCTTGGCGATGGTGTCGTAGGACCATCGGGCCAGGATCTTCGCGTCGTCCGGGGTGGGCACGCCGCCGACGAGGGGGACCGCGCCGTCCACGCGGGCGGTGGGCCGGGCGAGGTCGTCGTAGGTGTAGCCGACGGTCTTGCCGCGGGCGTCCGTGGCTGCGACGACCTGGTCGAGGTCGTCGTAGCCGGTGGTGGAGTCGCCGGCGTCGGGGTCCGAGGCGCTGGTCTTGCGGCCCAGGAGGTCGTAGCCGTAGGACCAGGTGTTGCCGTCGCCGTCCTTGACCGTCTGAAGGCGGTCGGCGTGGTCGTAGGTGTAGGTGAACCTGGAGTAGTCGGCGGTGACGGTGTTGCCGTTGTACTCGCGCTTCTCCGCGAGGCGGCCGCGGGCGTCGTACTCCTCACGTACGGCAGGGGTACCGGTGGGCGGGAGGACGGTGGTCGTGTTGCCGTCGTAGGAGGTGGTGGTGCGCGAGTGCTCCTGTCCGTTGACAAGGATCTTGTTGAGGGTGGGGCGTCCCACGCCGTCGTAGACCGTCTCGGTGCCGGCGGGTGCGGCGGTGGCCAGGGTGGCCAGCACGCCGGTGGGAGCCGCGGTGTCGATGAACTGGGCGGCGGTCTGCACGGCGAGGCCGCGGGTGTCGTACTTGGTCTCGGAGACCACCCGGCCGGTGCCGGTGGCCGCGGGCGTCTGAGCCTGGCGCTGCCGCATCAGCGCGTCGAAGATGGCGTACTGGGTGAGGTAGGTGGTGCCGTCGTTGTTCAGGGACTTGGTCGCCACCCAGGAGGCCGCGCCGGCCTGCACCTTGTACTCGAACTTGTGGCTGGGGGTCTGTCCGGCTGCGCGGTCGCGGTCGGCGAGCCAGACGTCGGTGAGGCGGCCGAGGGCGTCGTAGGCGAGTTCGGTGCGGTTGTTGTTGGCGTCGGTGCGGGCCAGGTCGACGCCCCAGTCCGGGGCGTGCTGGGCGGTGGCGGTGTGGCCGAGGGCGTTGGTGGTGGCCGTCTGGGTGACGGGGCCGCCGGTCGCGGGGCTGTAGTCGACGTGGTTGGTTCGGGTGCCCTTGGTGTTCCAGGTGTCCGTCGGACGGCCGAGGGCGTCGTAGGCGGCGGTGGTGACGGTCTGGTACTTCCCGGTTCCGTCGGTGTTGTAGCCGGTAAGTCGTTCGGTTCGGGTGACATTGCCCTTGGTCGGGGCGGCCCCGTAGGCCAGCGTGTCGTAGGACAGACGGGTGTCGGAGACCAGGTCGGTGGTCGTGGGATCGTTCGTGCGGTTCGGGGTGGCCGAGCAGTCTGCGGAGACCTTCTCCACCCGCTTGGGGAGGGAGAGCATCCACGCGGCCGTGTTGGTGACGTACCAGGTGCGGGTGCAGTCCTTGGCGCCGCCGGCGTCGGTCTCGACGGTCAGCGGCATGCCGCTGGTCGTGTCGTAGGTGCTCGAGGTGCTCGTCGTGATGTACGTGCCGTTGTTCTGCCGTGTGCGTTTGACCTCGGTGCCGGTGCGGACGATGTGGCCGCGGACGGTGCCGTAGGAGTGGCTGTCGCTGGAGGTCTGGTGCGACCAGGGGGTGACGACGGTGGCTGCGACCTCGGCGCCGGTGGTGCCGTTGTACGTGATCTCCTCGCGGAGCTGGCCGGTGAACTGCTCGGAGTCGGTCTTGGCCGCTCCTTGCGAGTCGGTGATCGTCTCGGTGCGGGTGGTGCCGTCGGCCTGCTTGTCGCCGTGCATGCCGCGGTAGTACAGCGCGGTGCTCTTCGAGCGGGTGCCGGAGGCTTCACCGATGGTCGTGGTCACGGTGTTGTAGCCGCGCCAGATGCCCCAGGTCCGGTACTTCGCCAATGAGATGGGCGACTGGTCGTCGTAGGCCCAGGCTCCGCCGCCGGTGTAGGTGTAGTTGGTCTCCTTCAGCGGGGCGCCGCCGGTCGGGTCGGATTCGAGGACCTGGGTGACGACGTACTTGTGGAAGAAGTCCGTGCGCGGCTGGGGGTCTTCTCCGCCGGTGGGGTTGGTCGGCGGGATCCATTTGACGGGGTAGCAGCGCTTGGTGTTCTTGTCGAGTGCGGTGGGCAGGTTGGTGTCCGCTATGCACTCAGGGGCGGAGTAGTTGACCGTGAGGACCGAGCCGGTCTCGGACTTGACCTCACGGACGCGCCACTTGATGTAGGGCACGACGTCGTCGCCGGTCTTGTCGACGCGGTTGTGCATCTGGACGCCGGAGAAGGTCACCGCCGGCAGGGTGATCGGTGTGGTGCCGGACTTGCCGGTGTGCTGGATGCTCTTCAGCCACAGGCCTGGTGCGGAGCCGTCGCCCGGGTCGGGGAAGGAGTGTTCCATGTGCCAGGCGTTGACGTCGCGGTAGTCGGTGTCCACGCCGGTGCCGGTGCCCTTGTACACCTGGGTGGTGACGTCGGTGAGGCGTTTGCGGGTGAAGAACGACGGTGCGTTGCGGTCGGTGCACACGGTGCTGGCGGCGCAGATCTGGTCGAACGGCACGTCGGGCCAGGCTGCCTTGTTCGTGGACGTCAGCGTCGCGCAGGTCTCCCCGCCGGACACGGGGATGCAGCGCTCGGCCACGGTGAACTTCACGCGGGCGGCTGCGGGTTTGGTGTAGACGGTGTCGGAGCGCTGGCCGTAGTCGATGCGGTTCAGCCAGCCGCCGCGGTGGTAGTAGGTGCCGTTGCCGGTGGAGGCGTTCTTGGCGTAGTAGTTGCCTTCCTTGGAGTACCAGTAGCTGGTGACGTTGCCGTGCGGGTCGACCACGTAGTCGAGGTTCCAGCGCCAGGCTTGGAGCTTGGCCCGGTTGGCGAAGCTGGTGCCGGCGGAGTAGCCGGGCTCGCCGCTGTCGTCGCCGAAGACGGGAACGACCCAGACGGAGTTGGTGACCGGGTCGTCGGCGGCGGTGCCGTGGTCGGACCAGCCGGGCAGGCGGTTCCTGCCGAACACGTACTGCGTGCCGTCCGTCGCGGTGACGGTCCAGTGCTCGCCCTGGTCGCCGCCGGTGCCGGTGTCGCCGTCGTCGCCGTTGACGGCGCCGGTGGCGAGGGTGACCTTCTCACCGTCGTCGTGCTTGAGGTGCCAGCCGCCGGCGTCCTTGATCAGCGGGCTGGACTTGCCGTTCAGGACGACCGAGGCGTTGTGCTCCTTCCAGCACAGGTCCATCTTGTCGTTCTGGCCGTCGTCGTCGCAGGAGCCGTAGGAACGCTCGATGTACGAGTTCGGTACGTCGAAGCCCTCACCAACCCAGGACGGCTGAGCGGAGGTGGACGACGTGCGCCCGTCGACACTCTGCGCGGAATAGCCCAGCGACACCGTGGGGCTCGACCCGGCCGGGGCCGGAACCGCGTCCATCGGGTAGGACCAGGTGAAGTCGCCGTTGGAGCCGCCGCCAGCCCACGTGGAGGACACCGACAGCGGGGTGGCCGTGTAGCTGCCCTGGTCGGAGGAAGCCCCCGCAGCCAGTGCGACCACCATGGTGGTCGCGCCAGCACTGGTGGCCTGGCGGGTGGTGACCTGCGCGGTGAGCGTGTCGTGGGCGGCGTCGTTGCTGGTGGGCACGACCCGGGTAATGCGGCACTGCTGCTTGTGCGGGGTGGTCAGCGCGCATGCGGGCAGTTCGACGGCGCGCAGGCGCGAGGCCCAGGCGCCGCCGTAGGCGTTCGCGAACCCGCTGTAGTCGACACTGAGCGACATGCTGGAGGGAGTGGTCTTGCCATCGGTGCGCTGCACGGACAGCACCAGGCCCTCGATGCCCAGCTTCCTGGCCAGCGTGCGGTCGGCGACAGTGACCTTCGCACGGGAGGGAGCACGGCCTGCCGGGACATGCTTCGCCTTCGCCCTGGTGGAGTTGCTCGGCTGTGCGGGGGCGGACAGGCTGATGGGCAGACGGCTCGCCTTCGCCGCACGGCCCCTCGCGGCGGGGAGTTCCACGGTCGCCGAACCGGGAGAAGGCCAGACGGGCTTGGTGGCGGCATGCTTGCGGGTCTTGGCGGCGGCCGCGATGGCCGGGTCGACGCTCTTGTCGGCCTTGGCCTTGAAGACGGCAGCCCTGCCGTACTCCGGCTCGGGCAGTTTCGTGTGGCTGCGGCCGGCGGCCTCCTGGGCCGGAGCGGCCCCGAGGAGGGTGGCGATCACGGCCGCCGTGACGGGCAGGCTGACCGCTGTCAGTCTGCGCCTGCCCGTCCGCTGCCATGACCACGAGGACAGCGCGAATCTGCGCCTGGTCACAGTGGGTTCCTTCAGTCGTCAAACGAAACGGTGTGCCGGGCCGGGAACGGCCCGGCACACCGCAGGGGATCACCGCTGCACGCCAGGAGGAGTGCAGCGGTGTGAGGTGTCGGTCAGCCGATGTCGATCGGCGGCTCGTCGGACAGCGACAGCTGGGTGATGTCCTGATCGGACAGCACTCCGGCGTAGACGCGCATGTCGTCCAGCAGGCCGGGCAACTGGTTGCCCCATACTCCGTTGGTGGCGCGGGAGCGGCCCATCATCAGGGGACCCGTGGGCTGGTAGATGCCACGCGTGACCCAGACGCCGTCTTCGTCGCCCTGCCGTTCACCGGTGATGTACAGCTTGGCCGACTGGTTGGCCGAGTCGTACACGCCGACGACATGGACCCATCCGCCGGGCGGGTTGACCTCGTCGGACACCACGGAGCTCTGGAAGCTGAGCTGTGCATCGCTCTCGTAGGCGGCGAACTTCCAGGTGCCGACCGACTGCCCGGCCTCCTGCTGGTACCACAGGCGGAAGGAGTTGTTCTGGGCGCCAGGGTGAGCGAACACGGTCGGTGAGTGGGCGCGGCTGGTGTCGTCCAGGCTGCCGTCGGCATCGAGATTGACCCAGCCCGCGACCGTGAAGCTGCCGGACTCGTCCACCGGGACTGCGGCCGTGAGGTGGCCGCCGGACGCCTCGTCGAGCTTGACGGCGTTGCCGTGGCCGAAGTCGGGCGTGGTGGTGAACGCCGCGCCGGGCTGCAGGGTGAGGGTGTGGCCGCGGCCGGTGTCGTCGGGAGCGGTGGTGGTGGCGGAGGTGTTGTCCATCGACCAGTGCGCGAGCAGTTCCGCTCTCGGCTGTCCGTTCGCGGGGTCCTCCATGTTCACCAGCGGGCTCAGCTCGCTGGGGTAGACCACGCGGGTGTAGGCCTGGACCTGGTCCACATCACCGTTGAAGTAGGCTGCCGGACCCGCCGTGCCCTTCATCCGGCCGATCTCGAAGGGGCCGTTCGCCGCCCAGGGCGCCGTGTAGGAGGCGGTGGTCTCCAGGCGGCCGTTGACGTATAGGGACATCTCCTGCGCCTGCCGGTCATAGGTGGCCAGCAGATGCGTCCACGCCCCGGCGACCGGCGACGTCGTCGACGTCGCGCGCACGATCGTGGCTCCGGAGGCGGTGTCCTGGTCGTAGCGGTTGAACACCCACTTGCCGACCGACGGCGAGTAGTACAGCGCGAACGCACCGACGTTGACGCCGTTCTGGTTCGCGACCGTGCTCATCAAGTCGGTACGCGACAGCCTCGCCCACGCCGAGACGGAGAAGCTGCCTGTCGTATCGACTACCTTGCCCGTAGTAGCCGCATAGCTGCTTCCGGTCCCCTGCCAGGCTGCCTTGTTGCGGCCCTTCGCCGCCCATGACGCCGTGTTCAGGGTCAGTGAGTGGCTGGTGCCCTCGGCGTTCGCTGCGGTGAGGTCGGTATTCTCGTCCAGCTGCCACGCCGCGACCGGATCCGCCGGCTTGGCGACGTTGAACAGATAGTCCCTGGTGGCACCGCGGTTGCCTGCGGCGTCAAAGGTCCACACCCGCAGCCGGTTGGTCAGTCGCTGGGTAGGCGTGACAGAAACCGTGTGAGTGGCCGTATTGGCGGTGTAGGTCTTGTCCTGGACCAGGTAGCCGTTCAGCTCAATGACGTACCGGCGTACGTCCGTGGAACCTCCTGTGATTTTGAATTGACCGGTCATGCCGACGCTGCCGGTTTCCGGTGAACTCGCGCAGGTCTCTCCCGCGCACTCCGGGTAAAGGTCGTTGACCGAGACGACGTCCGGCTCCGGCGGGCCCATACTGTCGATCTTGAAGTAGCAGGGATCGGACCAGGGCCCGTACAGGTACTGGGTGGTCCCGCCGTAGGTGACCTTGTACTGGGTACGGGCACGGAAGTGATAGGTCTGCTGGTTCGCCAGGGTCGGCTGCCAGGTGCCGGCGGTTCCGCTGGCCGTCCACGTCGAAGGCCGGTAGGGCGTGGGAGACGTGCTGCTGCCGGTATACAGCTCGAAGTCCGGGCGCAGCACGGCCTGCGAGCCGTCCGCGGAGGTGGGGGTGGCGGTGAACCGCGGGGTGGTGTCCCGGATATAGGGCGCTGCGCTTGAGGCCGAGCAGGCGATGTTGGGGTCGGCGAGCTTCACGTAGGACGGTTTGGCCGTGGGGACGGTGACGTACGTGATCGACAGCTTTGGCGTGCGCTCGGCCGTGATGCGGTCGTCCTTGGGAGACATGAACTGCTTCCACGCGAGCGGGTCCGTCTCACTGGCGCGCAGTCCCAGCGTGGTGGTCGTGCTCTTGGCCTTGGCCGTGTAGGCCACGGCGGCGGTGGCGTCGAACTCCACCGAACCGTCCGGGCAGGAGGAGGAGAAGCCCTTGGCCGCGGACACGGTGTCCACCAGCGCGTGCCACGACGGCTGGCTCGACCACGTGCGGGCCGAGTTGATGGTGGAGGTGCGCCACAGCTGGATGTCCTGCTTGGTGCAATTGGCGGACCAGATCTCGTAGGCCGAGAAGTCGGCGTCGAGGATCTTCTTGCCGACCACGGCCCGAGTGTCGAACTGGAACAGCGAGCGGGACTTCTTGTTGTCCACGTACGCGTCGTAGCCCACGCCCAGCGCGTGGCTGGTGCCCCAGAACGAGGTTGTGGACAGGTTCGACCACAGCGATGTCCAGCCGGTGAGCTTGGCCGACACGGTCGGCGGGTCGATCACGACCGGGTAGGAGGTGTCGGGGTCGGTGAGGAAGTCCTGGTCCGGCACCACTGTCAGCCGGTCAGGGGTCAGGGTCGCGTCCGCGACGGCGGTACGGGACAGGGCGTCCGGGGTGACCGCGTCGACCGGATCAACCTCAGCGGAAGTGTCGGTGTCATCCGCTGAAGTGGCCGCACCCATCATGGTGGTGGGGGCGGATTCAGTGGTCTGGGGGCCGAAGTCCCACATCAGCGGCGAGGCGCTGATGAACGCGGGCCGTCCGCCCTCATCGACCAGTGCCGTCACACCGTCGCTGGTGCGAACCTCGAGTCCTTCGGTGCGTACCGGATAGTGGATCGCGCCCAGCGCGGTCGCGGCCTGCGGTGTATGCACTACCAGGTTTTGGGTGAAACCGTCCGGCAGTACCTGTACCACCAGGTCCACGTCCGGGCGCACCTGCTGGTAGACGGCGTGCGAGCCCTCTAGCACTGGCTTCGGCAGTGGCCATGGCGAAAACACCTCGTAGGTGCGGCCGTCGCTCTCGAACCGCACCAGCGGCTCCTCGCTACCACCGCCCGACAGAACCACGTCGTGCGCGGCCCTCGGCGCCAGGACGCCGCCAGCCTGCTGCACCAGTGTCGTGTCGACCGGCGTCCATACGCCGTTTTTGCGGACCCGCTCGACCACTGCCGAAGACTCAGCGGTGAATGTGCCGTCCGGGTTCGCGAAAACCTGGTTCGTCTCAGTCGTCAGACCCTGCGCAGCAACCCGCTGCCCGGTCTCGGCGGCCTTGCGCGATGCCGTCAACTCCGCTGACTCGGCCGGCAGTCCATCGTCTCCCCAGAACGAGCGGCCGCGGGCATCGTCATCGACCGGCTCCGTGGAGACCGTGTCGCCGCCCTCTGCCCCGGCCGCACCCGCTGCCGGGCTTCCGACCAGCAGTCCGGCGACCACAGCCGCTGACAGCGCGGCCCCGATCGCACCCGAGACCGGTCGCCGCCAGCGGCGCCGGTACTCCCCCACTCTCATAGTCAAACCCCAACTGCCTGCGGAAACGTACAAGTCGCGGCAGATTAAAGATCGAGTAAGGAAACGATCAAGGGGCGGAAAACCGTCCATTTGGGCTTTTGTGGCAATGAATTGACGAGTAGTCAACTGTGAAGTTAATATTGCAAGTTCCATACAACCTTTACCGTTCTTCCGCACAGCAAACCCCAGCCGACTTGAAGCCAGGCCCTGCCGACATTCAAAGGCGCCTGCTCCAAGCACTGTTGGCTCGCAAGACGTCCAGATGGCACCGCACTGCCGCCAGGCGACAGCCGGGCGACCAATCTCAGTGCAAACAAGCGAACCCCCAGAGCGTGCCGCAGCACCTCGCACCGAGGGACACCTTGCAACGCAAGCCCGGCTGCGCGCCGACTAACATCGCTCCGCCGCTTCGGTTCACCCTGATCACGCAGCTCAGGGGCCGGCATTCCACCTGGGGGTTTCACATGGGCAAGCGTGCCGCCGCGACCGTCACCGCCTCACTCACGGTCATGTGCCTGAGTGTTTCAACGGCCTCAGCGGAGACCCGCCTGGGCGACACGCAGATCCTCTCCGCCTCCGTCAACGGCGGGAAGCCTCTCGTGATCGGAACGGCCGCGCGGACGACCTTCCCCGCGACCGTCACGGCCAGCGACCCCGACGGCATCGACTACATCGACGCCTGGCTGTACCGGGGCCCCGCCACCGCGCCGACGGGCGCCATGGCAGCATCCAACAAGCCGCCGTGCACCGCCGTCGACGCAACCACCACCCGATGCGACTTCTGGTTCACCCTGGGCGAAGGGCTCTACAACGCCGACGCCGGCACCTGGCGCCTCTACGTCAACGCCAAAGGACTGGACGGCGACGGCCATCACAAGGAGGCGGCAGCGTCCTTCACCCTCCAACGTGCCTCGAAGCTGACAGCAAACGCGGCGCCCGAGCCCGTGACCAAGGGCAGACCGATCACCGTCACCGGCGCCCTCAGCCGCGTCAGCTGGAACGACTCCGCCTACCACCGCTACGCCGGCCAGCCCGTGCGCCTGCAGTTCCGCACCCCCACCGGTGCCTACACCACCGTCAGGACCGTCACCGCCGGCCCCACCGGGTACCTCAGGACCACCGTCACCGCCGCCCGCGACGGCTACTGGCGCTACAGCTACCCCGGCAACACCACCACCGGCCCCGCCAACGCCCCCGGCGACTACGTCGACGTACGGTAGGGGGTCTCCTCGGGCTCTTCAAGGCATGCAACAGCCCTCGAGTCGAGCCGGGAGCCCTTCTGGAGCACGCCGATCTTCTGGAGCCGCTTGATGGCTTCCGTGGGGGGGGTGATCTCCCCATCGAAGACCGTCACCTCGGCGGGACTTTCCATGCCAGGCAGAAAGTCCTCGACGGCAGTGAACATGCCTCCGGTACCGCAGCACGGGTCGTGGACGGCCATCGGCGGGCCCGCCCGATGCAGCGTCGCCGCCTCCGGACCGAGCAGCAATCTGACGGCCAGCGCGGTCACGTCCTGGGGGCTCGGGTGCTCGCCCGATTCCTCCGGCGCCACGTCGATGAGACGCCGGACCAATTCCTCGTACTCCCGCCCCATCTCCTGGTCGGAAACGACATCAAGACTCAGATCAGGCTCGGCGAACCGGGACACGACCTGGGCGCAGCACACGCGCGTTCGCCAACCGCCTTACTGAGGCCCTGAATTCAAACGTGCCCAGCACATCCACGACCTCTATGGAGAATTCCCACAAAACGCCCCAGCGCTTCCCCGAGGAGCGGCTCGGCATCCGATGACGTCTCGTCAACCGTCTTGAGAAATCCGCCGAGGCTGTCCGAGGTGTCCAGCGCATCGCCGGCCCCGTCCGAACCGGCCGTCGAGGCCGAAGCGATGGCCGCGAAACCGCTATCCCCCTCCCCGCCGTCGCTTTCAGTCGCAGGTCCGACTCATGCTGGCGCAAGCAGTCCATCCGGCGCAGTCTGACGTACCCCCTGTTCCTCGACCCGTCCACGACGGCCATCCGCGCCAACTGGACGACGGTCTACAAGAAGTACCCGAACTCGAGCTTCTACGACGGCGCCAACTACAACGAGGACACCAAGGAGGCCCGCGTCGGCTACGAGCGGGACACGTGGGGCACCGCCCGCTCCTTCTTCAAGATGGCGTGCGCGACCACATCAGGGACGCGGACGTCTCCAGCGCCACCCTGAAGGTCCTGGAGACGCACTCATGGTCGTGCAGCAAGCGCACCATGCAGATCTGGCGCACCGACCCCTTCGGCACCAGCACCACCTGGAACCACCAGCCGGCCTGGAAGCGGAAGATCACCTCCAAGTCCTTCGCCTACGGCTGGAAGTCTTCCAGCTCCTGCCCGGACGCGTACGTGAACTTCACGGTCACCTCGCTGGCCCAGGAGGCCGCCGACAACGACTGGACCACCTTCAACATCGGCATGGTCGCCTCCACGTCCACCTCGGCGCCGACGACGTCCGCGTCCGCGCTGGAGACGGACACGTACTCCTGGAAGGAGTTCCGCGCCGAGGGCGGCGGCTCGCCCGAGATCGCCCTCACCTACAACCGCAGGCCCAACACCCCGAGCTCCGTGACGTTGACCCCGGGCTACTGCGACACCAGCTCCAGCCCCTCCATCAAGATCGGCAAGACGAGCGAACGGGACACCTCACGGCGGGCCCCTTCGCACCACGCGAGGGGGCCCGCCGCTCGGTGCGCGCCCCGTCCGCCCCCTCCCGCCCCGACTTCTCGTGTACGCGTCGTATGGGTGCGCAGATGTACCCGCGCACACCGCCAGTCCTCGTCCGGAACAGGGTGCGGCGGCAAGGACGGCCCGCTTCAGCGCCCCGTCTGCCATTTCACCGCAGGTCGGCTACAGGGCGCGCCGCATCGCCCGGTGCGCGATCCCGGCTTCCAGGTACTGCGGGCCGTACGCCTCGTAGCCGAGGCGCTCGTAGAAGCCCAGGGCGTGGGTCTGCGCGTGCAGGTCGACGGCGGCGAGGCCACGCGCGCGTGCCGCGTCCTCGATGGCGCGCACGAGGGCGACGCCGACGCCGAGCCCGCGGGCCCGGCGGGTGACCGCCAGCCGTCCGAGCGACCCCACGGTGAGGTCACCGCCGGTCTTGGCGGCCGCGGCCGCGCCGTGCAGGAGCCGGCCGGTGCCGAGCGCGGTGCCGTCCTCGCGCACGGCGAGCACATGCACCGCACCGGGGTCGTAGGAGTCGTACTCGATCTCCTGCGGGACGCCCTGCTCGGCGACGAAGACCTCCTTGCGGACGGCGAAGCAGGCCTCGCGGTCGGCGGGGTCCTCGGCGACCCGGACGGTGTACGCACTCATCCGTAGGTCTCCTCGCGGACCTGGTCGAGGGCCTTCTGCAGGTCGGCGGGGTAGTCGCTGGCGAACTCGGCCCACTGTCCGTCCCCGGGGTGCTCGAAGCCGAGCCGGACGGCGTGCAGCCACTGGCGGGTCAGACGCAGCCGCTTGGCGAGCGTCGGGTCGGCGCCGTAGGTCAGGTCGCCGACGCAGGGGTGGCGGTGGGCGGCCATGTGGACGCGGATCTGGTGGGTGCGGCCGGTCTCCAGCTTCACGTCGAGCAGGGAGGCGGAGCGGAAGGCCTCGATGAGGTCGTAGTGCGTGACGGACGGCTTGCCCTCCGCGGTGACCGCCCACTTGTAGTCGTGGTTCGGGTGGCGGCCGATGGGCGCGTCGATGGTGCCGCTGGTCGGGTCCGGGTGGCCCTGGACGAGCGTGTGGTACCGCTTGTCGACCGTGCGCTCCTTGAACTGGCGCTTGAGCGAGGTGTACGCGCGCTCCGACTTGGCGACCACCATCAGGCCGGAGGTGCCCACGTCGAGGCGGTGCACGATGCCCTGGCGCTCGGCCGCGCCGGAGGTGGAGATGCGGTAGCCGGCCGCCGCGAGGCCGCCGATCACCGTCGGGCCGGTCCAGCCGGGCGAGGGGTGGGCGGCGACGCCGACGGGCTTGACGATGACCACGACGTCGTCGTCGTCATGGATGATCTCCATGCCCTCGACGGGCTCGGCCACCACCTGTACCGGGGCGGCCGCCTGGGGCATCTCGACCTCCAGCCAGGCGCCGCCGTGCACGCGCTCGGACTTGCCGACGACCGTGCCGTCGACCAGCACCTTGCCCGCGGCCGCCAACTCCGCCGCCTTCGTACGGGAGAAGCCGAACATGCGGGAGATGGCGGCGTCGACGCGCTCGCCCTCCAGGCCGTCCGGTACGGGCAGGGTGCGGATCTCGGGAATCGTGCTCACCCGTCGAGTATGCCGGACGGCACCGACAGCCCCGTCGGCGCGGGCGCTCTCAGTCCTTGTGGACGGTCCCGTCCGGGTCCAGTCCGCGGAAGGACAGCAGCACGATGAGGATGCCGCCGCACACGATCGCGGAGTCGGCGAGATTGAACACGGCGAAGTGCTTGGGTGCGATGAAGTCGACGACCGCGCCCTCGAAGACGCCCGGCGCGCGGAAGATCCGGTCGGTGAGGTTGCCGAGCGCGCCGCCGAGCAGCAGGCCGAGGGCGATGGCCCAGGGCAGGCTGTAGAGCTTGCGGGCGAGCCGGAAGATCACCACGATCACGGCCGCCGCGATCAGCGTGAAGATGATCGTGAAGGCCTGGCCGAAGCCGAAGGCCGCGCCGCGGTTGCGGATGGCGTCGAACTTCAGCCACTCGCCGATGATCTCGATGGCCTCGTGGTGCTCCAGCTTCGCCACCACGATCATCTTGCTGACCAGGTCGACGAGGTAGGCGAACGCGGCGACCGCGAACAGGACGGCGATCTTGCGCCGTCCCTTCGGGCGCTCCTCCGCCGCCTCCGGGGCCTGGTCGGGGGCCTCGGAGCCACCGGGCGTGCCGGCCTCCGCGGAGTCCGCGGAGGTGTCCGACCGCGCCTGCGTGCCGTCGTCATCCCGCTCCTGCGCGGCCCGTGCCGCCTCGGGGATGTCCGGCGTACCGATGATGCGCTCCGCCTCTGCCACGTGAGTCCCTCAACCTAGGTGCCTGACTGAGGACGAGGGTACGTCACGCCTCCCGGCGCGATCAGTACCGGCGTTCCTGCTTCTGCTTGCACTCCACGCACAGCGTGGCCCGTGGGAAGGCCTGCATCCGGGCCTTGCCGATGGCCTTGCCGCAGTTCTCGCAGAGACCGTAGGTGCCCGCGTCCAGCCTTTCCAGGGCACGCTCGGACTGGATCAGCATCTCGCGCGCGTTGGCGGCCAGCGCCAGCTCGTGCTCGCGTGTGATGTTCTTCGTGCCGGTGTCGGCCTCGTCGTCGCCCGCGCCGTCGCCGGAGTCCCGCATCAGGCCCACCAGGGACTCCTCGGAACTGGCGAGCTCGGCCTTCAGCCGCTGCATGTCGCCGGTCAGCTCCGTGCGGGCCTCCGCGACCTCCTCGGGCGTCCAGGGGTCCTCACCGGGGCGTACGGCGAGTTCGCCCGGCTCCACCGCCGTGCCGCGTGCCTTGGGAACAGCCGTCTGCGCGGCCGTGGCCGTGCCCGGAGTCTTCTTCGCACCCACCGTCGTGGCTCCCGTCTGCTCCGCGGCCCGCGCCGCGTGCGCCTTCTTCGCCGTGATCTTCCTGCCCGCGCCGGCGCTCTTCGCGGCGGCGGTCCTCCCGGCCGTGGCCTTCTTGGCGGCGGCCTTCGCGGCCGGCCCCCCGGCGGCCGGAGGGACGTGGCCGTCGGTCTTCTCGGCGGCGGCCGCCCGCGCGGCTGTCCTGCCGGATGTCCTACCGGCGGCCTCGGAGGACGGCGAAGCCTCGGCGGCCGTCTTCCCGGCCGGAGCCTTCCTGTTGGCGGTCTTCCTCGCCGGCGCCTTCTTCACGACGGCCTTCCCGTCGGCGGACTTGCCGTCGGCGGACTTGCCGGAGGCCGCCCCCTGCGCGCGCTTCTTCCCACGGATGTCCTTGGCCGCGGAGCCCGTGGACCCGCCGGATGCCGGCTGCTCTGCGGCGGTCTTCTTCGCCACCATGGTCGCGGCCCCTTCACATATTGTGATCTTGCTCGCGAATCGTGCTGGGACGATAAATCGACTCGAGTCCCGCGGCAACGGGGCACGCCGCCCGATTCGCCCACCCCGCGCGTGCCGCGAGGCCGGCATGCATCCGTTGTGCCCAACTCCCGTCCGGGTAATCCGCCGGGCCCACGCCGCGGGAACCCGGACAGGCACGCCTGACCATTCGGGTCATCCCGGACGCGCCCCGGCCCCGCCCCGGGGAGCCGGAAAACCGGGCGGCCACTGTCCGCGGGGCGCCGTACACTGGGCGGAGCGAGAAGCGTGGATGGGGACGAGTAGCGGCGTACGCAGCCCAGAGCGACCCGGGGACGGTGGAAGCCCGGGGGCGAGCGCGACGTGAAGATCACCCCGGAGCCGCCGGAAGAAAGCCGCAGCCGCCAGGCCCGCGGCCGGTAGACCCGGCATCGCGACCCCAATGAGGGGGCTCACCGGAGCACACCAGGCACCGGAGGGCCAAGGAGGGTGGTACCGCGGGAGCGCGCCGAAAACCGGTGCGGAGGCTCTCGTCCCTCCGGACGGAAGGCAGCAAGTCCGCCGGAGGAAGCTCGCTGATGACATCGCCTACGTACCGCCAGGTGCCCGCCCAGGTCGACCTGCCCGCGCTGGAGCACGCCGTGCTCGACTTCTGGCGCGACCAGAAGATCTTCGCCAAGAGCCTGGAGCAGTCCGAGGGCCGCCCCGAATGGGTGTTCTACGAGGGCCCGCCCACCGCCAACGGCATGCCCGGCGCCCACCACATCGAGGCCCGTGTCTTCAAGGACGTCTTCCCGCGCTTCCGCACCATGCGCGGCTACCACGTGGCCCGCAAGGCCGGCTGGGACTGCCACGGCCTGCCCGTGGAGCTGGCGGTGGAGAAGGAGCTGGGCTTCTCCGGCAAGCAGGACATCGAGGCGTATGGCATCGCCGAGTTCAACGCCAGGTGCCGCGCGTCGGTGACCCGGCACACCGACGCCTTCGCCGAGTTGACGACCCGCATGGGCTACTGGGTCGACCTCGACGACGCCTACCGCACGATGGACCCCGAGTACATCGAGTCGGTGTGGTGGTCGCTGAAGCAGATCTTCGACAAGGGCCTGCTGGTCCAGGACCACCGTGTCGCCCCCTGGTGCCCGCGCTGCGGCACCGGTCTGTCCGACCACGAGCTGGCGCAGGGCTACGAGACGGTCGTCGACCCGTCGGTCTACGTCCGCTTCCCGCTGACCTCCGGTCCGCTCGCCGGCCAGGCCGCGCTCCTGGTCTGGACTACCACACCGTGGACCCTGGTCTCCAACACGGCCGTCGCCGCCCACCCCGAGGTCACCTACGTCGTCGCCACCGATGGCGAGGAGAAGCTCGTCGTCGCCGAGCCGCTGGTCGGCAAGGCCCTCGGCGAGGGCTGGGAGACCACCGGCGAGTCCTTCACCGGCGCCGAGATGGAGCGCTGGACGTACCAGCGCCCGTTCGAGCTGGTGGAGTTCCCGGAGCCCGCGCACTACGTGGTGAACGCCGAGTACGTGACGACCGAGGACGGTACGGGTCTGGTCCACCAGTCCCCCGCCTTCGGTGAGGACGACCTCAAGGTCTGCCGGTCCTACGGCCTGCCCGTGGTCAACCCGGTCCGCCCGGACGGCACCTTCGAGGAGGACGTCCCCCTGGTCGGCGGCATCTTCTTCAAGAAGGCCGACGAGAAGCTCACCGAGGACCTCGGCACGCGCGGCCTGCTCTTCCGGCACCTGCCGTACGAGCACAGCTACCCGCACTGCTGGCGCTGCCACACCGCGCTGCTCTACTACGCGCAGCCCTCCTGGTACATCCGTACGACGGCCGTCAAGGACCGCCTGATCCAGGAGAACGAGAACACCAACTGGTTCCCGGAGACGGTCAAGCACGGCCGCTTCGGCGACTGGCTGAACAACAACATCGACTGGGCGCTGTCCCGCAACCGCTACTGGGGCACTCCGCTGCCCGTCTGGCGCTGCGCGGACGACCACCTCACCTGCGTCGGCTCCCGCGCGGAGCTGACCGAGCTGACCGGCGCCGACCAGTCGGGCCTCGACCCGCACCGCCCGTTCATCGACGACGTCACCTTCGCCTGTCCGCACGAGGGCTGCGGCAGCACGGCCACGCGCGTGCCGGAGGTCATCGACGCCTGGTACGACTCGGGTTCGATGCCGTTCGCGCAGTGGGGCTACCCGTACAAGAACAAGGAGCTGTTCGAGAGCCGGTACCCGGCGCAGTTCATCTCCGAGGCCATCGACCAGACCCGCGGCTGGTTCTACACGCTGATGGCCGTCGGCACCCTGGTCTTCGACAAGTCGTCGTACGAGAACGTCGTCTGCCTCGGCCACATCCTCGCCGAGGACGGCCGCAAGATGTCCAAGCACCTGGGCAACATCCTCCAGCCGATCCCGCTGATGGACCAGCACGGCGCCGACGCGGTGCGGTGGTTCATGGCGGCCGGCGGTTCGCCGTGGGCGGCCCGCCGCGTGGGCCACGGCACGATCCAGGAGGTTGTCCGCAAGACCCTGCTGACGTACTGGAACACCGTCGCCTTCCAGGCGCTGTACGCCCGCACGTCCGGCTGGGCCCCGTCCGCGGCCGACCCGGCCCCGGCCGACCGCCCGCTGATCGACCGCTGGCTGCTGTCCGAACTCCACGCGCTCACCGACCAGGTGACGCAGTCCCTGGAGGCCTACGACACCCAGCGCGCCGGCAAGCTGCTGTCCGCGTTCGTCGACGATCTCTCCAACTGGTACGTCCGCCGCTCCCGTCGCCGCTTCTGGCAGGGCGACAAGGCGGCCCTGCGCACCCTGCACGAGGTCGTGGAGACCGTCACCAAGCTGATGGCCCCGCTGACCCCGTTCATCACCGAGCGGGTGTGGCAGGACCTGGTCGTGCCGGTCACCCCGGGCGCCCCGGAGTCGGTGCACCTGGCGGCCTGGCCAAAGGCGGACCTGTCCGCGATCGACCCGGAGCTGTCCCGCCAGATGGTCCTGGTGCGGCGGCTCGTCGAGCTGGGCCGGGCCACGCGCGCGGAGTCGGGCGTCAAGACGCGTCAGCCGCTGCGCCGCGCGCTCATCGCCGCGACCGGCTTCGAGGCGCTCGACCCCGAGCTGCACACGCAGATCACGGAGGAGCTGAACGTCGAGGGCCTGGCTTCGCTGAGCGAGGTGGGCGGCTCGCTGGTCGACACCACCGCGAAGGCCAACTTCCGCGCCCTGGGCAAGCGGTTCGGCAAGCGGGTCCAGGACGTGGCCAAGGCCGTGGCGAACGCCGACGCGGCCGCGCTGTCGCTCGCGCTGCGCGAGGGCACGGCGTCGGTGGAGGTCGACGGTGAGACCGTCACCCTCGCTCCCGACGAGGTCATCATCACCGAGACCCCGCGCGAGGGCTGGTCGGTGGCGTCCGACGCGGGCGCGACCGTGGCCCTCGACCTGGAGATCACGGAGGAGCTGCGCCGGGCCGGCCTGGCCCGTGACGCGATCCGGCTGATCCAGGAGGCCCGCAAGAACAGCGGCCTCGACGTGGCCGACCGGATCGCGCTGCGCTGGACCGCTGCGGACCCGGCGACGACCGCGGCCCTCACGGAGCACGCGGGGCTCATCGCGGACGAGGTCCTCGCGACCGACTTCGCGCGGGGCGAGGCGGACGACAGCTACGGATCCCCGTTCAGCGACGAGGGGCTGACGCTCACGTTCCGGCTGCGCAAGGCGTGACTCCGGCCGGTGCCCGCGCGGGGCGTGACCCACGGTCCCGCTCGCGCGGGCACGGTCGGGGTCGCGTACGCGTGGCGTGACTCACAGGCGAACGGCGGCTGCCCCTCGGGCGGCCGCCGTTCCGTGTCTTCGCCGTGGCCGTCCGCGGGACCGTCGTGGCTTGTCGCGCGGTTCCCCGCGCCCCTTGAGGGCGGCGTGGCTCCCCGCGACGCCTCAAAGCGGCGCGGTCGACGGATCCAGGATCCGTCAACGCGTTCAACGAGGGGCGGGCCCCGGATCAGAGTTCGACGCGGCGGACATCGCCCAGCCCAGGTTGAACTGGCCGACCGGACGGCGCTCCACCTCGTAGGTGTCGAG
>NZ_JBEXPR010000017.1:72648-206758 GCF_040612135.1 Streptomyces sp. NPDC006458 | reverse complement strand
GGCGGACCGAGGACGGACACCCCCCGCCCCGGCCCCGCACCCCCACCCACACAACGCGCCACAACAACCCCCACCGAACACAAGCAGGCCGCCGCGGGCACACACCTCACATCCGCGACACGTTCCGCGCGTACACCAACCGCAGCCCGACCAACGTCAACCACGGCTCGTGCTCGTCGATGACATGCGACTCACCGAGCACCATCGGCGCCAGCCCACCCGTGGCGATGACCGTCACATCGTCCGGATCTTCCGCCAGCTCCCGCGCCATCCGGCCGACCACCCCGTCGACCTGCCCGGCGAACCCGTACACGATCCCCGCCTGCATGGCCTCGACCGTGTTCTTGCCGATGACACTCCGCGGCCGCGCCACCTCGATCTTCCGAAGCTGCGCCCCCTTCACCCCGAGCGCCTCCACGGAGATCTCGATGCCGGGCGCGATGACCCCGCCGACGTACTCCCCCCGCGCGCTCACCGCGTCGAACGTCGTGGCCGTACCGAAGTCGACGACGATCGCCGGCCCCCCGTACAGCTCCACGGCCGCGACCGCGTTGATGATCCGGTCCGCGCCGACCTCCTTGGGGTTGTCGGTGAGGATCGGCACACCCGTCTTCACTCCGGGCTCCACCAGCACCGCGGGCACGTCCCCGTAGTACCGCCGCGTGACCTCCCGCAGCTCGTGCAGAACCGACGGCACGGTCGCGCAGATGGCGATCCCGTCGATGCCGTCCCCGAGCTCCTCGCCGAGCAGCGGGTGCATGCCCATCAGTCCCTGGAGCAGCACCGCCATCTCGTCGGCGGTACGGCGCGCGTCCGTCGAGATCCGCCAGTGCTCGACGATGTCCTCCCCGTCGAACAGACCGAGCACGGTGTGCGTGTTACCCACGTCGATCGTCAGCAGCATGGCTGATTACCGCTCCCTTACTCCGCCGCGCGCAGGTCGAGGCCGATGTCGAGGATCGGCGACGAGTGCGTGAGCGCCCCGACGGCGAGGAAGTCCACGCCGGTCTCCGCGTAGGCACGGGCGTCGGCCAGGGTCAGCCGCCCCGAGGCCTCCAGCGCGGCGCGCCCGGCGACGATGGCGACGGCCTCCTCGCACTCACCGGGCGTGAAGTTGTCGAGCAGGATCAGGTCGGCCCCCGCGTCGACGACCTCGCGCAGCTGGTGCAGGGTGTCGACCTCGACCTCGATCGGCACCTCGGGGAAGGCCTCGCGCACGGCCTTGAAGGCCTGGGCGACGCCACCGGCGGCGACGACGTGGTTGTCCTTGACGAGCGCGGCGTCCGACAGGGACATGCGGTGGTTGACGCCCCCGCCGCAGCGCACGGCGAACTTCTCCAGGGAGCGCAGACCGGGCGTGGTCTTACGGGTGTCGCGCACCCGGGCGCCGGTGCCCTCCAGGGCGTCCGCCCACGCGTGCGTGGCGGTGGCGATGCCCGACAGACGGCACATCAGGTTGAGCGCGCTGCGCTCGGCGGTGAGCAGGTCGCGGGTGCGGGTGGTGACGGACAGCAGCTTCTGCCCGGCCTCCACCCGGTCACCGTCCTCGACGTGCCGCTCGACCTCGAACTCGTCGGTGGCGACGACCGAGACGACCGCCTCGGCGACGCGCAGGCCGGCGACGACGCCGGCCTCACGGGCGACGAAGTCGGCGGTGGCGACGGCGTCCTCGGGGATGGTGGCGACGGTGGTCACGTCGACGCCGCCGGCCAGGTCCTCCTGGATCGCCACGTTGGCGATGTCCTCGACCTCCAGCGGGTCGAGCCCGCTGTCGGCCAGCAGCTGCGCGAGGGCGGGGTCGAGCCCGCTCTCCGGGTACTCCTCGTCGGCGCCGCAGGCGCAGCCGTCGCCGCAGCCGCCTTCTTGGGCGAGGGGAAGGTCGGTGTCGCTCACTTCTGTCACTGCTCCTGAGGGGGCTGGGGCTGCCGGGTCGGGGGAAAGTCTGCGGTGTCGGTGGTGTGCACGGCGAGCGTGCGGTCCGGATTGAGCCGTACGACGATATGGCGGCGCCAGGCCGTGTCGTCCCGGTCGGCCCGGTCCTCGCGCCAGTGGCAGCCGCGGGTCTCCTCGCGCAGCCGGGCGGCGGCGACCAGGACGCGGGCGACGCACAGAAGGTTGGTGGCCTCCCACGTGTCGACGCCTGGTTCGGCGGTCTTGCCGTTCTCGTCGAGGGCGTCCCGGGCCTCGGAGTGCAGCCGCTGGAGCTGCTCGGCGGCCTGGTCGAGGGAGTCGGCGGAGCGCAGGACGCCCGCGCCGGCGGTCATGATCCGCTGGATGGTGAACCGGGCCTCGGCGGCCTGGAGGGGGTGGGCCGGGATGCCCGGGTAGGGGACGGGTTCCGGCACGCGCGCGAGGAGCCGGTCCTCGGCGTGGCGGGCGGTGATGTCGCCGGCGATGCGCTCGGCGTAGACCAGGCCCTCCAGCAGGGAGTTGGAGGCGAGCCGGTTGGCGCCGTGCACGCCGGTGCAGGCGACCTCGCCGCACGCGTACAGGCCGGGCACGGTGGTGCGGCCCTGGGGGTCGGTGCGTACGCCGCCGGAGGCGTAGTGGGCGGCCGGGGCGATCGGAATGGGAGCGGTGACGGGATCGATGCCGTTCGCGCGGCAGGCGGCGAGGATCGTCGGGAAGCGGTGCTCCCACATGTCGGCGCCGAAGTGCCGGGCGTCGAGGAACATGTGCTCGGCGTCCTGCTCCTGCATGCGGCGCATGATGCCCTTGGCGACGATGTCGCGGGGCGCCAGCTCGGCCAGTTCGTGCTGCCCGACCATGAAGCGCACGCCGTCGGCGTCGACGAGGTGGGCGCCTTCGCCGCGTACGGCTTCGGAGACGAGCGGCTGCTGGCCCTCCGCGTCGGGGCCGAGGAACAGCACGGTCGGGTGGAACTGGACGAACTCCAGGTCGGAGACCTCGGCGCCCGCGCGCAGCGCGAGGGCGACGCCGTCGCCGGTGGAGACGGACGGGTTGGTGGTGGCGGAGAAGACCTGGCCCATGCCGCCGGTGGCGAGGACGACCGCGGGCGCGTGGACGGCGCCCACGCCGTCGTGCTGGCCCTCGCCCATGACGTGCAGGGTGACTCCGGCGGTCCGGCCGTCGGCGTCGGTGAGCAGGTCGAGGACGAGCGCGTTCTCGATCGTGCGCAGACCACGCGCGCGTACCGCCTCCACGAGCGCGCGGGAGATCTCCGCTCCGGTCGCGTCGCCGCCCGCGTGGGCGATGCGGCGGCGGTGGTGGCCGCCCTCGCGGGCGAGCTCGATGCCGCCCTCGTCGTCGGTGTCGAACTCGGCGCCGGTGGCGATCAGCCGGTGCACGGCGTCGGGGCCCTCGGTGACGAGGATGCGCACGGCCTCCTCGTCGCACAGCCCGGCGCCCGCGACGAGGGTGTCGTCCAGGTGCTGCTCGGGGGTGTCGCCCTCGCCGAGGGCCGCGGCGATGCCGCCCTGCGCCCAGCGGGTGGAGCCGTCGTCCAGGCGGGCCTTGGTGACCACGACGGTGGTCAGGCCCGCGGCCTGGCAGCGCAGGGCCGCGGTCAGGCCCGCGACGCCGGAGCCCACCACGACCACGTCCGCGTCGATCGACCAGCCCGGCGCGGGCGTGTGCAGTCGTATGCCTGTGCTGCTCACGAGGCGGCTCCGAAGGTGAGGGGGAGATTGTCGATCAGCCGGGTCGTGCCGACCCGGGCGGCGACGGCGAGGACGGCCTCGCCGGTGAAGTCGTCGTCGATCTCGGTGAAGTCGGCGGGGTCGACGAGGGCGAGGTAGTCGAGGGTCAGCGGCGGAATCTGGCGGGCGGCCTCGTCCAGGACCAGGCGGGCAGCCTGGCGGACGGCGGCGGCCGCGCCGGGCACGGCCTGGGCGACGGCGTGCGCGTCGGCGGCCGCACGGGACTCCCCGAGGGCGCTGAGCGCCTCCGCGCGGGCGGGCGGGGCGGGCACTGCCAGGGCCCGGGCGCGCAGCGCCTCCTGCGCGGCGTGCCGGTCCCGGCCAGCGAACAGCGCGCGGGACAGGGCGAGCGCGGTACGGCGCTCGGAGGCGGAGAGGTAGCGGTTGCGGCTGGACAGCGCGAGGCCGTCGTCCTCGCGCACGGTCGGCACGCCGACGATCTCCATGCCGAAGTTCAGGTCGCGGACCATGCGCCGGATGAGGGCGAGCTGCTGGGCGTCCTTCTGGCCGAAGAGGGCGAGGTCGGGCCGGGTGAGGTGGAGCAGCTTGGCGACGACGGTGAGCATGCCGTCGAAGTGGCCGGGCCGGGAGGCGCCCTCCAGGCGTTCGCCCATGGGGCCCGCGCTGATCCGCACCTGGGGCTCTCCGCCGGGGTAGACCTCCTCGACGGCGGGTGCGAGGACGACGTCCGCGCCGGCCTGCTCGGAGATCTTCAGGTCGGCGTCCAGGGTGCGCGGGTAGCGGTCGAGGTCCTCTCCCTGGCCGAACTGGAGCGGGTTGACGAAGACGGTGACCACGACCTCGCCGTCCGGCCCGGCGGCCCGGCGGGCGGTGCGGATGAGCGTGGCGTGGCCCTCGTGCAGGGCGCCCATGGTCATCACGACGGCGCGGCGGCCGCCACGCGCGCGTGCGGACAGTTCCTCGGCGGTGCGCAGCAGGGTGGTGGTCATCGGGCGTCTCCTTCGGCGCCGTAGCTCTTGGCCTCGGTGGCGAGTACGCCGAGCAGGTCCTCGGCGAGTTCCGGCTTCAGCAGTCCGCCGGCCAGCGCCCGGTCGGCGGTGGCGCGGGCCATGGCCAGATAGCCGGCCACGGTCTGCGGCGCGTGCTTGCGCAGCTCGGTGACGTGGGCGGCGACCGTGCCCGCGTCCCCGCGCGCGACGGGCCCGGTCAGGGCGGCGTCGCCGGAGCGCAGGGCGTTGTCGAGGGCGGCGCCGAGGAGCGGTCCGAGCATCCGGTCGGGGGCCGCGACCCCGGCGGTGCGCAGCAGCTCCATGGACTGGGCGACCAGGGTGACCAGGTGGTTGGCGCCCAGGGCGAGGGCCGCGTGGTAGAGCGGGCGGTTCTCCTCGGCGATCCACTCCGGCTCGCCGCCCATCTCGATCACCAGGGCCTCGGCGGCCAGCCGCAGCTCGTCGGGGGCGGTGACGCCGAAGGAGCAGCCGGCCAGTCGCTGCACGTCGACGGGTGTGCCGGTGAAGGTCATCGCCGGGTGCAGGGCCAGCGGCAGGGCGCCCGCGCGCGTGGCGGGGTCGAGCACCCTGGCGCCGTAGCGGCCGGAGGTGTGCACGAGGAGCTGGCCGGGGCGGACGGCGCCGGTTTCGGCGAGGCCCTGCACCAGGCCGGGCAGGGTGTCGTCGGGGACGGTGAGCAGCACCAGGTCGGATCGCTGGAGCACCTCGGCGGGCGGCATGACCGGCACGTCGGGCAGCAACTCGGCCGCGCGGCGGCGGGAGGCGTCGGAGACGGCGGAGACGGCGACGGGCCGGTGCCCGGCGAGCTGGAGGGACGCGGCGAGCGCGGGGCCCACCCGGCCGGCGCCGACGACGCCGACGGTGAGCCGTGCGGGGCGGTCCTTGGGGTCTGGCTGTTGGACTGTACTCACGCGACGGTGGCCTTCCCGTTCCAGTCCGCTCTCGGTACCGGACGATTTCTCGTCATGTTAACGCGATCGGTTCGAGGGGTCTTCGGTCATCCACAGGCTGTGGGTTTCCCCACGCGGTCTTCGTGAGGTTGCCCGAGGATCGACACGGGGACGGCGGGCCGGGCAGATCCCGGTGCCGTGCCGCCGCGGGTGACGGCATGATCCGGGGCATGAGCGACGTGGCGGAGCACGAGGGCGGACAGGACACCCGATCGGGGCCGGAGGGCTTGCGCGAGCGGCGCGGCGCGGCGCACCGCAAGGCGCGCAGGGTGCTGTCCCGCGCGGGGTTCGGGATGTCGGTCCGCGAGCGGCTGGCGTGGCTCCAGGAGGCGGGGGCCGAGAGCCATGACCTGGACGAGCCCGCGGACATGTACGGCAACCGGATCGTGGAGTCCCTGGAGGAGCGGGTCGCCGGGCTGCTGGGGCTGGAGGCGGCGGCGTTCTTCCCCACGGGCACGATGGCCCAGCAGGTGGCCCTGCGCTGCTGGGCGGGCCGCACCGGCAGCACCACGGTCGCCCTGCACGGGCTGGCGCACCCGCAGGTGCATGAGCGGGATGCGTGACGAGCCCGGCGGCCGGATCGTCGTGGACAAGGTGCTCGAAGGGCGTACGGCGGCCGGACCCGACGGTCTGCTGCTGATGCCGACCAGTCTCGGCCGGCCCCATCTGTCGGTGCTGCACCGCACGGGGTGGCAGCCGGTGCTGCACTACCCCGTCGGCTCGCCCGAGCTGTCCTCGCCGCCCTCGGTGGAGGAGCTCACCCTGCGGATGACCGCGCTGTCCCACCCCGTGCGGATGCGCCTGTGCCGTCATCTGGCCCGCAGCGCGTACACCACCAGCGATCTGGCGCAGGTCCACGGCATGACCGCGCCCGAGATATCCCGGCACCTCGGGGTGCTGAAGAAGGCGGGGCTGGTCACCACGCGCAGACGCGGGCGATACGTACTGCACCAGCTGGACGTCACGGTGGTGGCCCGGCTGGGCAGCGACTTCCTGGAGGGCATCCTCCGCTAGGCCGCCGGACAGGCCCCGGGGCCGCTGTTCGGATCTCCTGGCCGCAGGACGGGCCGCTCGGGCTCAGTCGATGCGGATGTGCCGCAGCCCCACCCGGGCCTGACGCACCCGTGTCCGCAGCGCGCCCTCGCTGTTGGGCCGCAGCGTCAGCCCGGCCAGGACGGCGATGCGGTCGGCGGTCTTGGGCACGGTCGTGTGGTCGGTCCACAGATGCTCGGCGAACTCCGGCTCGCTCAGCCGCTCCAGGCAGTGGTCGAGCCGGGAGACGGCCCAGCTCTCCCGGCGCAGGCCCGCGTCCTTCCCGGCGACGTACCGGAGCAGATGGCCGAGGCCGCGCTCGCGCAGCCGCTTCAGCACGGTCTCGCGCTGGGCGAGCAGCGTGAAGTGGTGCACGGGGTGGCCGAGTTCGCGCAGGCGGCCGACGGTCTCGGCGAAGCAGTCGGGGTCGGTGACCGTCATCGGCGCGATCACCACCCCGTCGTGCTTGGTCAGGGCGAGGTCGAGGACCTCGACGACGCCGGTCCGCCAGGACGCCAGCTCCTGGAAGTCCCCCCGCAGTCCGGGCGGGAGCATGCGGCGCAGACCGAACCCGGCGTGCTCGGGGTCGCAGATGACGCTGCCCGGCAGCCGGCGCTGTATCTCGTGAGCGGTCTGTGTCTTGCCTCCCCCGAAGGGGCCGTTGATCCACAGGAGCATGCGCAGACGGTACCGGGGCGGCGGGCCTACGTCAGCCGTGTCCGCCAGCCCGCACCAGCCCCGTCTCGTAGGCCAGCACGACCACCTGGACGCGGTCGCGCAGGCCGAGCTTGGTGAGGATGCGTCCGACGTGCGTCTTCACGGTCGCCTCGGACAGCACGAGGCGGGCCGCGATCTCGCCGTTGGACAGTCCCTGCGCGACAAGGAGCATGACCTCGCGCTCGCGGTCGGTGAGCCGCTCCAACTCCTTGTGCTGGAGCTCGCGCCCGCCCGTGGGCAGCATCGGGGCGAACCGGTCCAGCAGCCGGCGGGTGGTGGAGGGGGCCACGACCGCGTCGCCGCTGTGCACGGAGCGGATGGCGGCGAGGAGTTCGCCGGGCGGCACGTCCTTGAGCATGAAGCCGGACGCGCCCGCCTTCAGCCCGGAGAAGGCGTACTCGTCGAGGTCGAAGGTGGTCAGGATCAGCACCTTCGGCGGGTTGGGCTCGGAGCAGATGCGCCGGGTGGTCTCGACGCCGTCCAGCTTCGGCATGCGGACGTCCATCAGCACCACGTCGACGTCGGTCGAGCGCAGCACCTGGAGGGCCTCGACGCCGTCGCCCGCCTCCGCGACGACGTCCATGTCCGGCTGTGCGGCGAGCACCATCCGGAATCCGGTGCGCAGCAGCACCTGGTCGTCGACGAGCATCACGCGGATCGTCATCGGGTCCTCTTCCGTCTTGCGGGTGTCGGCGGGGTCCTACGGGTGTGGGCCACGGGGCGTACGACAGGTCTCAGTGCGCTGGTCTGAGCGGCAGCAGGGCGCTGATGCGGAATCCTCCGCCCGGCCGCGGGCCGGCGTCCAGGGTGCCGCCGACCATGCCGACCCGCTCGCGCATGCCGATCAGGCCGTGGCCCCGGCCGTCCACGCCGCCGTCCTCGTACAGCTCGTGCGGGGCGCCCTTGCCGTCGTCCTCGACGAGCAGGCCGAGGCCGTCGTCGAAGTAGACCAGGCGCACGCTCGCACCGGCGTTCGGGCCGCCGTGCTTGCGGGTGTTGGTGAGCGCCTCCTGCACGATGCGGTACGCCGTCAGCTCGACGCCGCTGGGCAGCGGGCGCGGGGTGCCCTCGATCTTGAAGTCGACGGGCAGCCCGGAGCCGCGGCACTGCTCGACGAGCTCCTCGATCTGCTCGACGTCGGGCTGCGGCACGTACTCCCCGGCCTCCTGGTGCTCGCCGGTGCGCAGCACGCCCAGCAGACGGCGCATCTCGGCGAGGGCCTGGCGGCCGGTGGAGGAGATGGTCTCCAGGGCCTTCTTCGCCTGGTCGGGCGCGGCGTCGAGGACGTAGGCGGCGCCGTCGGCCTGGACGACCATCACCGAGACGTTGTGCGCGACGACGTCGTGCAGCTCGCGCGCGATCCGCGCGCGTTCGGCGGCGACCGCGACCTTCGCCTGCGCCTCGCGCTCCTTCTCCAGCCGGGCCGCTCGCTCCTCCAGCTGCGCGAAGTACGCGCGGCGGGTGCGCAGCGAGTCGCCGAGCACCCAGGCGAGCGCGAACGGCACGGTCTGGAAGACCGCGATCGCCACGTTGCCCAGCGCGCTCGCCTCGGAGTCGGGCCAGCGCATCTGCGCCAGCGGCGCCGCGAGCAGCCCCGCAGCCAGGCCGAAGCGGCGGGCCCAGCTCGCGCCGGTGGCGGCCACGGTGTAGACGATCACCAGCAGCGCGAAGTCGGCGAGCATGGTCGACACGTTCAGCACGAGCTGTGCGACACCGACGACCGCGGCCAGGACCAGCATGTTCTCCGGCATCCGGCGGCGCAGCGCGACCGTGGCGCACAGCAGCAGCGTCACGGGTACGACGAGCCAGAGCTCGTCGGTCCCGTCGGTCTGCTCGACCGCTCCGCCCGCCACAGAGAGCCCGAACAGGACGATCGCCCAGAAGGTGTCGACCCCGGTCGGGTGCCTGCGGAGGAAGTCATAGAGGCGCTGCACGTAACCCAGAGTAGGGAAGCGGAATGTGCGCCGGGGTCAACCGGAGGGCCGATCCGTGCCCGCCGCGCATACTCCGCAAGGTGGAGGCCTCGTTCCCCTGTGCGTTTAGCCTTGCGTCGTGAACGACGAGGTGCGGCGGGAGACGCGGGGCGGGCAGGCGGGCGGGAGCCCGGACTCCGGGTGGGCCGCCGAGTGGCTCGGGTGGCGGGCGGCCGCGCAGCACGCGCTGTACGGGCCGCAGGGCTTCTACCGCCGCCCGGAGGGGCCCGCCGGGCACTTCCGGACCTCCGTGCACGCCTCGCCGCTGTTCGCGCGGGCCGTGGCCCGGCTGCTGTGCCGGGTCGATGAGGCGCTGGGGTACCCGGACCGGCTGGACTTCGTCGACATGGCCGCGGGCCGGGGCGAGCTGGCCGCGGGGGTGGCCGCCGCGCTGCCCGCCGAGGTGGCCGCACGCGCGCGCGTGCACGCCGTCGAGATCGCCGCGCGCCCGCGGGGCCTGGATCCCCGGATCGAGTGGCGCGCCGAGCCGCCCGAGGACGTCACCGGGTTGCTGTTCGCCAACGAGTGGCTGGACAACGTCCCCGTCGAGATCGCCGAGGTGGACTCCGCGGGCGTGCCCCGGCTGGTCCTCGTACGCCGGGACGGGACCGAGCGGCTCGGGGAGCCGGTCGCGGGCGCGGAGGCCCGGTGGCTGGCGCGGTGGTGGGCGCTGCCGGGCGAGGAGGGGTGGCGGGCGGAGATCGGGCTGCCCCGGGACACGGCCTGGGCGGCAGCGGTCGCGCGCCTGCGGCGTGGGCTCGCGGTGGCCGTCGACTACGCGCACACCGCCGACGCGCGCCCCTTGTTCGGGACGCTCACCGGCTTCCGGGAGGGGCGCGAGACGGCGCCCGTGCCGGACGGGTCGTGCGATGTCACGGCCCACGTGGCCCTGGACGCGTGCGCGCTCCCCGGCGGGCATGTGACCACCCAGCGTGCGGCTCTGCGCGTGCTCGGTGTCACCGGCGCGCGCCCCTCACTCGCGCTCGCCTCCTCAAGCCCCGCGGAGTACGTACGCGCCCTCGCGAGCGCCGGGGAGGCCGCGGAGCTCACCGCGCCGGGCGGCTTCGGAGACTTCGGCTGGCTGGTCCAGCCGGTCGGCATCCCGGACCCGCTCGCCGAGGCGACCGCCTGACGGCCTCGTCCGCCGCTCGACGGCCTGGTGGCCTGGTCCGCCGCCCGACGGCCTGGTGGCCTGGTGGCCTGGTGGCCTGGTGGCCTGGTGGCCTGGTGGCCTGGTCCGCCGCCCGACGCCGGCTCGGCGCCTGACACCGGCTCGGCGAGGCGACCCGCCCGGCCTCCTGGCCCGCCGCCCCCTGCCGGTCGCCCCTGCCGGTCGATGGCCCCTACTCGTCGATCACTTGTCGATGTCTCCGACCACGAAGAACATCGACCCCAGGATCGCCACCATGTCCGCCACCAGCGTGCCCGGCAGCAGCTCGGTCAGCACCTGGATGTTGTTGTACGAGGCCGAGCGCAGCTTCAGCCGGTACGGCGTCTTCTCGCCCTTGCTGACGAGGTAGTAGCCGTTGATGCCGAGCGGGTTCTCGGTCCACGCGTAGGTGTGCCCCTCGGGCGCCTTCAGGACCTTCGGCAGCCGCTGGTTGATCGGGCCGGGCGCCAGCTCGGCGAGCCGGTCCAGGCAGGCGTCCGCGAGGTCGAGGGCATTGTGGGTCTGCGCCAGCAGGCACTCGAACCGGGCGAGGCAGTCGCCCTCCTCGCGGGTGACCACCTTCAGGGTGTCCTGGAGCTCGGTGTACGCCAGGTACGGCTCGTCGCGGCGCAGGTCGAAGTCGACACCGGAGGCGCGCGCGATCGGACCGCTCACCCCGTAGGCGTGCACGGCCTGCGGAGTGAGCGCGCCGACGCCCCGCGTGCGCCCCCGGAAGATCTCGTTGCCGAGCACCAGGTCGTCGAAGACGTCCATGCGCGAGCGCACGGCGGCGACCGCGCCACGCGCGCGGGTGGCCCAGCCCGCGGGCAGGTCCTCCTTCAGGCCGCCGACGCGGTTGAACATGTAGTGCATACGCCCGCCGGAGACCTCCTCCATGACGTTCTGGAGGACCTCGCGCTCCCGGAACGCGTAGAACACCGGCGTGATGCCGCCCAGCTCCAGCGGGTAGGAGCCGAGGAACATCAGGTGGTTGAGCACCCGGTTCAGCTCCGCCAGCAGGGTGCGGGTCCACACCGCGCGCTCGGGCACCTCCATGCCGAGCATCCGCTCGACCGCGAGGACGACGCCCAGCTCGTTGGAGAACGCCGACAGCCAGTCGTGGCGGTTGGCCAGCATGATGATCTGGCGGTAGTCGCGCGCCTCGAACAGCTTCTCCGCGCCGCGGTGCATATAGCCGATCACCGGCTCCGCACTCGTGATGCGCTCGCCGTCCAGGACGAGCTTGAGTCGCAGCACACCATGCGTCGACGGGTGCTGGGGGCCGATGTTGAGCACCATGTCGGTGCTCTCCGCGGCGCCGCCGATTCCGACCATGGTCTCCGTCTGAGGAGTCATGGACACAGTCTCTCCTACGTAGGCTGACCGTATGGAGACGGGGAGCCGGGAGAACGCACCACTGCGCGAGGCCGAGCCTGTGTGGACGGCACTGCCACCGGGACTGCTGCGGATGCGGCGGATGCTGCTGGTGGTGTGGCTGGGAATCCCGGCCCTGGGTCTGGGCCTGCTGTTCGGGCTGCTCGCCGGACCGCCCTGGGCGGCGTTCGCCCTGTTCCCGCTGGCACTCCTGGTCTGGGGCTGGGTACTGACCGGCCGCAACTGGCGGTCCTGGCGCTACGCCGAGCGCGCCGACGACCTGCTGATCAGCCGGGGCGTGATGTGGCGCAAGGTCACGGTCGTGCCGTACGGCCGTATGCAACTGGTCGAGGTGACCTCCGGGCCCGTCGAACGGCACTTCGGGCTGGCCAGCGTCCAGCTGCACACCGCGGCCGCCGCGACCGACGCCGCCATCCCCGGTCTCGACCCGGCCGAGGCGGAGCGGCTGCGGGACCGGCTCACCGAGCTGGGCGAGGCCCGATCGGCGGGGCTGTGACCGCGCCGGGCACCGACGAGAGCGCATGGCCGGAGGGATCCGGGCCCGGACGGGGCGCACGCCCCGAGGCCGCAGTGTCCGAACACCCGGCGCTCCCCGAAGCCGCACTCCCCGAGCGGCGGCTGCATCCCGTCACGCCGCTGCGGCGGGCCTGGGCGCCCTTCGCCGTGATCGCCGGCTGGGCGGTGCACGATCCGGGCCAGACGCAGCACCAGTTGGAGCAGCTGACCACCACGACGCTGCTGATCGCCCTCGCCGTGGTCATCCCCACAGCCTCCCTCTACGGCTTCCTGACCTGGTGGTACACCCACTTCGCGGTCACCGACAGCGAACTGCGCATCCGGACCGGCCTGGTCTTCCGGCGCACCGCGCACATCCGGCTGGAACGCATCCAGGCCATCGACGTGACCCGGCCGCTGCTCGCCCGGATCGCGGGCGTGGCGAAACTCAGACTCGACGTCGTGGGCGCCGGCAACAAGGACGAACTGGCCTTTCTCGGGGAGCGTGACGCGCGCGCCCTGCGCGCGGAACTGCTGGCGCGCGCCGCCGGGTTCGCGCCGGAGACGGCACGCGAGGTCGGCGAGGCTCCGGCGCGCGAGCTGCTGCGCACGCCCCCCGGCGTGCTCGCCGTCTCGCTGCTGCTGACCGGGGCGACCTGGGGCACCCTGACCGCCGCGCTCGTCGTACCGCCGCTGCTGTGGCTGGCCACCCACAACGTGTGGACGGTCCTCGCGACCGCGCTGCCCCTGCTGGGCGCGGCGGGCGCGAGCAGCGTGGGACGGTTCGTCGCCGACTACGACTGGACGGTCGCCGAGTCCCCGGACGGGCTGCGCATCGACCGCGGACTGCTGGACCGCGCCCACGAGACGGTGCCGCCGGGCCGGGTGCAGAGCGTACGGATCGTCGAGCCACTGCTGTGGCGCCGGCGCGGGTGGGTGCGCGTGGAGCTCGACGTCGCCGGGTCGTCCAACTCCGTGCTGCTGCCGGTCGCCCCGCGCGAGGTCGCCGAGCCGCTCGTCGCCCGTGTACTGCCGGGAGTGACCGTGCCGCCGTACGCGGCGCTGTCGCGGCCGCCGCGCCGCGCGGGCCGGTGCGTGCCGCTGTGGTGGCGCGGACAGGGACTCCTGGTCACCGACGCGGTGTTCGCCGCCCGGCACGGGCTGCTGAGCCACAGCCTCGCCCTCGTACCGCACGCGAAGGTGCAGAGCGTACGGCTCACCCAGGGGCCCTGGCAGCGCCTGTGGCGGCTCGCCGACGTACACGTGGACACGGGGGCCGGCAACAGCGTCACGGCGCGGCTGCGGGACGCTCAGGAGGCCGAACTGCTGCTGCACGGACAGGCCGAGCGGTCCCGCACCGGCCGCCGGGCCGCGCGGCCCGACCGCTGGATGGCGTCCTAGGCCGGGACGCGAGAAGGGCGCCCCGCGAGTGCGGGACGCCCTTCCGTGTCGTGACGCGGCGTCAGGAGGCAGCGCTGCGCAGCCGCTGGACGTCGATCTGCTCGGTCTCGTCGTGCGCCGTCAGGTCGATCACCTGGCCGACGGCCCGAAGGCCCTCGCCGGCGGGCCTGAACCGCGCCTCGGCCTCGGCCTTGTGCAGGTCCAGGGCCTCCTGTCCGACGACGTCGGCGAGGTCCTCGTTCTGCACGGCCTCCAGCGCCGCGGACTCGGACTTCTGCGTGCCGAAGAAGTCGAATCCGCCCTGGGCCGCCTGCCGTCGGGCGGGAGTCCCGGGGACGACGGCCACGGCGGTCGGGACGGTGAAGTGCCCGCGGGTCTGCCGCACGGGCAGCGCGGCGGCCGACCGGGTGGCCGGGACGACCTCGGTCGAGGGGCTGACGGGAGCGGCGGGTGCTTCGGGGGCGTCCGCGGTGGAGTGCTCCTCCGTGGGGACGGTGGCCGGCTCCTCGGGGTCCGCGGCGAGCGCCGGCTCCTCGGTGGACTCGGGGGTGGCGGCCGCGCGCTCGTGCTCGTCGGCCGCCCGTGGCTTCCCCTGGGCCTCGTCCTCCGATGCGGCGTCGGCGGGGGTCTCGCCCGGCCCGCCGGGACCGCCCGGACCGTCGGGGCCCTCAGGGGTCTCCGGGGACCCGGCGCCGGCCTTGGCCGCGGTCTCCTCTGCGGAGCCCTCGGCCAGGCGGCTCAGGGCCGCGTTCGCCCGCAGGAACAGCCGGGAGCCACCGGGCGAGAACACCGCGAGGGCCTTCGACTCGTCCTCGCGCGCGTGCTCCGCCTCGGCGGTCTCGGCCTGCTCGGATTCCGCCTGCCGCGGCACCGGTACGGGCGGCAGCGCGGCACGCGGCGGTGTGGTCGCCTCGATCTCCAGCAGGCGGCGGCCCTCAAGGGCGGTGGCCCGCTCGGTCTCCGCGGTGGCGTACCGGCGCAGCAGGGACGCGTGCTCGTTGCGCAGCTTCGCCAGCTCCGCGCGCTTCGCCCGCAGCCGCTGCTCCAGCTTGCCGCGCAGCTCGCGCGACTCGTCCAGGTCGGACTCCAGCTCGGCGACCCGTTCCTCATGGCGCCAGTCGTCGCTCGCACGCGCGCGCGTGAGGTCGGCGACCTGCTTGCCGGCCTGCGTGTCCCAACGGCGCATGACGACCGCGCTGGTGACCGCGGTGACCGCGGCCACCGCGGCGAGACCGCGCAGCAGGACCGCTTCCGTGAACACCCAGGGGCCGAGGGCGCAGACGGCGGACACGCCTGCGATCGCCGACGGAGGCAGCAGCCTGTGCAGAGGCGGGGAATGGCGATGACGTCCACGTGGCATGGCCAGAAACTTACCGCGCGTAGGCGCGCAATGGTGCCTTGGGTCACAAAAACTCGGCCATGCCCGGGCCTTCACAGCGCATCAGGAATTCACGCCGCCCGACGGGCCCGGCGTTGGGCACGCCGACCGCGCCCGGCCCCGATTCGCCCCGGCATCCCCACGCCGAGTGAACCTCCCTGTCGAACTCGTCGTCCTAGAGGGCGCAATGTCGGCGGATGCCCGAATCGGCACCGGTACCGAGCCCTCTCGCGGAACCACGGGAAGCGATGACTGCCAGGGAAGAACAGGACATGCCGGGCACCGACACCGCCCCGCCCGTCCGCACGCGGCACCTGCCCGGCGGTCCCCGCCCCGAGTCCGTCCCCGTCCTCGTCGCCCGCGCGGGCGTCCTGGTGGGCCTGCTGGAGATCGCCGCGGGCGTCTTCCCGCGCTTCCGACACAGCCGAATCCACACCCTCGCCGAGGTACTGCCGGGCGCGCTCGGCCCGTTCGCGGCCGCGCTCTCGCTCAGCGCGGGCGTCCTGCTGCTCCTGCTCGCGCACGGCCTCAAACGCGGCAAGCGCCGGGCCTGGCGCGCCACCGTCGCCCTGCTGCCGATCGGCGCCCTCGCCCAGTTCGCCCACCGCGGCTCCGTCCTCGGCGTGCTCATCCCCCTGACACTGCTCTGGCCGCTGCTGCGCCACCGCGACCAGTTCGCCGCCCTGCCCGATCCGCGCGGCCGCTGGCGCGCGCTCGCCAACTTCGCGCTCATGGGCGCCTTCTCGCTCGCCCTCGGCCTGGTCGTGGTCAGCGCCCACCCGGACGGCACGGTCGGCGACCCCAGCGTGGCCGACCGGCTCACGCACGTCCTGTACGGGCTGGTCGGCCTCGACGGCCCCGTCGACTACCGCGGCAGCACCTCCTGGACGGTCGCCTACTCCCTCGGCGCCCTCGGCCTGCTCACCGCCCTGACCACGCTCTACCTCGCCCTGCGCCCCGAACACCCCGGCGCCCGCCTCACCCCCGAGGACGAGGTCCGGCTGCGCGCCCTGCTGGAGCGGTACGGCGGCCGCGACTCGCTCGGCCACTTCGCCCCGCGCCGCGACAAGGCCGTGGTGTTCTCGCCCAGCGGCAAGGCCGCCGTCACCTACCGCGTCGTCTCCGGCGTCATGCTCGCCGGCGGCGACCCCATCGGTGACGTGGAGGCCTGGCCCGGCGCCATCGAACGCTTCATGGACGAGGCCCGCGCCCACTCCTGGACCCCCGCCGTCATGGGCTGTTCCGAGACCGGCGGCCAGGTGTGGACCCGCGAGACCGGCCTGGACGCCCTCGAACCGGGCGACGAGGCGGTGGTGGACACCGCGGATTTCTCCCTCGCCGGCCGCCCGACGCGCAACGTGCGCCAGATGGCCGGACGCATCGAGCGGGCCGGTTACGAAACCCGGGTACGTCGTGTCCGTGACCTCGGCGACAGCGAACTGGACCGCATCCGCCGCGCCGCCGACGACTGGCGCGGCACCGACACCGAGCGCGGCTTCTCCATGGCGCTCGGCAGACTCGGCGACCCCTCCGACGGCGACTGCCTGATCGCCACCGCCCACCTCGCCGAGACCGCCCCCGGCCCCTACGGCGACCTCAGGGCCGTCCCGCACTTCGTGCCCTGGGGCCCCGACGGCGTCTCCCTGGACCTGATGCGCCGCGACCGCGCGGCCGACCCCGGCGTCAACGGGTTGCTCATCGTCGCCGCCCTGGGGGCCGCGCCCCGGCTCGGCATCGCGCGCGTGTCGCTGGACTTCGCCGTGTTCCGCTCCGCCCTGGCCCGCGGCGAGCGGCTCGGCGCGGGACCGCTGCCGCGCGACCGGCGCGGGTTGCCGGTGTTCCTCTCGCGCTGGTTCCAGATCGAGTCGCTGTACCGCTTCAACGCCAAGTTCCGGCCACGCCGGAACCCCGCTTCCTCGTCTACCACACCTCCGCCGACCTGCCCCGCAGCGGCCTGGCCGCCCTCCAGGCGGAGGGCTTCCTGCGCCTCGCCCCGCCCCTGCCGCCCGCCCTGCGCCGGCGCGCACGCCCCGCACGCCCTGGCGCGCACGCCCTGGCGGAACCGGAGATCAGCGCGGTCTGACCCGACGGACCCGGCCCGGAGCCCGCCTTCACCACTCCCGGGGCCCGCGCCCGGGCCGCACGGCGTTCATGGCCCGCGCGGGGCCTACGCTGACCATATGAGCAAGCAGAGTGGACGCGGACGCGGGATCGTCGCGGGCCTTCCGGACTGGGACCGGTGCGCGGTCATGGGAGTCGTCAACGTGACCCCCGATTCCTTCTCCGACGGAGGCCGCTGGTTCGACACCACCGCCGCCATCAAGCACGGCCTCGAACTCGTCGCCCAGGGCGCCGACCTGATCGACGTCGGCGGCGAGTCCACCCGCCCCGGCGCCACCCGCGTGGACGAGGACGAGGAACTGCGGCGCGTCATCCCCGTGGTCCGCGGGCTCTCCTCCGAAGGCGTCGTCGTCTCCGTCGACACCATGCGCGCCTCCGTCGCCGCCCGGGCCCTCGCCGCCGGCGCCGCCCTCGTCAACGACGTCAGCGGCGGCCTCGCCGACCCCGGCATGATCCCCGCCGTCGCCGACGCCGGCGCCCCCTTCGTCGTCATGCACTGGCGCGGTTTCCTCCAGGGCGCCAACGTCCGGGGCACCTACGCCGATGTCGTCGGCGAGGTCGTCGACGAGCTTCACGCGCGCGTACAGGCCGTCCTCGACGGCGGCATCGCCCCCGACCGGATCGTCGTCGACCCCGGACTCGGCTTCTCCAAGGAGGGCGAGCACGACCTCTCCCTCCTCGCCCACCTGGACCGCCTGCGCGCCCTCGGCCACCCGCTGCTCGTGGCCGCCTCCCGCAAGCGTTTCCTCGGCCGCGTCCTCGCCGGCCCCGAGGGCGCCCCGCCGCCCGCGCGCGAGCGCGACGCCGCCACCGCCGCCGTCACCGCGCTCGCCGCACAGGCCGGCGCCTGGGCGGTCCGCGTGCACGAGGTCCGCGCCTCGGCGGACGCGGTACGGGTCGCCCGCGCCGTGGAGGGAGCGCGCGCCGAGGCGAACGCGCCGGTCCCGGGCCACGAGCGCCCCACGCAGCACACACCCGACCGCGCGCCCGGCGCGCAGCCCCACGAAGGAGCCCGGTGAGCGCCCCTCACACCGACGTCGAAGAGGTCGAAGCCGCCAACACCGCCTTCTACGAGGCCCTGGAGCGCGGCGACTTCGAGGAGCTGTCCTCGCTCTGGCTCACCCCCTCCGACCTCGGCGTCGACGAGGAGTACCACGACCCCGCCGACACGGGCGTGGTCTCCTGCATCCACCCCGGCTGGCCCGTCCTGACCGGCCGCGCCGAGGTTCTCAGGTCGTACGCGCTGATCATGGCGAACACCGAGTACATCCAGTTCTTCCTGACCGACGTGCATGTCTCCGTCACCGGCGACACCGCCCTGCTGACCTGCACGGAGAACATCCTCAGCGGCGGCCCCGCGCCCGAGGCCGGCGGCGAGCTCGGCCCCCTGGTCGGCCAGCTCGTGGTGGCCACGAACATCTTCCGGCGCACCCCCGACGGCTGGAAGATCTGGTCCCACCACGCCTCCCCCGTCCTCGCCGAGAACGACGACGAAGAAAGCGGGGAGACGCCCGACTGACCGGGTAGGCGTCCTCACAGGACGCGACACGGCACCCACCCACAGGGACCAAGACGTGGTTGGAATCACGGCCGCCGGGGTAGGGGCGGCTTTCGACCCGTGAGGCGCCGGGTTCCCCAGGGGAAACACCCGCTGAACACTCCTGGCCCCGGCCCGGATCCACGCCCCCGTGGCCCGGCGCTGTCAGTGCCCGCAGGTAGATTCGTTCGAGGCCGGACTGCCGCCCGCACGCGGTACGGACCGGCTCTCACCGACGATTGCAGGAGTGATTCGCGTGGATCGTGTCGCGCTGCGCGGCCTGAAGGCCCGCGGGCACCACGGTGTCTTCCCCAAGGAACGCGAGGAGGGCCAGACCTTCATCGTGGACCTCGTCCTCGGCCTGGACACCCGGCCGGCCGCGGCCGACGACGACCTGGCGAAGACCGTGCACTACGGCATCGTGGCCGAGGAGGTCGTCGCCGTCGTCCAGGGCGAGCCGGTCAACCTCATCGAGACCCTGGCCGAGCGCATCGCCCAGGCCTGTCTGAAGCACGACGGGGTGCGGGAGGTCGAGGTCTGCGTCCACAAACCGGACGCGCCGATCACGGTTCCCTTCGACGACGTGACCGTCACCATCACCCGGAGCCGAGTATGAGCGCCTCGTTCACCGAGGGTCCCAGCGACCCGACCGTACAGCCGGTGCCCGCCTCCGTCGTGGAGCAGGTCGACGCCGCCGACACCACCCTGCACAACCCCCGGCTCGCGGTGCTCTCCCTCGGCTCCAACCTGGGCAACCGCCTGGAGACCCTCCAGGGCGCCGTCGACGCCCTGGAGGACACCCCCGGCGTCCGCGTCAAGGCCGTCTCCCCCGTCTACGAGACCGAGCCCTGGGGCGTCGAGCCCGGCAGCCAGCCCTCGTACTTCAACGCCGTCGTGATCCTGCGGACGACCCTGCCCCCGTCCTCCCTGCTGGAGCGCGCCCACGCGGTCGAGGAGGCCTTCCACCGGGTGCGCGACGAGCGCTGGGGCGCCCGCACCCTCGACGTCGACATCGTCGCCTACGCCGAGGTCGTCTCCGACGACCCCGTCCTCACCCTGCCCCACCCCCGCGCCCACGAGCGCGCCTTCGTCCTCGCCCCCTGGCACGACGTCGACCCCGCCGCCGAGCTGCCCGGCCGCGGTGCCGTCGCCGCACTGCTGGACGCGATCACCCGGGAAGGCGTCGCGCCGCGCAAGGACCTGGAACTCCGGCTGCCCGAGTAGTCGTTAAGGTCAACACGACCACCATGTCCGGGGGGAGCTGAAGGGACACCGTGAGAGAGCTGCGCATCAGGGTGCTGGCAGGCGTGTTCATCGTTGCCGGAGTCCTGTCCTGGGCGGGCGCCCGCCTGTGGAACTCGGTCGGAACCCTCCCCAGCGTCCCCCTGGCCGCGCCCATCGTGCTGGCCGTGATCGCCGTGATCCTGCTCGCCACGGCCCTGTCCCTGCGCGCCCGCCTCAAGGCACAGCGCGAACGCCGCCCGGGCGCCAAGGGCGTCGACCCCCTGATGGCCGCCCGCGCGGTCGTCTTCGGCCAGGCCAGCGCCCTGGTGGCCGCCCTCGTCGCCGGCATGTACGGCGGCACCGGCGTCTTCCTCCTGGAGTCCCTGGACATCCCCGCCCGCCGCGACCAGGCCATCTACGCCGGCCTCTCCGTCGTCGCCGGCATCGGCGTCATAGCGGCCGCCCTCTTCCTGGAACGCGTCTGCAAACTCCCGGAGGACGAGGACGACAACGGCACGGGCGCGGCTCCGGTGGCCTGAGGGGCCCGAGTCACCAGGGCTGACGGGCCAGATGGCCGTTGACCGGAATCAAGCCATCGGGCACCACCGACGATCAGGTCAACGCGCCAGTATCAGGCTCATCGCCTCGGCGCGGGTCGTGGCGTCCCGAAGCTGGCCCCTCACGGCCGAGGTCGTCGTCTTCGCGCCCGGCTTGCGGATGCCGCGCACCGACATGCACATGTGCTCGGCCTCGATGACCACGATGGCGCCACGCGCCTCCAGGATCCGCATGAGGGAGTCCGCGATCTGTGTGGTGAGTCGTTCCTGCACCTGCGGACGCCGGGCGAACACCTCGACGAGGCGAGCCAGCTTGGACAGGCCCGTGATCTTTCCGGTCTCGGCCGGGATGTAGCCGACATGCGCCACACCGTGGAACGGCAGAAGGTGATGCTCGCACAAAGACACGATTTCAATGTCCTTCACCAGGACCATCTCATCGTGGCCCAGGTCGAACGTCGTCGTGAGAACGTCCTCCGGCTCCTGCCGAAGCCCCGCCAGCAGTTCGCGATAGGCCCGTGCCACCCGCCCCGGCGTCTCCTTCAGGCCCTCGCGGTCCGGGTCCTCGCCGACCGCGATCAGCAGTTCGCGTACGGCGTTCTCAGCGCGCTTCTCGTCGAACTCGCCGATGGAGCCCTCGCCGTCCAGCGTCACGGGGTCGGTCATCTCGTGCCTCGTTCCTGATAACTGTCGCGTGGATCACGCGTCTCACGTGCGGTCATGCGCAAATGCCGCGCCCCCCAGGCTAGAACCAGGGGGGCGCGGCATCCATTCCGGGCCCGGTGTGGTCACCGGGGCCGGAGGGTCAGCTCTCGGGGCGGTCCTCGGTGACCGGGTCGATCACCGGGGCGGTCTCCGCCGCCGTGGACTTGACGGTGGTGATCGCCGGGGTCGCGCCGTTGGCACCGTTGGTCAGTGCGAGCTCCTTGGGGGAGAGCACCGGCGGGCGGGTGGACGGCGTGCGGCGGGAGGAGCCGGTCCAGGCCGGCCGCGGGGGACGCTTGACGATGGGGGCGAAGATCTCGGCGATCTCCTCCTTGCCCAGCGTCTCCTTCTCCAGCAGCTGGAGGACCAGGTTGTCGAGGACGTCGCGGTTCTCGACCAGGATCTCCCAGGCCTCGTTGTGCGCGTTCTCGATGAGCTTCTTGACTTCCTCGTCCACCAGGGCGGCGACCTCTTCCGAGTAGTCGCGCTGGTGGGCCATCTCACGGCCGAGGAACGGCTCGGTGTTGTCGCCGCCGAACTTGATGGCGCCGAGTCGCTCGGTCATGCCGTACTGGGTGACCATCGCGCGGGCGGTGGCGGTGGCCTTCTCGATGTCGTTCGCCGCGCCCGTGGTCGGGTCGTGGAAGACGAGCTCCTCGGCCGCACGGCCGCCCAGCATGTAGGCCAGCTGGTCCAGCATCTCGTTGCGGGTCGTGGAGTACTTGTCCTCGTCCGGCAGGACCATCGTGTAGCCCAGCGCGCGGCCGCGGCTGAGGATCGTGATCTTGTGGACCGGGTCGGAGTTCGGCGAGGCCGCCGCGACCAGGGCGTGACCGCCCTCGTGGTACGCGGTGATCTTCTTCTCCTTGTCCGACATGATCCGGGTCCGCTTCTGCGGGCCCGCGACCACGCGGTCGATCGCCTCGTCCAGCATGTGGTTGTCGATCAGCTTCTTGTCCGAGCGGGCCGTGAGCAGCGCGGCCTCGTTCAGGACGTTGGACAGATCGGCACCCGTGAAGCCGGGGGTGCGGCGGGCGACGGCCGACAGGTCGACGTCCGGAGCGACCGGCTTGCCCTTCTGGTGGACCTTGAGGATCTCCAGCCGGCCCTGCATGTCCGGGCGGTCGACCGCGATCTGGCGGTCGAAGCGGCCGGGGCGCAGCAGGGCGGGGTCGAGGATGTCGGGTCGGTTCGTGGCGGCGATCAGGATGACGCCGCCCTTCACATCGAAGCCGTCCATCTCGACGAGCAGCTGGTTCAGGGTCTGCTCGCGCTCGTCGTGACCGCCGCCGAGGCCGGCGCCGCGGTGGCGGCCGACCGCGTCGATCTCGTCGACGAAGACGATGGCCGGGGCGTTCGCCTTGGCCTGCTCGAACAGGTCTCGGACTCGGGAGGCACCGACGCCGACGAACATCTCGACGAAGTCGGAACCGGAGATCGAGTAGAACGGCACGCCCGCCTCGCCGGCGACGGCGCGCGCGAGCAGGGTCTTGCCGGTGCCGGGCGGGCCGTAGAGGAGCACGCCCTTGGGGATCTTGGCGCCGACGGCCTGGAACTTGGCCGGTTCCTGGAGGAACTCCTTGATCTCGTGGAGTTCCTCGACGGCCTCGTCCGAGCCGGCCACGTCGGCGAAGGTGGTCTTGGGGGTGTCCTTGGTGATGAGCTTGGCCTTGGACTTGCCGAAGTTCATCACTCGGGAGCCGCCGCCCTGCATCTGATTCATCAGGAACAGGAAGACGACCACGATGAGGACGAAGGGAAGCAGCGAGAGCAGGATGCCCACGATGGGGTTCTGCTTCGACGGCGAGACGGTGTACCCGTCCGGGATCTGCTTCTCCTGGAACTTCTGCTGCAGCGTGCCGGCGATGGTCACGCCCTGGTCGCCGATGTAGCTCGCCTGGATCTTCGAGCTGCCCTCGACCTTTACGCCGTCCTTGAGCTCGACCTTGACGGTCTGCTCGTCACCTGTGGTCAGCTTGGCCGACTCGACCTTGTTCTCATTGATCGCCTGAACGACCTGGCCTGTGTCTACCGTCTTGTAGCCCCCGGACGAGCCGACGACCTGCATCAACACGACCACGGCAAGGACGGCCAGCACGATCCACATGACCGGCCCACGGAAGTATCGCTTCACGTCCATCCATACGGAGCGGTGCCGCCCCGTCCCTCCTGCCATAGTGAGTTTGATAAGACAGTTCTTCTGACGGTACCCCAGCTTTGCGGCCCGAAGCCGCACGGACTGGCGGGGAACCCGTCTGCATGCTCCAACGGCGCGACACCCGACGGGGTTCCCGATCTTCGTACGGCACTGGGCCCTTCGGGTCAGCCGCCGTAGACGTGGGGCGCGAGCGTACCGACGAACGGGAGGTTGCGGTACTTCTCGGCGTAGTCGAGGCCGTAGCCGACGACGAACTCGTTCGGGATGTCGAAGCCGACCCACTCGACGTCGATGGCGACCTTGGCCGCGTCGGGCTTGCGCAGCAGGGTGCACACCTTCAGCGTCTCGGGCTCGCGTGAGCCGAGGTTGGACAGCAGCCAGGACAGCGTCAGGCCGGAGTCGATGATGTCCTCGACGATCAGGACGTGCCGGCCCTTGATGTCGGTGTCCAGGTCCTTGAGGATCCGTACGACGCCGGAGGACTGGGTGCCCGCGCCGTAGGAGGAGACGGCCATCCAGTCCATGGTGACGGGGTTGGACAGCGCTCGGGCCAGGTCGGCCATGACCATGACGGCGCCCTTGAGGACTCCGATGATCAGCAGGTCCTTGCCCGCGTACTCAGCGTCGATCTTCGCGGCCAGCTCGGCCAGCTTCGCGTCGATCTCTTCCTTGGTGATGAGCACCTGCTTGAGGTCGGCACCCATGTCTTTCGCGTCCACCCGCATCACTTTCGGTCGTCCCACCGGCCGTCCGGCCCCTCCGTGAAGAGGGACCGGGTCCTCTCTCCGCGTGGGAGAGATTCAGCCTTGCCGAATCACCAGTCTGCCACCCTGACGCTGGGCCACGACTTTGCCTGGGAGATTGATGGCCCCCTGGCCGCGCCAGCCGGTGATCAGCCGGTCGACTTCCTCGATGTGCCGGGCGAACAGCGAACCGGCCGGGGCGCCCGCCTCGATGGCGGCGCGGCGCAGGATCCGGCGGCGTACGGCGGGCGGCAGGGCGTAGAGCTTGGCGCACTCCAGCAGTCCGGTGGCGTCACGGACGGCGGCCTCGGCCTGACTGGCCCACGCGTCGAGCGCGTCGGCGTCGTCCCGGGAGAGCTGGGCCGTGCGGGCGAGGGCCTCGACGACGCCCTTGCCGAGGGCCTTCTCCAGGGCGGGCAGGCCCTCGTGGCGCAGACGGGAACGCGTGTACGCGGGGTCGGTGTTGTGCGGGTCGTCCCACACGGGCAGCGACTGGACCAGACAGGCCTTGCGAGCGGTCTGCCGGTCGAGTTGGAGGAAGGGGCGCCGGTAGCGGCCGTCGGCCCCCGAGACCGCGGCCATGCCGGACAGGGAGCGGATACCGGAGCCGCGGGCGAGTCCGAGCAGGACGGTCTCGGCCTGGTCGTCGCGGGTGTGGCCGAGGAGGACGGCGGCGGCCCCGTGGCGGGCTGCGGCGGCGTCCAGGGCTGCGTAGCGGGCGTCGCGGGCGGCGGCTTCGGGTCCTCCGTCACGGCCGACGGTGACGGTGACGGACTCGACGGGGTCGAGGCCCAGTTCGCGCAGGCGCACGACGACTTCCTCCGCGCGCAGCTCGGAGCCGGCCTGGAGGCCGTGGTCGACGGTGATGCCGCCGGCGCGGACGCCGAGTCTGGGTGCCTCGAAGGCGAGGGCCGAGGCGAGCGCCATGGAGTCGGCGCCGCCGGAGCAGGCGACGAGCACGAGCGGCGACGGCGTGCGCGCGGGGCGCGTATGGGGTGGTGTGGAGTGGTGGTCGGTGAGGACGTCGTGGAGGACGCGGCGGACCGCCAGGCGTATCGCCGCGACCGCAGGATGGGGACCCATGTCCGGTTCCCTTCAAGAAGTTTTCGGGGGATGAGCCCGAGTTCGGTCACTCAGAGTGTGTCGATGGTGACAGAAATGGGCCGTTCCCCGAGCATTGCACGCCTGTCCGTGCCTCACGGTCCCTCGGACGGGTGATTGGAGGGGCGTTCGCCTGCCGTCGGCCGAATACCCTTCACTCCACTCGCGCGCGGTGTCACGTCTCGGTCCTGCCGTGCACCCGTGTGATCCAGTCCGCCGGTTTGGCGATCTCGGTCTTGGTGGGGAGGGTGTTGGGGGACGTCCACACGCGGTTGAAGCCGTCCATGCCGACCTCGTCGACGACGGCCCGTACGAAGCGTTCCCCGTCGCGGTACTGCCGGAGCTTGGCGTCCAGGCCGAGCAGCCTGCGCAGGGCGAGGTCGAGGCGGGAGGCGCCCTTGGCGCGGCGCTGCTGGAACTTCTCGCGGATCTCGGCGACGGAGGCCACGACGTCGGGGCCGACGCCGTCCATGACGTAGTCGGCGTGTCCTTCGAGCAGGGACATCACGGCGGTGAGCCGGCCGAGGATCTCCCGCTGGGCCGGGGTCTGCACGAGTTCGACGAAGGAGCGGCCGCCGTCGTCCTCCTCGCCCTCGGGACGGCCTCCGGCGAGCGACTGGGCGGCCTCGCGGATGCGTTCCAGCACGGTCCCGGGGTCGACGTCGGTCTCGGCGAGGAACGACTGGATCTCGCCCTCCAGGTGGTCGCGCAGCCAGGGCACGGCGGTGAACTGGGTGCGGTGGGTCTCCTCGTGCAGGCACACCCACAGGCGGAAGTCGTGCGGGTCGACGTCGAGTTCGCGCTCGACGTGGACGATGTTCGGGGCGACGAGCAGCAGTCGGCCACCGCCGTTGTCGCCGGCCGGCAGGTCGCGGGTGCCGGGTGCGAAGGTCTCGTACTGGCCGAGGACGCGGGAGGCGAGGAAGGACAGCAGCATGCCGAGTTCGACGCCGGTGACCTTGCCGCCCACGGCGCCCAGGACGGCGCCGCCGGGGCTACCGGTGCGCCGCTCCTGCATCTTGTCGAGCAGGGGCTTGAGGATGGCGCGGAATCCGGCGACGTTGGCCTTGACCCAGCCGGGCCGGTCGACGACGAGCACGGGCGTGTCGTCGAGTCCGTCGACGCCGAGCCGGGTGAAGGCGCGCACGTGCTCCTCGGAGGCCTTGGCGTGTCGGCGCAGTTCGGCGACGACGGCGCGGGCCTCGTCACGGCTGATCTCGGGGCCGGGCCGCAGGAGGCGGGTCGCGGTCGCCACGGCGAGGTTCCAGTCGATCATCCCAGCGGATGCGGCACCACCGATGCTCGTCATGTGTCAACCGTACGTGAGCGGTCCCCTCCGGGGCAGGGCGCTTGCGGCGGGGCCTGCTCGCAAAGTGCCGTGCGTCGGCGGCCGTGCCCACCCGTTGCGCCCCGCGGAACGGCCGCCCGCGGCACTACAGCGGCCGGCTCATCCGCAACCACAGTTCGCCAGTGCTGTCGCCGCGCGGTCCAGCGCCGTCTGAGCCGCGTCCTTCTCCAGCGTGCCCGAGGCGAGGAAGGCGAAGGCGAGCAGACGGCCGTCGCGGTCGACGACCGTACCGGCGAGGGCGTTGACGCCGGTGAGGGTGCCGGTCTTGGCACGGACGAGGCCGGCCGCGCCGTCGGCGTAGCGGCTGGTCAGAGTGCCGGTGAAGCCGGCGACGGGAAGGCCGGTGAGGGCCGGGCGCAGTTCGGGGCGGTCGGGGTCGGCGGCCTCGGCGAGCAGCGCGGTGAGCAGGCCGGTGGTGAGCCGGTCCTCGCGGCTGAGTCCGCTGCCGTCCTTGAAGACGGCGCCTTTCACGGGCAGTCCGAGCTTCTTGAGCTGGGCGTGCACGGCGCGGCCGGCACCGTCGAAGTCGGCGCGCCGGCCGGTGGCGAGCGCGGTGTGGCGGACGAGAGCCTCGGCGATGTCGTTGTCGCTGTTGGTCAGCATGCGTTCGACGAGGGTGGCCAGGGGCGGCGAGGAGACCGAGGCGAGGGTCTGCGCGCGCGTGGTCGCCTTGGAGGGTCCCGGGGAGCTGGTCCTGATGCCGTGGGTCTTCAGGATGTCGGCGAAGGCGCGGGTGGCGTCGGCGGCGGGTTCGGTGCTGCGCCCGGCGGTGCCGCTGGTGGAGCCGTCGGTGCGGGCCTCGTCGATCATCAGGGCGGTGACGGGGGCGAGGTTGTCGTTCTCCCCGATCGGGTGGCGTTCGGGACCGGCGTACAGGGTCGTGTCGTAGGACAGGGTGACCTCTCGTACGCCGCGTTCGGCGAGTTTCTTGGCGGTGCGGTCGGCGAGGGTGCGCAGGTCGGCCCAGCCGCCGGCGGGTTCGCGGGCGGTGAGGGTGGGGTCGCCGCCGCCGACGAGGACGAGTTCGCCGGTGTCGGGTTCGAAGGCGGCGCGGGTGGTGAGGCGGTGGTCGGGGCCGAGCGCGGACAGGGCGGCGACGGCGGTGGCGATCTTGGTGGTGGAGGCCGGGATCAGTGCCTCGCCGGCCGCGGTGCCGTACACGGGCATGCCGGTGGCCAGGTCGACGACGGCGGCGGCCTGTCGTTCGCCGAGCGCGGGGTCCTTGAGCAGGGGGCCCAGGACCGCGGCCAGGGGGCGGGCGCCGGGTGCGGACTCCCCGACCGGGGTGGACCCGCCGAGGCCGGTGAGCACGGAGGGGGCGCTGGGGGCGGGGCGGGGCGCGGCGGACGTCGTACCGGATCCGCGACCGTGAGATGCGCCACCTGTGTGCTGTTGGGCGACCGCACGCTCACGCTCGGCCGTACGCTGACCGGTGGAGTCCCAGGGACCCGCTGCGGTGACCGCGCCGACGGCCAGCGCCAGCCCGGCCGTTGCGGCACCCGCGGTGAACTGCCAGGTTTTCACCCGTGTGACCTGCGGTTTCGTGGGCCGTGCCGACCGCGTGAACCGCGGTTTCGCGGCCGCGGCGACCCGGGCGAGGCGGGGGCGTACGGCGTTCGCGGCCCGCACCAGCCGGGGCCTCGCAACCCGCCACGGCCTGAGATCTGGCACGACCACCAGCCCCTTTCGCGATCACACACCTGCGTGAGGGACACTTAACCACCAGAACTGTGCGCTGATCATGGAGGAACCACCGGTGGAGTTCGACGTCACGATCGAGATCCCGAAGGGTTCGCGGAACAAGTACGAGGTGGACCACGAGACCGGTCGTATCCGCTTGGACCGCCGACTCTTCACCTCGACCGCCTACCCGACCGACTACGGGTTCGTCGAGAACACTCTCGGCGAGGACGGCGACCCGCTCGACGCGCTGGTCATCCTGGACGAGCCGACCTTCCCGGGCTGTCTCATCAAGTGCCGCGCGATCGGCATGTTCCGGATGACGGACGAGGCCGGCGGCGACGACAAGCTGCTGTGCGTGCCGGCCACCGACCCGCGTGTGGAGCACCTGCGCGACATCCACCACGTGTCGGAGTTCGACCGCCTGGAGATCCAGCACTTCTTCGAGGTCTACAAGGACCTTGAGCCCGGCAAGTCCGTCGAGGGCGCCAACTGGGTGGGCCGTGTCGAGGCCGAGGCCGAGATCGAGCGGTCCTACAAGCGGGCCGAGGAGCAGGGCGGCCACTGAGCCCTCCTCCGGTGAACGGGCCGCACGCCTGCGCGTGCGGCCCGTTCGCGTGTCCGTGCGCATACTGTGCCCATCGGGAGTCGTACAGGGAGCGCTGCTTTAAGTGACGGAAGCGGAGGACCGCAAACCGCAGTCGGACGAGGCGAGGAGCGCGTTCACACCGCCTCCCGGGGTCGGGCCGGCGGACACCTCGGACACGGAGTCGTCGACGACGTCGGAGTTCGCCGTTCCCAAGGGACTGGACGTGCCGTCGCCGCCCGGCCCCGAGTCGGAGGGGTCGGCGTTCAGTACGCCCAGCACCTACAGCTCCAAGGCCGCTCCCGCGGCGTTCACGCCCGCCGCCGGGATACCGCTGGTGAGTCTGACCAAGGACGCGCCCTGGCAGGACCGGATGCGCACGATGCTGCGCATGCCGGTGGCCGAGCGGCCCGCGCCGGAGCCGGTGCAGCGGGCCGAGGAGGGCGGTCCGGCCGTCCCGCGCGTGCTCGACCTGACGCTGCGCCTCGGGGAGCTGCTGCTGGCGGGCGGGGAGAGCGCCGAGGACGTGGAGACCGCGATGTTCGCGGTGTGCCGCTCCTACGGTCTCGACCGCTGCGAGCCGAACGTCACCTTCACCCTGCTGTCGATCTCCTACCAGCCGTCCCTGGTGGACGACCCGGTGACGGCGTCCCGTACGGTGCGGCGCCGCGGCACCGACTACACGCGGCTCGCGGCGGTGTTCCAGCTCGTCGACGACCTCAGCGACCCGGTGACCCATGTCTCGCTGGAGGAGGCCTACCGGCGGCTCGCGGAGATCCGCCGCAACCGGCACCCCTATCCGACCTGGGTGCTGACCTCCGCGAGCGGACTGCTGGCGGGCGCTGCCTCGCTGCTGGTCGGCGGTGACGTGATCGTGTTCGTCGCGGCCGCGCTGGGCGCGATGCTCGGCGACCGGCTGGCCTGGCTGTGCGCGGGGCGGGGGCTGCCGGAGTTCTACCAGTTCACGGTCGCCGCGATGCCGCCCGCGGCGATAGGGGTGGCGCTGACCCTCGCCCATGTCGATGTGAAGGCCTCCGCCGTGATCACCGGTGGGCTGTTCGCGCTGCTGCCCGGACGGGCGCTGGTGGCGGGCGTGCAGGACGGTCTGACCGGCTTCTACATCACCGCGGCCGCGCGTCTGCTGGAGGTGATGTACCTGTTCGTGGGCATCGTCGTCGGCGTGCTGGTGATGCTGTACTTCGGCGTCCAGTTCGGCGCCGAGCTGAACCCGGACGAGGCCCTCGGTCTGGCCGAGCGGCCCGTCGTGCAGATCGTCGCTTCGATGCTGCTGTCCCTGACCTTCGCGGTGCTGCTCCAGCAGGAACGATCCACCGTGTTCGCCGTCACCCTCAACGGCGGCGTGGCCTGGTCGGTGTACGGCGCCATGCACTACGCCGGCGGCCTGTCCCCCGTCGCCTCCACGGCGGTGGCGGCCGGGGTGGTCGGTCTGTTTGGGCAGTTGCTGTCCAGGTACCGGTACGCCTCGGCGCTGCCGTACACGACCGCGGCGATCGGGCCGCTGCTGCCGGGTTCCGCGACGTACTTCGGGCTGCTGTCCATCGCGCAGAACGAGGTGGACAAGGGGCTGGGCTCGCTGACCAAGGCGGCGGCGCTGGCCATGGCCATCGCGATCGGGGTGAACCTGGGGTCGGAGGTGTCGCGGCTGTTCCTGCGGGTGCCGGTTGCCTCCGGCGGGGGGCGGAAGGCGGCGAAGCGGACGCGGGGGTTCTGAACCCCCGTGCCCTTCCACGCGCTTCGGCTGCGGGCCGGTGGGGGTTGTTCGCGCCGTTCCCCGCGCCCCTTGAAGATTTGCGCCGTTCCCCGCGCCCCTTAAAGACTTGCGCCGTTCCCCGCGCCCCTTAAAGACTCGCGCCGTTCCCCGCGCCCCCTAAAGACTTGCGCCGTTCCCCGCGCCCCTTAAAGACTCGCGCCGTTCCCCGCGCCCCCTAAAGACTTGCGCCGTTCCCCGCGCCCCTTAGAGATTCGCGCCGTTCCTCGCGCCGCTTGGGCGGTGGCGTCAGCCCTGGTTGTAGGGGTACGGGTACTGCTGCTGGTCCTGCTGCTGAGGCGCGTACGGCTGGGCGTAGTTCTGGTCGTAACCCTGGTGGTCGTAGCCCTGGTCGTACTGCTGGTGGCCGCCGTAGTACGGGTCGTGCGGCTGCTGGGCGTACTGCTGCTGGTCGTAACCCTGGTCGTAGCCCGGGTCCTGGCCGTACTGCCCGTCGTAGTGCCCGCTCTGGTCGTCCGTCGGCTCGACGCGGCGGAGCTGGGTCGTCGCGTCGTCCAGCGGCGGGTACTGCTGGTACTGCTGCTGGGGGGCCTGCTGGAGCGGCTGGGCGGGCTGCTGGCGCGCGGCGGGGTTCTTCTTGGCCTGGGAGCGGGCCCTGAGGAACTCGATGGCGATCGGGACGACCGAGATGAGGACGATCAGGATGAGGATCGCCTCGATGTTCTTCTCGACGAAGTCGATGTTGCCCAGCCAGGAGCCGAGCAGGGTGACCCCGGCGCCCCAGAGGACACCGCCCAGGATGTTGAAGGTGAGGAACGAGCGGTACCGCATGCCGCTGACGCCCGCGATGATCGGCGTGAAGGTGCGCACGATGGGCACGAAGCGGGCCAGGACCAGGGACTTCGGGCCGTACTTCTCGAAGAACTCGTGGGCCTTGGTGACGTTCTCCTGCTTGAACAGGCGGGAGTCCGGGCGATTGAACAGGGAAGGGCCGACCTTCCTGCCGAACATGTAGCCCGCCTGGTCGCCCAGGATCGCGGCGAGGCAGATCAGCGCGATCGCGGCCCACAGCGGGAAGTCCAGCTGACCGGAGGTGATCAGCAGGCCGGCCGTGAACAGCAGGGAGTCGCCCGGCAGGAAGAAGCCGATGAGCAGCCCGGACTCGGCGAAGACGATCAGGAGCAGGCCCCAGATCCCGAAAGTGTCGAGCAGGTGGTTCGGGTCGAGCCAGCTCGGTCCGAGTGCGAGCGTCGTCACGGTTCCGGGCTCCTGAGGGGTGAGGGAGGTGCGGCGGCGTCCAGTGCGGCCGGGCCAAAGCTATCAACGCCCGGCGGCCGCCCCAGGTTCCACCGGGTGACTCCAGGATGCACTGTGCGTGCACTCGGACAAAGCTGTGAGCCATGGGCATCGATGACTACGGCGGCGGCCAGGGGCCCCAGCCGGACGTACTGGTCGTGACGACGAACGACATCCCCGGAATGCGAGTCGAGCGGGTGATCGGCGAGGTCTTCGGGCTGACGGTCCGTTCCCGCCATCTGGGCAGCCAGATCGGCGCGGGGCTGAAGTCACTCGTCGGCGGTGAGCTCAGAGGGCTCACCAAGACGCTGGTGGAGACCCGCAACCAGGCCATGGAGCGGCTGGTGGAGCAGGCACGCGCGCGTGGCGCCAACGCCGTGCTCGCCTTCCGCTTCGACGTGACCGAAGCGGCCGACGTCGGCACGGAGGTGTGCGCGTACGGAACGGCGGTGATCGTGACCCGGGAGTGACCGGCTGCCCGCTACCGCGCCGAAGCCGGGGAGCGGCCGGCCGCTCGCAACGCGGGCGGGGTGCCCGGGAGCGGTCGGCCGCTCGCTGCCGGGCTTCGGCGCCCAGGGGTGATCCGCCGCCCGCTCCCGGACCGGGGCGTCACGAGGCGTGCCGGGCCGCGTTCGCCACGATCGCGTCCCGCAGGTGCTTGGCCAGACCCGGGCGCATGGTGTCGTAGAACGCCTTGAAGCGTTCGTCCGAGACGTACATCTCGCCCAGGCCCTGGTGCATCTCGTACGGGCACTCGTAGAACCACGCGCAGATGTGCTGCCGGTGCTCCTCGGCCATGTTCATGGCGGCCTCACCGGCCGGCTGCTCGCCCGCGGCCATCAGGGCGTTGTAGCGCTCGCCCCAGTCGGCCACCTCGGCCTGCATGCGCTTCCAGTCCTCCTTGGTGTAGCCCGCGGCGCGGCGCTGCGACTCGGCGTAGGCGGCGGTGCCGCCCCAGCGCTGCTCCGCCTCCTCGGCGTAACGCTCGGGGTCCTTGTCCCCGAACACCTCGAACCTCTCCTCGGGCGTGAGGTCGATGCCCATCTTTCGTGCCTCCATGGCGTGCTCCACGGCCGCCGCCATCTTGCGCAGCTTCTCGATCCGGGCGGTCAGCAGCTCGTGCTGGCGGCGCAGGTGTGCGCGCGGGTCCGCGTCCGGGTCGTCGAGCAGGACGGCGACCTCGTCGAGGGGGAAGCCGAGCTCCCGGTAGAACAGGATCTGCTGCAGCCGGTCGAGGTCGGCGTCGGTATAGCGCCGGTGACCCGCGTGGCTGCGCTCGCCCGGAGCGAGCAGGCCGATGGCGTCGTAGTGGTGCAGCGTGCGCACCGTGACTCCGGCGAAGTCGGCGACCTGTCCCACGGAGTAGCTCAACTTCCGCTCCTTTCTCGGTACGCCCTCCACGGTGGGGCCTCACGCCGCGTGAGGTGCAAGCCGGATTGTGCCCGCCTATCGGTTGAGCCGACCGAACCTGCGCACCGCCCCAGCGGGAAGAACACCGCCAGCAGGCCCAGCGGCCACGCGACAGCCGACCAGACGTGGCCCGCGTCGACCGCTCCGGCGGCGAAGAGGTCGCGTACGGCGGTCGCCGTGTGGGACAGGGGGTTCCAGTCGACGACGGTGCCCAGCCAGTCGGGCATGGAGGGGCCGGGGTGGCGAAGGCGTTGGACAGGAACCCGATGGGCGGGTCAGCGGGCGTCGCCCGGGTGCCGCTCCCCCGTCGCCCAGGGGTTCTCCTGGCCCTCCGCGAGGACGCCGACGAACGGCTCGCCCTCGCCCGCGAAGACGTACGCCCCGCCCTCGACGCGCTCGATGAGCCCCTGGGTCCACTCGGCCTCGGCGTCCGCCGTGTGGATCCAGAGGTTCATGATCTCGCCGATGTGCCCGAGCTGGCCGGGGCCGTCCTCGGGCACGTAGTGCTCCGTGACGGCCCCGCGCCAGTCCTCGATGCGGCGGATGCGCTCCTTGAGCAGCGACACCGCCTCGGCGCGCGGCAGATCGACCATGAAGCCGATGGCCGCGGACTTCATGTCCGTCTTCTGGTCGTAGTTGGTCAGCGCCTCACGGACCAGACCGAGGTACTCCGCCGCACCGAGGTCGGTGATCTCGTACTCGGTGCGGGGCGGGCCGCCGGCCGTGGACGGCGCGATCTCGTGCGCGTGCAGCAGGCCCTGCTTCGCCATCTGCTTCAGCGCGTGGTAGATCGAGCCGGGCTTGGCGTTGGACCACTCGTGCGCGCCCCAGTACTCCAGGTCGTTGCGCACCTGGTAGCCGTGGGCCCGCCCGTGCTGGCGCACGGCACCCAGTACGAGGAGACGGATCGCTGACATGGGGCCAGCGTAGAGCCCGCCTTCCCGCCGGGTTCACCCCCAGGAGCCGCCCTGCTCCAGGGCCACCAGCTCGAAGGCGGTCTTGCCGTCCAGCGACTCGCGGATGACGTCGGCGTGACCGGCGTGCCGGGCCGTCTCGCGGATCAGGTGCAGCACCAGCCAGCGCATGGAGACACGCTCGTCCGGCGGGAACCAGGGGTCGTTCGGCAGCGCGAAGGTGTCGTCCAGGCTGGGCACGGACCGGACGAACGCCTCCGTCTCGGCGGCGACCTTCTCCCAGTGGTCCAGCTGCCCCTGGAGCGTCTCATCACCGATCAGGCGGAAGTTCTCGTGCCAGTTGGTCTCGTCGCGCCGCACGGCCGGCGGCTCGCCCTTGGCGCGCGCGACCCAGCCCTGCTCGACCTCGGCGACATGCTTGACCAGTCCGGACAGGCTCAGTTCGCTGGCGCTCGGCCGCGAGGACGCCTGCTCGTCGGTCAGCCCGAGCACCGACCGCCGGATGCCGCCGCGCTGCTCGGCGAGGAAGGCGAGCAGCGCCCCCCGCTCGTCGCCCCGCTGCTCCGCCCGCACGTGAGTGACCATGTCCGTCGCCTTTCGCCGTGTTCGTCGCCGTTCTTCCCGACACCGGTAAAACTACGGGCCCTTGCGGTCAGGTTCTGTCCGCAAGGGCCCGGGATGGCGAAAGTGGCGCGGGAAAGAGCGCGGGAAGGATGGCGCGGAAAGTGCCGCGGCGAATGGCGCCACTGCGAGAGGTGCCGCTGCCATGGCGCCACTGCGAAGGGTGCCGCGGCCAAAGGTGCCGCTGCGAAAGGTGCCGCTGCGAACGGCGCCCGTTCCGCCCTCTTCGCTCGGCGGGGCGCTCAGGCCCTGACGCGCTCAGAACCGTCACCCGCTCAGCACGGGAACCGGCTCAGAACGGGAACCGGCTCCGGCCGTGCTGCACGGAGATCCACTTCATGGTCGTGAAGGCGTCCAGGGTGGTCTCGCCGTTGAGCCGGCCGACGCCGGAGTTCTTCTCGCCGCCGAAGGGAACGAGCGGCTCGTCGTGCGCCGTGCCGTCGTTGACGTGGAACATCCCGGTGTCGATGCGCTGGGCGAACCGCACGCCCCGCTCGACGTCCGCGGTGTGCACGGCCCCGCTGAGCCCGTACGGCGTGTCGTTGACGATGCCCACGGCCTCCTCCTCGCCGTCGAACGGGATGAGGAACGCGACCGGGCCGAACACCTCCTGCCGCAGCAGGGGGGAGCCGGCCGGGACGTCGGTCAGCACCGACGGCTCGACGAGGTTGTCGCGGGTGGCGCCGCGCACCAGGGCGGTGGCGCCCTCGGCGACGGCCTGCTCGACGACGCCCGAGATGGCCTCCGCCTGCGAGGAGTTGATCAGCGGGCCGATGACGGTCTCGGGGTCGCGCGGGTCGCCCGCCTTCAGGGACTTCACCTTGGCGACGAACTTCCCGGTGAACTCCTCGGCCACCGAGCGGTCCACCAGCACCCGGTTGGCCGCCATGCAGACCTGGCCCTGGTGGACGTACCGGCTGAAGACCGCGGCGTCCACCGCGTAGTCGAGGTCGGCGTCGTCCAGCACCACCAGGGCGCTGTTGCCGCCCAGTTCGAGGACGGTGCGCTTGAACTGCGCGGCGCAGACGGTGGCCACATGGCGGCCGACCTTGTCGGAGCCGGTGAAGGTGATGACCCTGGGGATCGGGTGCTCGATGAACGCGTCGCCTATCTCGGCGATGTCCGTCACGACGACGTTGAGCAGACCGGCCGGCAGGCCCGCGTCCTCGAAGATCTTCGCGATCAGCGTGCCGCCGACGACCGGGGTGTCCTGGTGCGGCTTGAGAACGACGCCGTTGCCGAGCGCCAGCGCCGGGGCGACCGACTTCAGCGCCAGCAGGAAGGGGAAGTTGAAGGGGCTGATCACGCCGACCACGCCGACGGGGACGCGGTAGAGGCGGTTCTCCTTGTTCTCGTCCGGCGAGGCGATGATCCGGCCGTCGGGGCGGGTGGCCACGCTGACCGCCTCGCGCAGGAACTCCTTGGCCAGGTGCAGCTCGAAGGCGGCCTTCATCCGGGTGCCGCCCAGCTCGGCGATGATCGCCTCACCGATCTCCGGCTCGCGCTCCTCGACCAGCCGCAGCGCCTTCTCCAGCACCGCGCGACGCGCGAACGCGCCCGCCCCCGCCCACTCCCGCTGCACCCGCGCGGAGGCACGGTAGGCCTCGTCGATCTCCTCAGCGGTGGCGATGGTGATCGAGGCCAGCTTCTCGCCGTCGTAAGGGTTGAAGTCGATGATGTCCCAGGAACCCGAGCCCGGACGCCACTCGCCGTCGATGTACTGCTGAGCCAGGTCGGTGAAGTAGGACGACATTCGCTCCCTCAATCCCCTGCCGGAGAAGCAGACGAAGCGGTCGAGCGGTCACGGCGGGAAGTACCGGCCCCCGAACGGCTTCACGGTCCGATCAAGCGTCATCGTACTTGCGTTTCAAGACAGTTGAAGGAGACCTCGGAGGAGATCCCGGCTCTCGTCGGGGCCCGGACTGTCGTTCTGGAGCTCCTTCAGCGCGGCCTCGTACTGGGTGACGTCCTCGGCCTTGTCGAGGTACAGCGCGCTGGTCAGCTGCTCCAGGTAGACGACGTCCGACAGGTCGGACTCGGGGAAGCTGAGGATGGTGAACGCGCCGCTCTCGCCGGAGTGCCCGCCGAAGCCGAACGGCATGATCTGCAGGCGGACGTTGGGCCGCTCCGAGATGTCGATCAGATGCTGGAGCTGGCCGCGCATCACCGCGCGGTCGCCGTAGGGGCGGCGCAGGGACGCCTCGTCCAGGACGATGTGGAAGTCGGGGGCGTTCTCGTCGACGAGGTGCTTCTGCCGCTCCAGGCGCAGTGCCACGCGCCGCTCGACGTCGGCCTCGCTCGCGCCCTTCATGCCGCGCTGCACGACCGCGCGGGCGTAGCCCTCGGTCTGGAGCAGGCCGTGCACGAACTGGACCTCGTACGCCCGGATCATGGAGGCCGCGCCCTCCAGTCCGACATACGTGGGGAACCAGTTGGGCAGCACGTCCGAGTAACTGTGCCACCAGCCCGCCACATTGGCCTCCCGGGCGAGGGAGATCAGCGCGTTGCGCTCCGTCTCGTCGGTCACGCCGTACAGCGTCAGCAGGTCCTCGACGTCTCTCGTCTTGAAGCTCACCCGGCCCAGCTCCATCCGGCTGATCTTCGACTCGGAGGCGCGGATGGAGTACCCAGCCGCCTCGCGGGTGATCCCGCGCGCCTCGCGCAGTCGCCTGAGTTGCGAGCCGAGCAGCATGCGCCGCACCACCGATCCTGGCTCTCCCGCGCTCACGTTCGCCAGCCTCCCCAACCGTCTTCAGGGCCCGCAGTCTGCCACTAAAACACTCCAAGCAGTACTCGTCCGATTACAGAGACGGAAAAGTAGCCAAAGATTCAACAGCGAAGCAGTGCGACGGTCGACCGGCCGGGAGGTCGAAGATGGCAGAAAAAATGGCTAAGAAGCGGTACGGGAGCGACCAATTCGGTCACGTGCACGTGCATCTGCCCTTGCATCTGCTCTACGCATCCGAAACCATGGAGCCGCGCCACCGCTGCATCGCAACGACCGCGAATTCCCGGGAGTGCCTCGCATGGGGACGAATGGATCGACCATGCTCAAGCCGTTACGGCAGGGCCTTCCGCCGCTGAATCCCGCGGCCGTGTCCAGCGCCGCCTCCTGCGCCCTCCCCGCTCGTTACGAAGCCGTCCGCGAAGCACGGCAGTTCACGCGCGGAACCCTTGAGCAGTGGAATCTCGACGAGCGATTCGACGACGTCGGGCTGGTGGTGTCCGAGCTGGTGACCAACGCGCTGCGGCACGCGCTGCCGGAGGGCGGTGCAGCAGGGGCGCGGGTACCGCAGCAGGAGCCGGGCGTACGACTGCATCTGATGCGCTGGACCGAGCGGTTGATGTGCGCGGTGCGCGATCCCAGCAACGACAGTCCCGTCGCGCGCGATTCCGAAGACTTCTCGGCGGAGTCAGGGCGGGGACTGTTCCTGGTGGACTCGTTCAGTGACAGCTGGGGATGGCATCCGCTGGCCGGCACGCTCAGCGGGAAGGTCGTCTGGGCGCTGTTCCGACTCCAGCCGGACGGGTGACGGAACGCGGCACGTCTCGTCGCGCAGGCTCTACGCGCGTCACACCGTACCCGTTCGCCCGGCCGCCGTTGGCTCGCGCCAACACGGTCAGCCCGCTATCAGATGGTCGAACTCCCCGTCCTTGATGCCCAGGAGCATCGCCTCGATCTCGGCGCGCGTGTAGACCAGCGCCGGACCGTCGGGAAAGTTCGAGTTGCGCACGGCTACGCGGCCGCCCGGGAGGCGGGCGAACTCCACGCATGAACCCTGCGAGTTGCTGTGGCGGCTCTTCTGCCAGGCCGCGTCCCGCAGCTTCGTCGCTGCCATGCCGTTGTACACGTCGTGGTCCACAGGTCGCTCCCCGGTGTGCACTGGCTGGTGTGGCCATTGATGCATTGGTCAACTGTGCCGGATCATAACGTTGTTCATGTGCAGATGCATGGGCAGATGCACGTGCACGCGGGGTGGTCCTGCGGTTACAGCCGCGCATACGCCCTGGTGGGCGGGCTGCCGACGGCTACCGCGGAGATCGCCCGACACGCGACCGCCTGCCCCTGTTCATGATCTTCCCTGTCGTCCGTCGTGTCGTGCGGTTCTGCCGGGCCGGGCTCTGACGCGCCGACCGTCCGGATCCGTTCCTCCGCGCATCAGGTATGGACGCTCCGAAGGGCGATCCTGTTCCACCCTCGGGCCGGGCGGGAGGGGAATCCCGGCCTCCTGATTGTCCGGATCCTGGTCTTCCGTATAGCGCTTCCTCCTGTGTTCGCGTTTCCCCGTGAACGGCGTTCGGGGGTACGCGGTGTCGGGTTTCCCGTCCGGAGCGGGTGAGTCGTCCTGCCAGGGGTGCCGGATCTCACAGTCTCCGGGGCGGTTACGGGCTGGTAGCGTCCGAGCGTTTCGACCGGCACGCCATTCCGGCACACCAGGGGGCTCGCAGTGCATTCGGCGACGTACGCGCGCGTGGCGCGCAGGCGGTTGCGGGGCGCGGCGGCGGCCGCGGGGCTGACGGGCGTGCTCGTCCTGAGCGGCTGCACCGACGACGGCTCCGGTGACGACCGCTCGCCCGGCGCCAGTGTCAGCGCCACGCCCTCGGCCGACGGGACCCCGGACGGCGGCCGTACGTCGTCACCGCCCGGCACGCTGGAGGGCAGCTGGCTCACCACCTCCGAGGGCAGCGCGGTCGCCCTGGTCGTCACGGGCGGGGAGGCGGCGCTGTTCGGGTCCAAGGGCGCAGTGTGCAGCGGCAGCGCGAGCGCCGGGTCGATCCGGCTGACGTGCACCGTCGGCGGCGACGACCGGGCCCTCGGCACCGTCGACTCCGTCGACGACACGACCCTGAAGGTCACCTGGGAGGGCCGGCTCGGGCAGGAGACGTACCAGCGTGCCGAGGGCGGGAAGCTGCCGTCCGGACTGCCGACGGCGGGGCTGGGGTGACCACCGGCTCTCGCTGACCGCCGGGCCGGGTGAGCGGCTCTCGCCGACCAACCGCTGTCCCTGACACCCGGGCCGGGTGAGCGGCTCTCGCCGACCACCGGCTGTCCCTGACCGCCGGGCCGGGCGAGCGGCGGGCCGTCGCGTACGGCATGATCCTTGGGCATCCACCCGAGCCCCGAGGACCAGCCCATGCGTGCCGTTCGCATCACCGTCGCCGCCCTTGCCGCGAGTCTCGCGCTGACCGCCTGTGGCGGTGGGGGCTCGGACGACTCGGACTCCAAGACGCGGGCCGGTGGCGCCTGCGCGATCGGGGACGTGGACGTCGAAGCCGGGCCGGCGAACGCCGCGCCCGCCGCCGGGGACAGCGGGAACCTGCCCGTCACAGTCACCAACAACGGCCCCGAGTGCACCCTGAAGGGCTTCCCCGAGATCGAACTGCGGACGGCCGACGCCGCAGCGGCCGTCGCACCGGACCAGGCCGCGAAGGCCACCACGCTCACCCTCGCGGAGGGCGCCTCCACGTCCGTCACCCTGACCTACGTCAGGGGCGCGGCGGGGGCCGGTTCCCTGGACGTGAGCACCCTGCGGGTCACCCTTCCGGGGGCGTCCGAGAGTCAGGACTTCCCCTGGTCGTACGGGCCGGTGGCCGGGACGGCGGACGCTCCGGAGGCGTCGTTCACGGCGTTCCAGCAGGCCGGGGACTAGTTCCAGCAGGCGGGGGACCAGTTCCAGCAGGTCGGGGACTGCCCGAGGCGGCAGGACCGGGCCTGAACCCCATCCGGGGCGGCGGGACTGGACCCCAAGCCCTCACCCGGGGCGACGGCGGGACCGGCCCCAAGCCCCCACCCCCGGGCGGCGGCGGTACCGGCCCCAAGCCGCTACCCCGGGCGGCGGCGGGCCGGGCTCCAGACGCTCAGCCGAGGCGGCGGCGCGAGTGGACCTCCGCGTGGTCGGCGGCCCGGGAGCCCTCCGTCCAGCCCGCCTCGTCGCTGACCCCGCGCAGCCGGCTCGTGGTCGTCTGCGGGAAGAGGTGGTCGGTGGCGGCGGTGACCGCGACCTCGCGGGAGGCCAGGACCGGCAGCAGGTCGTCGGTCACCTGGGTCTCCGCGGCGGCCGCGAGACGCGTGCCGACGCGATGCGCGTACGCGGCCAGGAACGACTGCCGGAAGGTCTTGGTCCGCTTGCGGCCGCCGGCCCGCTGGCCGGCCTCCGCCCGGGTCATGGCCGCGGTCGCCTGCACCAGCAGTGAGGCGTAGAGGAGTTCGACCGCCTCCAGGTCGGCCTCGAAGCCGACGACCGTGGAGAATCCGAGGGGCTCGTTCCACACGGCCCGGCAGTGGTTGGCCGTCGCCACGGCGTCCAGCAGGACCGCCTTCGCCTGCTCGTACGGCGGTTCGACACCGATCCGGCAGGCCGCGGGCGCGTCCGGGTCCGGCGCCCGCGCGGCCAGCAGCGCCTCGTCCACACTGTGCCGGGCCATCAGCTCCTGCGCCTTGGCGCTGAGCGCCTCCGCCTCCTCCGGATAGCCGGTCGCCTCGGCCTTCGCGAGGAGTGCGCGGATCCGGGTGAGCATCTTGGACTCACCGCGCGGCGCGCTGCCGGGGCGGCCGGCCCCGGGGCGGTCCAGGGGCTCCAGCGACGGCAGCCGCAACAGGAGGCGGTACAGCTCCAGGACGGACGTGGCGTGCGTGAAGCGGTCCGTCCGCTGCGGCGGGTCCGCGGGCAGCTCGGCGAGCTGGGCGTTCCAGCGCGGCCCGCGCGGGCCGTCGTCCGGCACCTGCGCGCGGACCAGCGCGACCAGGAGCCCTACATGGACGTCGTCCAGTTCGCGCCGCACCATCCGTACGACATCGGCGGGCTGCCAGCCGCGACGCCAGGCCGTCTCCACGAACTCCCGCCCGCGCCGGGCCAGTTCGGTGTCCGCCGCGGGGTCGGCGGCGAGCAGGGAGGCGGCGGTGTCGAGGGCGTGTCCGGGCGTGTCGCCGTACAGCGCGGCCTCGAAGGCGCGTTCGACGGTGGTCGGGGTGCTCACCGGTCGATGGTCTCACCCGGGGCGCGGGGACCTCGCGCGAGAACGTCCCGGCCGGAGCCCGACCGAAGTGTCAACCATCGGTTGACGCCGCCTGGGGTGCAACCTACGGTTGACACATGACGACGAACTCCGCCATCACGTCCTCCGTACGCCTCGACGACCTCATCGCGGCCATCAAGACGGTCCACCCGGAACCGCTCGACCAGCTCCAGGACGCCGTGCTCGCCGGTGAGCACCTGGGCGACGTGGCCGACCACCTGATCGGCCACTTCGTGGACCAGGCCCGGCGCTCGGGGGCCTCCTGGACCGACATCGGCAAGAGCATGGGCGTCACCCGGCAGGCCGCCCAGAAGCGGTTCGTGCCCAAGGAGTCGGCCGACCTCGACCCCAGCCAGGGCTTCAGCCGCTACACCCCGCGCGCGCGGAACACGGTCATGGCCGCGCACAACGAGGCCGTCGCCGCACGCAACGCCGAGGGGCGGCCCGAGCATCTGGTCCTCGGTCTGCTCGCCGAGCCGGACGGCCTCGCCGCGAAGGCCATCACCGCCCAGGGCGTGCTGCTCGACACCGTCCGCCAGGCGGCCCACGCCGCGCTGCCGCCGGCCGTCGAGGACGCGCCCGAGCTGGTGCCCTACGGGCCCGACGCCAAGAAGGTCCTGGAGCTCACCTTCCGCGAGGCCCTGCGCCTCGGCCACAACCACATCGGGACCGAGCACGTCCTGCTGGCCCTGCTGGAGTTCGAGAACGGCGAGGGGCTGCTGAACGGGCTGGGGATCACCAAGGCGGCGGTCGAGCAGTGGGTGTCGCAGGCGCTCGCGCTGCTGGTCGCCAAGCAGTCCGAGGCCGCGGAGCCGGACACGGACTGAGCGGGGAAGCCGCTGGTCGGGGCCGTTGTCAGACCTCGGTGTCAGACTCGGGGACATGGCCGACCGCTGGGCGCTCGCTCCGGCCGAGGACGGTGGCGTGGAGGTCGCCGCCCTCGGTCCGGACGGGCTGCCCGCGGGGCCGGTGACCTGGGAGCCCGATCTCGCCCAGGCCGTGCGCGGGCGGCCCGAGGTCGCGCGCTGGGTGTGGCGCTCCACCGCCGAGGTCTATCCGCGCCTGCTCGCCACGGGGGTGCGGGTGGAGCGGTGCTACGACATCGAGGACGCCGAGACCCTGCTGCTCGGCCACGAGGGACGGTACGGCGAACCGCGCTCGGCGGCCGCGGCCCTCGCCCGGCTGCGCGGCGGCCCCGTCCCACCCGACCCTCGGCAGCGTGCGGCCGAACCGGGCGCGCAGTCCCCGCTGTTCGAGCCGCAGGGAGTGCACGTATCCCTGCGGGACCTGATCGAGGTGTACGCCGATCAGCAGCGCCGCCACGACGCGACCGCGCACCCGGACCGCATGCGCCTGCTGACCGCCGCCGAGTCGGCGGGCCTGCTGGTGGCCGCCGAGATGAACGCGGCGGGACTGCCGTGGAGCACGAAGGTCCACCGGAGCGTGCTGCACGAACTGCTCGGCGAGCGGTACGCGGGCGGGGGCGAGCCGCGCCGCCTGGCCGAGCTGGCCGACGAGATCTCCACCGCATTCGGCCGCCGGGTCCGGCCCGATCTGCCCGCCGATGTGATCAAGGCCTTCGGCCAGGCAGGGATCAAGGTCACCTCGACCCGCCGCTGGGAGCTCGAGAACGTGGACCATCCCGCGGTGAAGCCGCTGCTGGAGTACAAGAAGCTGTACCGCATCTGGGTCGCCCACGGCTGGTCCTGGCTCCAGGACTGGGTGCGCGAGGGCAGGTTCCGGCCGGAGTTCGTCGCCGGGGGCACCGTGACCGGGCGCTGGGTGACCAACGGCGGGGGCGCGCTGCAGATCCCCCGGGTCATCCGGCGGGCCGCCGTCGCCGACCCCGGCTGGCGGCTCGTCGTCGCCGACGCCGACCAGATGGAACCGCGCGTGCTCGCCGCGATCTCCCGCGACCCCGGGCTGATGGAGGTGGCGGGCCGCGAGAGCGACCTCTACCAGTCCGTGTCCGACCGCGCCTTCTCCGGCGACCGCGCGCAGGCCAAACTCGCCGTCCTGGGCGCGGTGTACGGCCAGACATCCGGAGACGGCCTGAAGAACCTCGCCGCGCTGCGCCGCCGCTTCCCCAAGGCCGTCGCCTATGTCGACGACGCGGCCCGCGCGGGTGAGGAGGGCCGGCTGGTGCGGACCTGGCTCGGGCGGACCTGCCCACCCGCTGCGGGCACGGCCGACTCCGCCGAGGAGGCCGGGCTCCCCCAGGACGAGGGGTCCGAGGAGACCTCCGGGCAGGAGTGGGTGCCGGGCTACGCCTCCACCAACGCCCGCGCCCGCGGCCGCTTCGCCCGCAACTTCGTCGTCCAGGGCAGCGCCGCCGACTGGGCTCTGCTGCTGCTCGCCGCGCTGCGCCGCGCCTGCGCGGACCTCTCCGCAGAGCTGGTCTTCTTCCAGCACGACGAGGTGATCGTGCACTGCCCGGCCGAGGAGGCCGACACCGTCGTGCGGGCCATCCGCGAGGCGGCGGAGCTGGCGGGACGGCTGACTTTCGGAGAGACGCCGGTGCGGTTTCCGTTCACCACGGCGGTGGTGGAGTGCTATGCGGATGCCAAGTAGGCCAAGCAGGAAGGGCATCCCCGAAGCGGCAGCGGTCAGCCCTCCGCGCCCAGCATTTCCCGCAGTTCCGCCACGATCACCTTCTCGTCGGTGCCGTCCAGCGCGGCCAGCGCGGCCCGCCACTCTCTGTGGGCCTCCTCCGTACGGCCGTGCTCGCGCAGCAGGAGCCCTTGCTGGTGGCGGGCGAGGGCGCGGGTGTAGCCGTCGGCGCGGGCGTCGGCCCGGCCGATCAGCTCGGCGCACTCACGGCCGGCCCGGCCCGTACGCCCGAGCAGGCGCAGGGCACGCACCAGGCCCAGCCGGGTCTGGGACTCGCCGTGCCAGTCGCCGTGGCCGCCCAGGATGCGCAGGCTCTCCTCGAAGTGCGGTACGGCCGCGTCCGGTTCGCCGAGGGTGAGATGGGCGTAGCCGATGTTGCAGTGCGCGGAGTGCTGCACGATCACCGCGCCGATCTCGACCCCGATCGCGAGCGAACGGCGGTGCTGCTCGATGGCGGCGCGCGGGTCGGTGTGCTCGTAGAGGTTGCCGAGGTGGCTGTAGGTCACGGCCTCGCCCTGCGGGTCGTTCAACTTCCGTGAGCACGCGAGGCTCTGGCGCAGCGCGTCGCCCGACTCGGCGTGCCGGCCCAGCCCTTCGAGCAGCAGTCCGCGGTTGTTGAGGCAGCGGCGGATGCGGGTGACCGCGTCGAGCCGCCGCCAGATCTCCAACGCCCGGTCGTTGAGGGCGAGCGCCTCCGTCTGGCGGCCGGTGAGGAAGTGCAGTCCGGCGAGGTCGCCCAGCGCGTACGCCTCGGCCGCTGCGTCCCCGAGCCGCCGCGCCACCGTGAGCGCGACCCGCCCGAGCACCTCCATCTCGGCGACCCGGCCGCTGCGGTGCAGGCAGGGGAAGAGCAGGCGCAGCAGCGTGGAGAGGCGGGCGTCCGTGGCCCGCCCGGCCTCGGCGTACCGCTCCGCCAGGGCCACGATGTTCGCCAGTTCCCCGTCGGCCCAGGCGAAGGCCTCCTCCGGGCTGCCGAACGGCGGTACGGCGGTGACGTCGGCGGCGTGCTCCGGCGGCTGCGCGGCGGTCGGCCGGCGGCGGTCGTCCAGGTCGAGACCGGGTTCGAGGATGGTGGTGAGGATGCGTTCGGCGACGGCCGCGTACCAGCGCAGGGCTGCTGCGGCGGTCTCGTCGTCCGGCCGGACGGCGGTGTCGCGGTCCGGCCCACGGCCGGCTGCCTCGCCGTCGGGCCCGGCGTGGGCGAGTTCGCGGGCGAAGTCGCGGACGAGGTCGTGCGGGGCGTAGCGCCCGTACGCCGTCTCCTCCAGCAGCGCCACGTCGACCAGCCGGTCGAGCGCGGCCTCGGCGCGTCGCTCGTCGGTGCCGAGGAGCCGGGCGAGCAGCGGAACACCGTACGCGGGCAGGTCGAGCGCGCCGATCCGGCCGAGGGCGGCGGCCGCGTCCCGGTCGGCCTCGCGGTCGGAGGCGGCGAGCGCCTCGTGCGCGACGGCCAGGGAGCGGCGCACGCTCAGGTCGTCGTACTCCAGATGGTGCAGACGTCCTTCCGTGGCGGCCAGTTGACCGGCGAGCACCTCCGGGGTGAGCGCCCTGCGGGCGGCCAGCCGGGCGGCGACGACGCGCAGGGCGAGCGGGAGCCGGCCCGTGAGGCCGACCAGCGGATGGCCGGGGTCGAGTCCGTCGCGGCCGGAGACCGCCCGCAGCAGGGCGGCGCTGTCCACGTCGCTGAGCGGCGTGAGCGGGAAGCGGACCGCCCCGTCCAGCGCGGTCAGCGGTGAGCGGCTGGTGACGATCACCGCGCAGCCGGGACCGGCCGGCAGCAGCGGCCGTACCTGCGCGGCGTTAGCGGCGTCGTCCAGCACCATCAGGGTGCGGGCGGGGGCGAGCAGGGAGCGCAGCAACGCCGCTGCGGCGTCGGGGTGTTCGGGGATGCGGCGGGGTTCGGTGCCGAGGTCGCGCAGCAGCGCGGCGAGGGCCTGGCCGGGGGTGAGCGGGGTCATGCCCGGGGTGGCGCCGTGCAGGTTCACGTACAGCTGCCCGTCCGGGAAGCGGTCCCGCAGCCCGTGTGCCACGTGCAGGGCGAGCGCGCTCTTGCCGACCCCGGCCATCCCGCTGACGACGGCCACGGCCGAGGGGCGGGCCAGGGTGCCGAGGAGATCGTCGCGGATACGGATACGGCCGGTGAAGTGGGCCGGGGGCGGGGGGAGTTGGGCGGGCCGGGGGGCGGCGGGGCGGCTCGGGGCGGGGCGGTGGGACGGGGAAGCGGCCTGGGTGCGGGCGGTTTCCCCGCAGGAGTCGGCGTCCTGGGCGACGGGGCCGGGTTCGGTGTCCTGGGCGGGGTCGGTGCCTTGGTCGGCGGCGGCGGCCGGCGGGGTGCTTCGTGCCGAGGTGCCGATGGCGGCGTCGGACGACTCCCCGCCCCCTCCCCGCAGCACCTCCAGATGCGCCTCACGCATCGCGGGGCCCGGTTCGATGCCGAGGTCCTCGACGAGGCGGGCGCGCAGGTCGCGGTGGACGGCGAGGGCCTCGGCCTGGCGGCCGGTGGCGTTCAGGGCGAGCATCAGCTGGCGGTGGTAGGTCTCGCGCAGCGGATGCTCGGCGGCGAGGGCCGCGAGTTCGGGTACGAGGGTGTCGGGCCGGCCGCCGGGGACGGCCAGCTCGGCGTCGTAGCGCCATTCGAGCAGCAGCAGGCGCGCCTCGGCCAGACGCTGCACGAAGGCGTATCCGCCGAGCTCGGCGGACAGTCCGCCGAGCGGCGCACCGCGCCACAGCGCGAGGGCCGCGGCGCACTCGCGCACGGTCCGCTCCCAGTCCCCGGTGGCGTGCGCTGCGCGGGCCGCGGCGACGTGCGCGTCGAAGACGTCGACGTCCAGCTCCCCCCGCTCGACACGCAGCAGATAGCCGGGCGGCACGGCGCGCAGCCGCTCGGGGTCGTCGAGGAGACGGCGCAGCCGGGTGACGTGGTTGTGCAGCGAGGCGTGCGCGGACGCGGGTGGCGCGCTGCCCCACAGCGCGTCCTTGAGGGAGTCGACCGGCACCACGCGGCCGGGCTCCAGCAGCAGCGCGGCCAGCAGCGACCGGACCTTGCCGCTGCGCACGCTGCGTACGGTGCCGCGGGCCGGCCCGCCGGACGCACGTTCGCCGCCGCCGTCGTACAGCACCGGCGGTCCCAGCAGCCCGAACCGCAGCGCCCGCCGTGGGAGTCGCCGCTCCCCCGGGCTCCCGGCTCCGCTCGCGCAGGGAGGTGCCCCCATCGCCGCCCCACTGCCTTTCCGCGCGCCCCGAGCGGTCGCGCTCCCCGCGGGAACGGCCGTCGCTGGCCTATTTCCCACTGCTCCACGGCGATTTCCCGCCATCTGTCCCCCGGCCGAACCGGACGGCAGCCCTGAGCAGTCGACGAAATCCGGCGGAGAGGCGACGGAATCCGTCGTGATCCACTACCGTTACGGCGGTTTCCCAGGATGCCCGGGCGTGGTTCCACCATCTTTGCGTCGCGGCCCGGCCGCCCGCCCGCCACCGTCCGCCGGCTTCGCGCCAGCCGACCGGCAGCGACGCCGGGAACCGTTGGCCACATGTTAGCGATCCGTTGGTGCGACCTGATGTGATCACTTCATCGGATCTGGCCCGACGGTGCGCGCGTAGAACGCGAGCTCGGGGGAGTGTCGCCGCCGCGGCCGGATCCGGGGGGCCACGGGGGTCCCGGTCGGCAGAGGTGAGCGACCGGGATCCTCGTCCATCCCACAGCCTCCCGCCGCCGACTCTCCTTACGGCGCACGAACTTCAGCCCCGACTTTCACGTCGACCTTCACGTCGACCTTCACGTCGACCTTCACGTCGGTTCTTCGGGCCGCCCTTTCGGGCCGGCGGCGTAGGCGGCCATCCAGCCGTTCCGCTCGTCCATGGCCGCTTCCCTCGCCCCAGGCACTTGAGGCACGAGAAAACCCCAGGTCGGAATCGCTCGGCCTGGGGTTTCGATGGAGCCGCTTTCGGGATTCGAACCCGAGACCTACGCATTACGAGTGCGTTGCTCTGGCCATCTGAGCTAAAGCGGCGCGCTGCCAGCACTATGGTGCGATCGGCAACGTCGGTAAGTCTACACAGTTTCCGGGGGTGCTTCGCACCGGCCCCGGAGGAGGGGTCCCCGGGACCGGTCGCAGGGCTATGAGCAGCGCTTTCCGTCGGTCGGCGGGGTCCCGCGCAGGAGGAAGGCGTTGATCGTCGAGTCGATGCACTCACTGCCGCGGCCGTACGCCGTATGGCCGTCACCCACATAGGTGAGCAGCCGGCCGGAGGAGAGCTGACCGGACAGTGCCCGCGCCCAGCGGTAGGGGGTCGCCGGGTCGCGGGTGGTGCCGACCACGACGATCGGGGCCGCGCCCTTCGCCTCGATGCGGTGCGGCTCACCGGTCGGCGCGACCGGCCAGTACGCGCAGTTCAGCGAGGCCCACGCGAGACTCTTGCCGAAGACCGGGGACGCCTTCTCGAACGCGGGCAGCGACTCGCGCACCCGGTCGGGGTCGTCGAAGTCGGGCGGCAGGTCGAGGCAGTTCACGGCGGCGTTCGCGAACATCAGGTTCGAGTACTCGCCGCCCGCCTCGCGCTCGTAGTAGGCGTCGGAGAGCATCAGCAGGCCCGCTCCGTCGTTGTGCCGCATCGCCGAGGTCAGCGCCTCGCGCACCTGCGTCCAGGACGCCTCGTCGTACATCCCTGCCAGCACACCCATGGTGGCCAGCGACTCGCCGAGCCTGCGGCCGTCGATGTCGCCGGTCGGGATCGGCCGTGCGTCGAGCTTCTCGAAGAACGCCGTGAGCGTGCGCCCGGCCTGCTCGGGCGTCGTGGCCGGACCGCCGAGCGGACAGTCCGGCTGGCGCACACAGTCCTTCGCGAACGCCCGGAACGCCGTCTCGAAGCCCGCCGTCTGATCCAGGTTCAGCCTGCGCGCGGGCAGCGAGGGATCCAGCGCGCCGTCCAGCACCAGCCGCCCGGCCCGCTCCGGGAACAGCCCGGCGTACGTGGCCCCGAGGAACGTCCCGTACGACGCCCCCACGTACGTCAGCTTCTCGTCGCCCAGCGCCTCCCGCAGGATGTCCATGTCCCGGGCCGCCTCGACGGTGGAGACATGCCGCAGCAGCTTCGGCGCGTCCGCCCCGCAGCCCTCGGCGAACTTCTTGTACTCGCCGACCAGCTCGTCCACCTCCCCGGCGTCGTCGGGCGTGGTGTCCGTCTGCGTGTACGCGTCCATGTCCGGCCCGTCCAGGCACTCGACGGGCTCGCTGCGGGCGACGCCGCGCGGGTCGATCGCGACCATGTCGTACTGGGCGCGCACCTCCTCCGGATAGCCGATCCCCGCGTACGCCTGGAGGTAGCCGATCGCCGAGCCGCCCGGCCCGCCCGGGTTCACCAGCAGCGAGCCGAGCCGCTCGCCCGGCCCGGTGGCCTTCTTGCGGGCGACCGCGAGCCGCACGTCGCCTCGGCCGGGGTCGGCGTAGTCCAGCGGCGCCTTCAGCGTGGCGCACTCGAAGCCGGGCACACCGCAGCTGCGCCAGCTCAGCCGCTGCGCGTAGTACGGGGCCAGCGCGGACGGCGTCGCCCGGGGCAGCGCCGCCAGCCCCGCGTGCGCCGCCGAGGAGGACGAACCCGACGCGCTGCCCGAGGAACAGGCGGAGACGAGCAGCGCGGCGGCGGCGAAGAGGGCGGCGGCGGTACGGGGTCTGCGAAGGATGCGCCTTGTGTCCATTCCGCGAGCGTAACTGTGCGCGACGGCTCGAATGCCCTGCGTGTGCGTTGTGCCACGGACGGGGTACGGCGTCAATCTGCGGGGACCGCCCCGAAGCCGTGCTCGCCGGGCCGAGCCGGGCCGAGCCGGGCCGAGCCGGGCCGAGAACCCGGGCGGGATCGGCTCGACCGGGGAGCACCGGCCGCGGTCAGCCCGATCTGAGAGCCATCGTCATCGCCTCCACCGCCAGCAGCGGAGCCACATTGCGGTCGAGCGCGTCACGGCACGCGCCGATCGCCTCGATGCGGCGCAGGGTCGACTCCGGGGTGCCGGAGCGGGCCAGGCGCTCCAGGACGTCTTCGGCGTCGGTGTTGGCCAGGGCGACCCGCGAGCCGAGCTGGAGGGCCAGGACGTCGCGGTAGAAGCCGGTGAGGTCGGTCAGGGCCAGGTCGAGGCTGTCGCGCTGGGTGCGGGTCCTGCGGCGCTTCTGCTTGTCCTCAAGGTCCTTGATCACACCGGCCGTGCCGCGCGGCATCCGCCCGCCCTGGGACGCGCCCAGCGCCGCCTTCAGCTCCTCGGTCTCCTTGGTGTCGAGCTCCTCGGCGAGCTGCTTGGCGTCCTCCGCGGCGGCGTCCACCAGTTCCTGAGCGGCCCTGAGCGCCCCGCCGATGTCCTCCACCCGCAGCGGCAGTTTGAGCACGGCCGTCCGGCGCTCCCGCGCGGCCGGGTCCGTGGCCAGGCGGCGGGCGCGGTCGACATGACCCTGGGTGGCACGGGCCGCGGCGGCGGCGACCGCGGGCTCGATGCCGTCGCGCCGCATGAGCATGTCGGCCACGGCGTCCACCGAGGGCGTGCGCAGGTTCAGGTGGCGGCAGCGGGAGCGGATGGTGGGCAGCACGTCCTCCAGGGAGGGCGCGCACAGCAGCCAGACCGTGCGCGGGGCGGGTTCCTCCACGGCCTTCAGGACTGCGTTCGCCGACTTCTCGTTCAGCCGCTCGGCGTCCTCGACCAGGATGACCTGCCAGCGGCCGGTCGCCGGTGACGTGAACGACTTGCGGACGGTGTCGCGCATGTCGTCGGCGAGGATCTGCGTGCCGACGGCGGCGACCGTGGTGACGTCGGCGTGCGTGCCGATCAGGGCGGTGTGGCAGCCGTCGCAGAACCCGCAGCCGGGCACTCCGCCGAGGGCGCGGTCGGGGCTCACGCACTGCAGGGCGGCGGCGAACGCCCGCGCCGTCTGTGTGCGGCCCGCTCCCGGCGGTCCGGTGAACAGCCACGCGTGCGTCATCTTCGACGCCTCCGGCGGCGCGGTGCCGGTGACGGCCGCGGTGACCAGGGCGTCGGCGTCCCGGGCAGCGGCGGCGAGCTGCTCGCTCACCTTCTCCTGCCCGACCAGGTCGTCCCACACGGTCATGGGTCAGCCCGCCCTTTCGTCACGCTTCGTGTTGCCGCATCCATTGTGCGGGCACCCACTGACAACGCGGTCCGCACGGACTCCGTCCCGCCGCCGCGGCCTCGGATCCGTGGGGCCGCGAGCCGCCCCCGCGGCCGGGCGGAGGTGGTTCGGCGCGTGCCGCCGGCCCGTCCCCCGAAGCCCCGCAGAGCCCCCAAGGCCGAGAAGCCGGCCGCCCGTCCCGCACTCCTCACCCCTCAGCCTCGACGCCCCCGGCCCCGGCCGGGCTCGTCGTCCCGGTCCTCGTCGGCGCGCGGGCCGAGCAGCTCGTCCGCCAGGCTGGGCAGATCGTCCAGCGGCGTCTCCTCCGCCCAGTCGGAGCGCGGACGGCGACGCGGCGCGCCCTCGGCGTCGACCTGCGGCAGCTCACGCGTGCGGTCCTGGACACCGTCCGCCCCGGCCTCCGGCCGCTCGTCACGGAAGAAGCCCGGCGGCACACGGTCCGCCGGATCCCCGCCCGGCACCTGCGGCAGCACCGCCGTCTCGTCCGCGGCACCCGGCACCACGGGCGGCAGCACCGCCGTCTCGTCCGCCGCGCCCGAGGGCATCTGCGGCAGCACGGCAGTCTCCTCGGCCGCCGACTGCGGTACGGGCGGCTGCGGCTCGGGCGGCTGCGGCAGCTCCGCGGTCACTTCCGCCTCGGAGGCGTCGGATGCCCTGGGCCGACCCGGCACCCGCCCGTCGCCCCGCGTCTCCCGACCGGCGGCGGCCGACCGGCCAGCCTCGCCGTCGCCGTCCCGCACCGGCCGCAGCACGGCCGTCTCCTCGGCCGCGCGTGACGGCCGGGCCGACGCGTCCCCCGCGCCGCGCGAGGTCGCGCGGGCCTCCTCCGGGGTGACCACGGGCGTCTGCACGGTCGCCGCCTCCGGCGCGCCCACGGGCGGCGCGGGCGGCTTGGGGCCGGCCGCCGCGGCGGCCGCGGCCTGCTCGGCGGCGCGGCGTGCCTGCTCGGCCCGCAGCAGGGCCTCCTCGGCCTTGCGCTGCTTCTCCAGCCGCCGCTCCTCGGCCTCGGCGCGCAGCCGGGCCTCCTCCTCGGCCCGACGGCGGCGCTCCTCCTCCTCGGCCTTGCGGCGGGCCTCCGCCTCGGCACGGGCCTTCTCCTCGGCGAGCAGGCGCTGACGTTCCTCCTCGGCGCGCTTGGCGGCTTCCTCGGCGCGCCGGCGGGCCTCCTCGGCCTGGCGCTCCGCCTCGCGGCGCTGGGCCTCCTCCAGCTCGCGCCGCTTGCGCTCCTCCTCCTCGGCGCGCAGCTTGGCGAGCTGCTCCTGGCGCTCGCGCTCCAGGCGCTCCTCCTCGGCCTTGCGGGCGGCCTCCTCCTCGGCCTTGCGGCGGGCCGCCTCCTCGGCCTTGCGGCGCGCCTCCTCGCGAGCCTCGATCTCGGCCTCGGACAGCGGCAGCACGGTGTCCAGGCGGTGCCGGATCACGGTGGTGACGGCTTCGGGCTCCTGGCCGGCGTCGACCACCAGGTAGCGGCCGGGGTCGGCGGCGGCCAGCGTCAGGAATCCCGAGCGCACGCGCGTGTGGAACTCCAGCGGCTCCGACTCCAGGCGGTCGGGCGCCTCGGTGAACCGCTCGCGGGCGGCCTCCGGCGACACGTCCAGCAGCACGGTGAGGTGCGGGACGAGCCCGTGGGTCGCCCAGCGGTTGATCCGGGCGATCTCGACCGGGGAGAGATCCCGGCCCGCGCCCTGGTAGGCCACCGAGGAGTCGATGTACCGGTCGGTGATCACCACCGCGCCGCGCTCCAGGGCGGGCCGTACGACGGTGTCGACGTGCTCGGCGCGGTCCGCGGCGTACAGCAGCGCCTCCGCGCGGTGCGACAGGCCGGCCGAGGACACGTCGAGGAGGATCGAGCGCAGCCGCTTGCCGACGGGTGTGGCCCCCGGCTCGCGGGTGAGGACGACCTCGTGGCCCTTGGCCCGGATCCACTCGGCGAGCGCCTCGGCCTGGGTGGACTTCCCGGCGCCGTCGCCGCCCTCCAGGGCGATGAAGAAGCCGGTGCCCGCGGGCACCTGTACGGGGTCGTCGCCGCCGAGCAGCGCGTCGCGCAGGTCGTTGCGCAGCGGCACGCCGGAGCGGTCGTCGAGCTTGGCCAGCACGAGCGCGGCCACGGGGAGCAGCAGCGCGCCGACGAGCATCAGGGTGAAGGCGGCACCGCCGTGGGCGAAGACGAACCTGCCGTTCTCCAGGCGGTGCGGGCCGATCAGCCCCGCGATCACGGGGGCGATCAGCACGCCGAGCGCCACGAGGACGCGGACCACCGCGTGCAGGTGGTCGGTGGTGCGGGCGCGGCGGAAGTCCTCGACCTCCTGGTCGAGCAGGGCGTGCCCGATGTTCGCGGCTCCGCCCGCGCCGACGCCCGCCAGGGCGAGGATCAGCAGCACGGTGGTGACGTCCGGGACGAGGCCCGCGGCCAGCAGCGCCAGGCCGGTGAACGCGGTGGCCAGCGCCAGCAGACGGCGCCGCGACAGCGACACCAGCGCCTTGGGCGCCGTACGGATGCCCACGACGACACCGCCGGTCAGTGCCAGCACGAACAGTCCGTAGAGCACCGGGCCGCCGCCCAGGTCCTTGGCCTGCAGTACGGCGACTGAGACGGCGGCCGCCACCGCGCCCGCCACGGCGGCGCAGGTGAGGACCAGCAGCGAGATCGCGCCGGTGCGGCCCTTGTCGGCGCCGGTACCGGTGCGCGGGCGGCGCAGCCCCTCCAGCGGCGACCGCGCGCGCGGGGTGCGCGTGTCGGGCAGTTCCAGGAAGGTCACCACGGACAGGGACGCGGCGAACAGGCCGGCCGCGACGTAGGAGCCGAGCGCCGCCTGGTGCTGGGCGAACCACTCGATGCCCGAGCCCAGCAGGTTGTTCAGCAGGGCCGCGGCGACGAGCGCGGCGGCGGCGATCGGGATCGCCACGAAGCTCGTGCGCAGTGCCAGCCGGCGCAGGGCGTCCATGTGGTCGGGCAGCGGCCGTACGGTCGCGCCCTCCAGCGGCGGGGCGGGCAGCAGCGCGGGGGCCGCGCTCTCCCGGCTCACCGTCCAGAAGCGCTCGGCGACGCCGGACACGAAGACGGTGACCAGCAGGGCGGCCAGGGCGTTGTCGGGCGTCCAGTCGATCCACAGTGGCGCGACGATCAGCAGGGCCACCCGCACACCGTCGGCGCCGACCATGGTCCAGCGGCGGTCGAGCGGGCCCTCCTGGGCGGTGAGGGAGGTCAGCGGCCCGAGCAGGACCGCGCCGAACAGCAGCGTCGCGAGGACGCGCGCTCCGAAGACGGTCGCCACTGCGAACGCCACGCCCCGGTAGCCGCCCCCGAAGGAGCCCTCGGTGATCGCCGCCTGGAGTGCGAGGAGCACCAGCACCAGCAGGGCGAGGGTGTCGCCGACACCCCCCACCAGCTGAGCGCTCCACAGCCGCTTCAGCTGCGGGGTGCGCAACAGAGAGCGGACCGCGCGCTCGCGGGAGTCCGCGACGAGTGCGTCGTCGGGGGCGGGGTGGTGGGCCGTTGGCTGCTCGGCTCGCGTCATGCGTATCAGCCTATCGGGACCGGCCGACACTCAGCGGCGCCGCCCGAACACACGAACGTCCCGGCACCTCGGCGGCACCGGGACGTTCGCTCAGCGAACACTCAGGGCTCGTTGAGCGCCCTGTCCGCAAGCCCGACGGGATCAGTCCTCGGTGGGCGCCGAGGATGCCGCGGTCTTCTTGGCGGCCGTCTTCTTGGCCGTCGTCGTCTTCTTCGCGGCCGCGGTCTTCTTCGCCGTTGTCGTCTTCTTGGCGGCGGTCTTCTTGGCCGTCGTCGTCTTCTTCGCCGGAGCCTTCTTCGCCGTCTTCTTGGCGGGCGCCTTCGCGCGCTTCTCGGCGAGCAGCTCGAAGCCGCGCTCCGGGGTGATCGTCTCGACGCTGTCGCCGGAGCGCAGGGTCGCGTTGGTCTCCCCGTCGGTGACGTACGGGCCGAAGCGGCCGTCCTTGACCACGACCGGCTTGCCGCTGACCGGGTCCTCGCCCAGTTCCTTCAGCGGCGGCTTGGCGGCCGCGCGACCGCGCTGCTTGGGCTGGGCGTAGATCGCCAGCGCCTCTTCCAGCGTGATCGTGAACAGCTGGTCCTCGGACTGCAGGGACCGCGAGTCCGTGCCCTTCTTCAGGTACGGACCGTAGCGGCCGTTCTGGGCGGTGATCTCCTGCCCCTCGGCGTCCGCGCCGACCACGCGCGGCAGCGACATCAGCTTGAGCGCGTCGTCCAGGGTCACCGTGTCCAGGGCCATGGTCTTGAACAGCGAGGCCGTGCGCGGCTTGACGGCGTTCTTGCCGGTCTTGGGGGTGCCCTCGGGGAGCACCTCGGTGACGTACGGGCCGTAACGGCCGTCCTTGGCGACGATCGTGTGGCCGCTGACCGGGTCGGTGCCCAGCTCGTAGTCGCCGCTCGGCTTGGCCAGGAGTTCCTCGGCCAGCTCGACGGTCAGCTCGTCGGGCGCCAGATCCTCGGGGATGTCGGCCCGCTGGTGGCCCTCCGCGTCCTTCTCGCCGCGCTCGATGTACGGGCCGTAGCGCCCGACCCGCAGCACGATGTCGTTGCCGACCGGGAACGACGACACCTCGCGCGCGTCGATCGCGCCCAGGTCGGTCACCAGCTCCTTGAGGCCGCCGAGGTGGTCCCCGTCGCCGTTGCCGGCGTCGGCCGCGCCGCCCTCGCTCCCCGCGGCGAAGCCGCTGTCGGGCACGGTTTCACCGAAGTAGAAGCGCTTCAGCCACGGCACGGACTGGGCCTCGCCGCGCGCGATGCGGTCGAGGTCGTCCTCCATCCTGGCGGTGAAGTCGTAGTCGACGAGCCGGCCGAAGTGCTTCTCCAGGAGGTTGACCACGGCGAAGGACAGGAAGGACGGCACCAGGGCCGTGCCCTTCTTGAAGACATAGCCGCGGTCGAGGATCGTGCCGATGATCGACGCGTACGTCGACGGGCGGCCGATCTCGCGCTCTTCGAGCTCCTTGACCAGGCTGGCCTCGGTGTAGCGGGCCGGCGGCTTGGTGGCGTGGCCGTCGACGGTGATCTCCTCGGCCGTGAGGGCGTCGCCCTCGGCGACCTGCGGCAGCCTGCGCTCGCGGTCGTCCAGCTCGGCGTTCGGGTCGTCGGCGCCCTCGACGTAGGCCTTCAGGAAGCCGTGGAAGGTGATCGTCTTGCCGGACGCGCTGAACTCGACGTCCCGGCCGTCGGCGGCGGCGCCGCCGATCTTCACGGTCACGCTGTTGCCGGTCGCGTCCTTCATCTGGGAGGCGACGGTCCGCTTCCAGATCAGCTCGTAGAGCTTGAACTGGTCGCCGGTCAGACCGGTCTCGGCGGGCGTGCGGAAACGATCACCCGAGGGGCGGATCGCCTCGTGCGCCTCCTGCGCGTTCTTGACCTTCCCGGCGTACGTGCGCGGCTGGGCCGGCAGGTAGTCGGCGCCGTACAGCTGCGTGACCTGCGCACGGGCGGCCGAGACCGCGGTGTCCGACAGCGTCGTGGAGTCCGTACGCATGTAGGTGATGAAGCCGTTCTCGTACAGCTTCTGGGCGACCTGCATGGTGGCCTTCGCGCCGAAGCCGAGCTTGCGCGAGGCCTCCTGCTGGAGGGTCGTCGTACGGAACGGGGCGTACGGCGAGCGGCGGTACGGCTTGGACTCGACGGACCGCACGGAGAAGCGGGTGTTCTCCAGGGCGGCGGCCAGCGCGCGGGCGTTCGCCTCGTCGAGGTGGAGGGTGTTCGCGCTCTTGAGCTGTCCCAGGGAGTCGAAGTCACGGCCCTGCGCGACCCGCCTGCCGTCGACGGTCTGCAGGCGCGCGACCAGCGCCGACGGGTCCGAGACGTCCCCCGCGCGGCCGGTCGCGAAGGTGCCCGTCAGGTCCCAGTACTCGGCAGAACGAAACGCGATGCGCTCGCGTTCCCGCTCCACGACGAGCCGGGTGGCGACCGACTGGACGCGGCCCGCCGACAGCTTCGGCATGACCTTCTTCCACAGCACCGGCGAGACCTCGTAGCCGTACAGGCGGTCGAGGATGCGGCGGGTCTCCTGGGCGTCGACGAGCTTCTGGTTGAGCTGGCGCGGGTTGGCCACGGCGGCCTGGATCGCGGACTTGGTGATCTCGTGGAAGACCATCCGCTTGACCGGGACCTTGGGCTTGAGCACCTCTTGGAGGTGCCAGGCGATGGCCTCGCCCTCGCGGTCCTCATCGGTGGCGAGGTAGAGCTCGTCGGACTCCTTCAGCAGGTCCTTGAGCTTCTTGACCTGGGCCCGCTTGTCGGCGTTGACCACATAGATCGGCTCGAAGTCGTGTTCGACGTCCACACCGAGGCGGCGGACCTCGCCGGTGTACTTCTCCGGCACCTCCGCGGCGCCGTTCGGAAGATCACGGATGTGCCCGACGCTCGCCTCGACGGTGTAGCCGGGGCCGAGGTAGCTCTTGATCGTCTTCGCCTTGGCAGGCGACTCGACGATCACGAGTCGGCGGCCGCCATTCGCGGTCTCGCTGGTCGGGGACAACTTCGCTCTTCTCTCCGGTCGACGCTGGGGCCTCCCCAGGGCCTTGCTTCCCGGGGTCGGGTGGTGACGCTGCGGAGTGTGACGGTACATCCCGCCCCCGTGTCAAACGGGAAAAGCCCGCAACGGCCACTCGAACGGTAACCCGACTACCGCCCTTCCTGCCGCCCGGAGTGTCCAGCGGTTCGTTCCGATCTATCCGGAGTGTGCTCTCCCTATTACGTCGGAGCACGCGCTTCCAGGCCGCCCGCCCGGCATTTCCGGGCCGTCTGCGGGAGGCCTTCGGGACGCCCGCGCTCACCGCCCGGCCCGCCCGGACCTGCGTCTACGCCCGATCGGGCCAGGCCGACGATCATCCGTTGCGCAACCGTCGGCACGGTGCGCCCGGAGCGTCGAAGGACCGGCCCGCGGCCCGCGCACCCCTCAGATCTGAGTGAAGCACCACACGCAGACGGCGAGCGCGATCACCGCCACGACACCGCAGACACCGGCCGACAGGAACTGCCGCACCCCGTCCGCGACGGGTTCCCGGTGCCGCACGCGGACCGCCGTCCACACCAGCAGGGCGCCTCCGAACAGGGCGAACACCCCTCCCGCGAAGATCGCCGGTCCGCTCTCCATGGCCGCCCGCCCCTTTTCTCACGTCCCGCGTGCCCAGCCGCCGTGACATTGACACGCGCGGGCGGCCTGAAGGCGAACCCCGGGTGAACGAGCGGCCGACATGGCGATGCGTACGCCTTCGGCCGCACCCGTCCACGCCGGGCGCGGCGCGGGCGTCCGCCACTGTGCGCGACCGTCGTACAGATCGACGCGATCTCGACGGTGAGGGGGACGTGGACCGGGGCGCGGCACCGCGGTCAGCCGCGCGTCAGGCCCCAGGCTCCAGGAAGCCCTGCTCCACCAGCACCCGGATCTGTGCGGGCGTGCGGTCGCGCAGACGGACCGGGTCCTCGCCGATCAGCTGGGCGATGGCGTCCAGGATGCGGCCGGCGCTCAGCGAGCCGTCGCACACCCCGGCGAAGCCCGCGCCGACCGTGTCGACCTTGGTGGCCCGGCGCATGCCGCGGTTCTGCCGCAGCACCACGTGCTCCGGGTCCTCGGCGCCGGGCAGCCCGACCTGCTCCTGCACGACCTCTGCGGCCAGCCTGAACCGGTCCTCCAGCAGGGCCGCGTCGTCGCGTCCGCGCAGATAGTCCAGGCGCTCGAAGTGGGCGCGCACGGTGTCGCCCAGGGGCTGCTCGACCGGGTGCGGCCACTCCTCCACCGTTAGGGAGGGTTCGACGGCGTCCGTCCGGCGCAGGGTGATCCAGCCGAACCCGACGGCCTTCACCTTGCGCGCCTCGAACTCGTCCAGCCACGCGTCGTACCGCGTCTGGTACTCGGCCTGGTCACCGCGGTGGTCACCGGCGTCCCGGAGCCACAGCTCGGCGTACTGAGTGATGTCCTGCACCTCGCGCTGCACGATCCAGGCATCGCACCCGCGCGGCACCCACGACCTGATCCTGTCCTGCCAGTCCTCCCCTTCGACGTGCTGCCAGTTGGCGAGGAACTGCGCGAACCCGCCCACGTTCAGCCGTTCCCCCGCTCCCTGAACGAGCGAGCGGCACAGATCGTCCCCGGACATGCCGCCGTCGCGATACGTCAGGCGGGCGCCGGGCGAGATCACGAAGGGCGGGTTGGAGACGATCAGGTCGTACGTGTCGTCGTCGGGCAGCGGCTCGAACAGCGAGCCCTCGCGCAGATCCGCAGCCGGGGCGCCGGACAGCGCGAGCGTGAGCCCGGTGATGTGCAGGGCGCGCGGGTTGAGGTCGGTCGCCGTCACGCGCGTGGCGTGCTGCGCGGCGTGCAGCGCCTGGATGCCGGAGCCGGTGCCGAGGTCCAGGGCGGAGGCGACGGGCGTACGGACGGTGATGCCGGCCAGCGTCGTGGAGGCGCCGCCGACGCCGAGCACGACGCCCTCGTGGCGGCTCCCGATGCCGCCGGCCCCGCCGACGGCGCAGCCCAGGTCGGACACGATGAACCAGTCCTCGCCGTCGGGCCCGCCGTACGGCCGTACGTCGACGGTCGCGGCCACCTCGTCGCCGCCGGCCGGCAACAGCCAGCCGCTGTCCAGGCACTCGGCGACGGGCAGCACGTCCGCGACCCGGGCGCGCGGGGCCGGCTCCTGGAGCAGGAACAGCCGCGTCAGCACTTCCAGGGGCGTGTCCCCCCGCGTCGCCCGCAGCGCCGGCACGGTCTCGCTGCGGGCGAGGGCGGCGTAGGCGGGGGCGCCGAGGAGTTCGAGCAGTCCGTCGGCGGTGAAGTCGGCGGCGAGCAGGGCCGCGCGCAGCCGGACGGCGACGTCGGGGCGGTCGGCGGAGGGCAGGGGGGACGGGGTGGCATCACTCACGCCCCCCATTGTGACGGCCCTCCGCCGAAGGCTCAGCTCTTCGGGCCGCTCCCGCGAGGCCGGCCCACGAGGATCAGCCGTTCGTCGCCGGGGCCGAGGCCGGGGCGGAGGCGCGCTGGCAGCTGGCCTGCTTGCTCATCGCCTGGCCGACCTCGCCCTCCTCCAGGGTCGTCAGGGCGTCGTTGCCGCTCTTGCTGAGCTTGTCCAGCTCGGTGGCGATGTCCTTCAGGCCGTCGGCGAACTTGGCCTGGTCCTTGGTGTTCAGGTCGTCCACCTGCTTCTTCAGCGAGGCGTACGACGCCCAGATGGAGTTGAGCTCCTTGACCGCGTCCTGCTGCTTCTTCTCGCCGTTCTCGACGTCCGGGGGCCCGGCCTTGTCGACGGCCGCGCCGATCGCCTTGTACGCGTCGGACATGTCCTGGAAGGCCTGCGAGTCTGCCTTCTGGACCTCGGCCGGCGTGCTGTTGTCCGAGGCTTCCTTCTTGATGGCCTCGTTGGCGGCCTCGATCTTCTTCGCCTGCGGCTGCACGGCGTCGCAGACCTGCTTGGCCCAGGCGTCCAGCTTCTCGTTGCCGTCGTCACTGCTGCATCCCGACAGCGCCAGTACCAGTACCGCACCGCCGGACAGTGCGGCCGCGAGCTTCTTGTTCACCGGATTGGTCCCTTTCCATGGCCCTCGGCCCCGGAACATACACGCCAAACGGGCGACACCCGCAGAACAAGCGTCTGCTCTGTCCGGTTTTGTCACCATTTACACCAAGGGAGAGAAGGCTCACGACAGGGCCGTCCGGTACGGGCGTACAGAACGAGGCGGGCGGACGGCACGTCAACACGCGCCGCCCGCCCGCCCCTTGGAGCGGCCGTCGTACGCCGGACTACGAAACCACCGCGGGATCAGCCGACTTCGAGGCGGTTCCGGACTCGTCCTCGTCGCCCATGGCGATACCGCGCCGCTTGGAGACGTACACCGCACCCACGATCACCACGAACGCCAGCACCGCGACCAGGATGCGCACGCCCATACTCCTGTCGGCGCCGTAGGAGAACTTGATGATCGCCGGCGCGATGAGCAGCGACACCAGGTTCATCACCTTCAGCAGCGGGTTGATGGCGGGACCCGCGGTGTCCTTGAACGGGTCGCCGACGGTGTCGCCGATCACGGTCGCCGCGTGCGCCTCGCTGCCCTTGCCGCCGTGATGCCCGTCCTCGACGAGTTTCTTGGCGTTGTCCCACGCGCCACCGGAGTTGGCGAGGAAGACCGCCATCAGCGTGCCCGCGCCGATCGCGCCCGCGAGGTACGCGCCGAGCGGGCCGACGCCGAGCGTGAAGCCGATGAAGATGGGCGCCATCACGGCGAGCAGGCCCGGCGTGGCCAGTTCCCTGAGCGCGTCCCTGGTACAGATGTCGACGACCTTGCCGTACTCGGGCTGCTCGGTGTAGTCCATGATCCCGGGCCGTTCCCGGAACTGCCGGCGCACCTCGAAGACCACCGAACCCGCCGACCGCGACACGGCGTTGATCGCCAGCCCCGAGAAGAGGAAGACGACCGCGGCGCCCGCGATGAGACCGACGAGGTTGTTGGGCTGGGAGATGTCCATCGACAGGGTCATCGCCGCGCCCTCGCCGCCGAGTTGCTCCCCGACGTCCCGCGCGCCGGTGATGATCGCGTCGCGGTACGACCCGAAGAGCGCGGCCGCCGCCAGGACGGCGGTGGCGATGGCGATGCCCTTGGTGATGGCCTTGGTGGTGTTGCCGACGGCGTCGAGGTTGGTGAGCACCTGCGCGCCCGCGCCCCGGACGTCCCCGGACATCTCGGCGATGCCCTGGGCGTTGTCGGAGACCGGCCCGAAGGTGTCCATGGCGACGATGACACCGACCGTGGTGAGCAGACCGGTGCCGGCCAGCGCCACCGCGAACAGCGCCAGCATGATCGACGTACCGCCGAGCAGGAAGGCGCCGTAGACGCTCAGACCGATCAACAGTGCGGTGTAGACGGCCGATTCGAGGCCGATGGCGATACCGGCGAGGATGACGGTGGCCGGGCCGGTGAGGGAGGTCTTGCCGATGTCCCTCACCGGGCGGCGGGTGGTCTCGGTGAAGTAGCCGGTCAGCTGCTGGATGACGGCGGCCAGCAGGATGCCGATGGCCACCGCGACAAGCGCAAGGATCCGCGGGTCGCCGCCCTTGTCCTGGATGGCCGCGTCGGTGACCCCGTCGAGTTCGGCGTACGAACCCGGGAGGTAGATGAAGACCGCCGCCGCGACGAGGACGAGGGAGATCACCGCCGAGACGAAGAAGCCCCGGTTGATCGCCGACATGCCACTGCGGTCGGACCGGCGCGGGGCCACCGCGAAGATGCCGATCATGGCCGTGACCACGCCGATCGCGGGCACCAGCAGCGGGAACGCCAGCCCGGCGTCGCCGAAGGCCACCTTGCCCAGGATCAGCGCGGCCACCAGGGTTACGGCGTACGACTCGAAGAGGTCGGCCGCCATGCCTGCGCAGTCGCCGACGTTGTCGCCCACGTTGTCGGCGATGGTCGCGGCATTGCGCGGATCGTCCTCCGGGATGCCCTGCTCGACCTTGCCGACCAGGTCGGCGCCGACGTCGGCGGCCTTGGTGAAGATGCCGCCGCCGACACGCATGAACATGGCGATCAGAGCGGCACCGAGGCCGAAGCCCTCCAGCACCCTCGGCGCGTCGGCCGCGTACACCAGCACCACGCAGGAGGCGCCCAGCAGACCGAGCCCCACCGTGAACATGCCGACGACGCCGCCGGTACGGAAAGCGATCTTCATCGCTTTGTGCGAGACCTCGGTGAGATCCTTTTCCGGTTCGCCTTCCGCCGGCGTGGCTTCCCGTGCGGCCGCGGCGACGCGCACATTGCTGCGCACGGCGAGCCACATGCCGATATAACCGGTGGCTGCCGAGAAGGCAGCACCGATCAAGAAGAACACCGACCGTCCGGCGCGCTGATTCCAGTCGTCCGCGGGCAGCAGCATGAGCAGGAAGAACACGACCACGGCGAATACGCCGAGCGTGCGCAGCTGCCGGGCCAGATAGGCGTTGGCGCCTTCCTGGATGGCCGCCGCGATCTTCTTCATGCTGTCGGTGCCCTTGCCCGCCGCGAGCACCTGGCGCAACAACATCCCCGCGACCACCAGGGCGGCCAGCGCAACGACCGCGATGACCACTACGAGAACGCGATTGCCGTCGGTCAGGACCGCGGCCGCGAAGGTCGTGGGGTGATCCATCTGATGAGGGGTAGAAAGCCCCGCCATTCGTCCTCCTTGACGCTTGGGCTGAGCTCAAGATGTGGACGGATTGTAGGTACCGGAACCTGATCAAAACAGTGCGCGGTAAATGGAATTTACATTCAAGCAGTAATGCCCTGAAGACATTGACCGTTGATCCATTTAGTCGATCACCCGGCGAGCACCCCGATCGTGAAGGAATTCACGAAACGCATCGCCGGGAACACTACGGGTCGGTAGGAACTCCTGACGCAACCACTGTAGGCGGGGGCACTGACAGCCGCACACGCAGAAAGGCCCTGCCTGAGGCAGGGCCTTCCGGGTGACAGGGGTCAGGAGAGCGGGGCCACCGCGTGCGGTGTGGTGGGCCAGGTCATGCGGATCTGCCCGCCGTGTTCCCCGGCGGTGACCTCCACGTCGTCGACAAGGCCGCTGATGACCGCGAGGCCCATCTCGTCCTCCTCGGCGTCCACGTCCGGGTCCTCGCCGGGCGCCCGGTCACCGGGGGCGAAGCGAGGCGCCTCGTCGCCGACCTCGATGGAGAACTGCTTCTCCTCCTCGATCAGCAGCACCTTCACCGGCGAGGTGATCCCGGCGTTCTGGTGCAGCCCCACCGCGCGCGTGCACGCCTCGCCGACGGCGAGCCGGACCTCGTCGAGGACGGCCTCGTCCACTCCGGCCCTGCGTGCCACCGCGGCCGCCACCAAGCGCGCGGTCCGCACATGCTCGGGCAGCGCGCTGAAGCGGAGTTCGACGGTGGCCATGCATCCCCCTCAAAGCTACGGGCGTGCTGTCGGGGTCCGGCCGCAGTGCGCCCGGACCCCCGGTTGAACCGTGCCGAGCCGGGCCGCGCGGGCCCGGCATCGGCGATCAGTCGGTGGCCTCCACCGCTTCCGCGACCGAGGTGTGAATGGGGAACACCTTGGTCAGACCGGTGATGCGGAAGATCTTGAGAATGCGCTCCTGGTTGCACACCAGACGCAGGGAGCCCTCATGGGCACGCACCCGCTTCAGGCCGCCGACCAGCACGCCGAGTCCGGTGGAGTCGAGGAAGTCCACGCCCTCCATGTCGACGACGAGGTGGAAATTCCCGTCGTTCACCAGCTCGACCAGCTGCTCCCGCAGCTTGGGCGCGGTATATACGTCGATTTCGCCACCGACCTTGACGATCGTGCGATCGCCGACGGTCTCGGTCGACAGGGACAGGTCCACGGATCCTCCAGCACCTTGCTATCGAGCGGTCACCCTTGGGCACCTCGGCGGAGCCCCCGGGAGGTTCGCCAGCCGCCATGGCATTCAATCACTTACCGGCAGGCGTGCACGACGCCTTGAGCCCATTGTCCGTCACGCCGGTGACACACTCGGTGCCGATGGCCAAGAATCACCGATCCGATCGACACCCGACGGACTCCGCGCTCCGCCCGGCCCCGGGCACAATCCTGGCCCGGCTCGCCTCGGGTCCGAGCCGGGCCTCGCGCATCACTCATACGGAGCACTTGCCCCCGCGTGAGGGCCGCCATGCCGTCTGGCCCGACCGGATCTCCACGCAGGTCGTGGCCGCCGTGCGGGCCGCGGGCATCGAGCACCCGTGGGAGCATCAGGCACGGGCCGCCGAGCACGCCCTGGACGGCGAATCCGTGGTCGTCGCCACCGGCACCGCCTCCGGCAAGTCGCTGGCCTATCTGGTCCCCGTACTCTCCACTCTTCTGGAGGGTTCCAGGGCTCCGAACGGCCGTGGCGCCACCGCCCTGTATCTCGCACCCACCAAGGCCCTGGCCGCCGACCAGTGCCGCTCCGTGCGCGCTCTGGCCCAGCCGCTGGGCAACGCGGTGCGGGCGGCCGTGTACGACGGCGACACGCCGTTCGAGGAACGCGAGTGGATCCGCCAGTACGGCAACTACGTCCTCACCAACCCCGACATGCTGCACCGCGGGATACTCCCGTCCCACCCGCGCTGGTCCTCCTTCCTGAAGGCCCTGAAGTACGTCGTCATCGACGAGTGCCACACCTACCGCGGCGTCTTCGGCTCGCATGTCGCCCAGGTGCTGCGCCGGCTGCGCCGGCTGTGCGCACGCTACGGCTCCTCTCCCGTGTTCCTGCTGGCCTCGGCCACCGCCGCCGAGCCCGCAGTGGCCGCCCGGCGGCTCACCGGGCTGCCGGTGGTCGAGGTCGCCGACGACGCCTCCCCCCGAGGGGAACTGGTGTTCGCCCTCTGGGAGCCCCCGCTCACGGAGATGCAGGGCGAGAAGGGCGCGCCGGTCCGCCGCACGGCCACCGCCGAGACCGCCGACCTGCTCACCGACCTCACGCTCCAGGGCGTCCGCAGCGTCGCCTTCGTCCGCTCCCGGCGCGGCGCCGAGCTGATCTCGGTGATCACCCAGGAGCGACTGGCCGAGATCGACCGCTCCCTGGCCCGGCGCGTGGCCGCCTACCGCGGCGGCTACCTCCCCGAGGAACGCCGCGCCCTCGAACAGGCCCTCCACTCCGGTGAACTCCTCGGCCTCGCGGCCACCACCGCCCTCGAACTCGGCGTCGACGTCTCCGGCCTGGACGCCGTCCTGATCGCCGGCTACCCCGGCACCCGCGCGTCCCTGTGGCAGCAGGCCGGCCGTGCGGGCCGATCCGGCCAGGGCGCCCTGGCCGTCCTGGTCGCCCGCGACGACCCGCTGGACACCTATCTGGTCCACCACCCGGAGGCACTGTTCGACCGGCCGGTGGAGTCGACCGTCCTCGATCCGGACAACCCCTACGTCCTCGCCCCGCACCTGTGCGCGGCCGCAGCGGAGATCCCGCTCACGGAGGAGGACCTGGAGCTGTTCGGGCCCGCCTGCGCGGATCTGCTGCCGCAGCTGGAGGCCGCGAAACTGCTGCGCCGCCGCACCAGTGCCTGGCACTGGACCCGCCGGGAGCGGGCCGCCGACCTCACCGACATCCGCGGCGGTGGCGGCAGCCCCGTACAGATCGTCGAGTCGGGCACCGGCCGCCTGCTCGGCACGGTCGACGCCGCCTCGGCCCACACGACCGTCCACGAAGGCGCCGTCCACCTCCACCAGGGCCGCACCTATCTCGTCCGCTCCCTCGACCTGGACGAGTCCGTCGCCCTGGTCGAGGAGGCCGTTCCGCCCTATTCCACGGTCGCCCGCGACACCACCTCCATCTCCGTCCTGGAAACCGACACCGAGATCCCCTGGGGCGAAGGCCGCCTGTGCTACGGCTCCGTCGAGGTCACCAACCAGGTCGTCTCCTTCCTGCGCCGACGCCTCATCACCGGCGAGGTGCTCGGCGAGACCAAGCTCGACCTCCCGCCCCGCACCCTGCGCACCCGCGCGGTGTGGTGGACCGTCACCGAGGACCAGCTGGACGCCGCCCGGATCAACCCGGAGATCCTCGGCGGCGCCCTGCACGCCGCCGAGCACGCGTCGATCGGCATGCTGCCCCTCTTCGCGACCTGCGACCGCTGGGACATCGGCGGCGTGTCGATCCCGCTCCACCCCGACACGCTCCTGCCCACCGTCTTCGTCTACGACGGCCACCCGGGCGGCGCCGGCTTCGCCGAGCGCGCCTTCCACACCGCCCGTGCCTGGCTCACCGCCACCCGCGAGGCCATCGCCTCCTGCGAGTGCGACAGCGGGTGTCCGTCCTGCATCCAGTCCCCCAAGTGCGGCAACGGGAACGACCCGCTGCACAAGCGAGGGGCCGTGCGGCTGCTCACCGAGCTGTTGCGGGGTGCGCCTGAGGAGCGTCCCCGGGGGGAGGCGGAAGCGGGCTCTGGGGAGGGCGTCTCCGGGGAGGCGGGCCTTCGAGAGGACGGGAGGCGGGGTCCGGCCGATGAGTTGCCCGCACCGCGGCCGGACTGAACCCCTGGGAGTCCGCCCCTGCACTGAACCCCTGGAAGTCCGCCCCTGCGCCGAGACCCTGGCGGTCCGCCTCCGCATCGGGGCCAGGGGGGTCCATCCCCGTGGTGAGCCCCCAGGGGTCCATCCCCGCGGGGCCCGCCCGCGCCCTGGCCTCCGCCGCGAACGGTCCCCGCGCGGAGGCCGCCGTCACGTCCGAGACCTCACCGCTCAGCACGCACCGCACCAGCCGTACCCCCTGGGCGCGGGCCACCCGGCCTGCGTGCTCACAGGCCGCCGGACCGCCCTGCGGCCAACGGTCCGCCGCGGCGAGCGCCGCCATGTCGGCACCGCGCGCGGCGTGCTGCCGCACCACCACGGCCTGCCCCAGGGCGAGCACGACGCCGAACACGACACACAGCACGCCGATCGCGCCGACGCTCCACACGGTGGCCGAACCCCGGTCGGAGCGGTACGGCCGTCCGGGTGCCGACACGGCGGCGCCGACGCCCTTCCTGCCCACAGCCCCTCTCACGACCCCACCCCCACCGTCTCCTCCGCCGCTGCCACGGCCTCCTCCCGCACCTCGAAGGGAAGCCCGGTCAGGGCCGCCGGCTCGGCCACCACGGCCACCCGGACGAGGTCGCCCTCCCGGGTGACGGTCACCCGCGCACCGGGGGGCGCCGCCTCGCGTGTCACCTTCACGACCGCGTCCTCGGGATCCTGCCGCGCCGCCGCGCGGGCACCGGTCCTGGCCGCGTCCATGCACTGGATCTGCGCCGCCACGACGAGCAGGCCCCACACGAGCGCCATCGCGAACATCACCAGCACCGGCAGCACCACGGCCGACTCGGCCGTCACAAAGCCCCGGTCGCCCCTTCGCTCACTTCCCCGCATCGAGGGCCCGCTTCACGATGGCCTGCAGTTCGGCACTGACCTGCCCGCTGGTGACGACCTTGTAGAGCACCACCGCGAAGGCGGCCGCCGCGACGATCCCGAGGGCGTACTCCGACGTCACCATCCCCGCGTCCCGTCGCCGCGACCGGCACCAGTCGCGCATACCGCTCACCAGGGCGCCCCACCGCGCCCGTACCGCGTCGTTCATCTCAACCTCCGTGATTTTTCGTTCCGTTCGGTTCTCTTCGATTGCCACCGGCTCCGATTCACCGCCTCTGCCCACCGCCACCGCCGCCACCGCCGCCACCACCGCACTGTTACCGACTCGATCCACCACCTCCGTCCTCCGTCACCCGCCCGGTTCACGGCGTCCTTCTCCGTCACCGACCCGACCAACCACCCCCGCCCGGCGCCACCGACCAGGACCCGCCACCACCCGCCGTCACCGACCCCCGCCCAGCACCTCACCCGCCAGCCCGATCACCACGGGCAGCACACCCACGGCGATGAAGGCGGGCAGAAAGCACAGCCCCACCGGCGCGGTGACCAGGACGGCCGCCCTTCTCGCGCGGGCCGTCGCGGTGCGGGTCCAGTCGGCGCGGGCGTCCGCCGCGAGCCGGGAGACGGGTCCCGCCGCCGGAAGCCCCGAGACGTCGGCGCGCTCCAACAACCGCGCCATGCCCTGCGCGCCCGGCACCGCGGCGAGTCCGCGCCAGGCCCCGGCCGGTTCCCCACCGAGCCGGACCTCGGCCGCTCCCCGCGCGAGTGCCTCTCCGACGGGGCCGCCCAGCGCCTCCCCCACCGCCTGCGCCGCGGCCACAGGACCGGCCCCGGCGGCGATGCAGGCGGCCAGCAGATCGGCGGCGAGCGGGAGTTGACGGGCGCCCTGGGCCGCCCGTGCGGCATCGAGCCCTCCCGCCGTGTCCTCGGCTTCCGCCCGCCCGCGCCGCCACCGCGACAGGACCCCCGCCCCGATCAGTCCGACCAGGACTCCGATGAACCCGCCGGCCAGCACCCACCCGGCGCACACCACGCCGACCGGTGCCAGCCAGGTCCGCAGTGCGGGGACCACACTGGGACGCCTCTCCCGGCCCACCGCCGCCTCCACGGCGAGCAGTACGGCCAGCCGTCGCCGGACCCGGCGCTCGCGCCGCACCCCGGCCAGCCGGTGGGCCACCCAGAACACGGCTGCGCCCGTCACCAGAACCACCCACAGCCTGTGGACAACCTCCTGGCTCATGCCGCCTCCGCTCCCCGCACGATCCGCAGCGCCCACCACAGGCCGACGCCCTCCAGCAGCCCGCCAGCCAGCAGACAGCCCAGCCCGGCCCCGGTGTGCAACAGCACCCGCAGCGGCTCCGCACCGAGGGCGCCGCCGAGCAGTAGGCCGAGAGCCGGAAGCCCGGCCAGCATCACCGCGGTGGAGCGGGCGCCCGCCAACTGGGCCCGCAGATCGGCACGCTGGTCGCGCTGCGCCCGCAACGCCCCTTCCAGCCGGTCCAGTCCGGCGGCCAGACCCGCACCCTGGTCCACGGCCACCCGCCAGCACGCGGCCAGTCCCAGGAGACCTTCGGCGCCCGGACGCCGCGCCGCTGTCGCGAGCGCCTCGGGCACGTCCCCGCCGAACCGGGCCGCCGCCAGCACCGCCGACTGGGCCGGGCCGAGGCCGCCGGACTCCTGCGCGGCCCGCAGCAGCGCCTCACCCGGCTGCCGCCCGGCCCGCACCTCCCCGGCGAGCACTCCGCACAGCGCGATGACCGCGTCCCCTCGCCGTTCCCGCGCCCGCCTGGCCTCCCGGGCAAGCCGCACCCGCCTCAGGACCGGCAACCCGGCCGCCCCCGCGACGGCCGGCAGCACCGAGGCGCCCAGCACGGCCAGCACCAGTCCCACCGCGGGCGACCACCACTCGGGCCTCACCTGCTCCCGCACGCGCCGCAGGTGCCGGGCCGGTCCTGGCCACCTCGGCGGCGGACCCGTGCCCACCACCCCACCACCCGCCAGCAGCAACCGGGCACGCCTGGACCCGGATTGCCACTCACCGGCCAGCCAGGCGGCCGCCACCGCACACACCAGGGCCGCCGCGACCCCCATCTCACTCATCGCGCTCACGCGCCCTCTCCCCTCCGTCCACCGGCAGCGGTCCACAGACCTCCGCCTCACCGCAGTCGTCCCGGAGCAACTCCCGCAGCCGCTCCCACCCCCGCTCGCGCACGAACGCCCGTGCGCCCCACCGCAGCGCGGGCACCGTTCGCACCAGCCCAGCCGCGTCCCGCTCCAGCACATGGACCTCGGCGATCCGGCGCCGCCCGGCCCGGTCGCGCGCCAGGTGCAGCACCACCGACAGGGCGGCGGCCAACTGGCTGTGCAGTGCGGCCCGATCGAGCCCGGCCGCCGTGCCGAGCGCCTCCAGACGGGCGGGGACGTCCGCCGCGGCGTTCGCGTGCACCGTTCCGCCGCCGTCGTGGCCGGTGTTCAACGCCGCGAGCAGATGCACCACTTCGGGGCCGCGCACCTCGCCCACCACCAGCCGGTCGGGCCGCATCCGCAGGGCCTGGCGGACGAGATCCTCAAGGGTGACGAGGCCGGCAGCCTCCTGGTTGGCGGGTCTGGTCTCCAGTCGTACGACGTGCGGATGGTCGGGCCGCAACTCCGCGGAGTCCTCGGCCAGCACGATCCGCTCGCCCGGCCCGACGAGCCCGAGCAACGCGCTGAGCAGGGTCGTCTTGCCACTGCCGGTGCCTCCGCTGATCAGGAAGGACAGCCGCGCCCGCAGCAGGGCCCGCAGCACGCGGTCCCCGCCCGGCGGAACCGTGCCCGCCGCCACGAGTTCGTCGAGCGTGAACGCGCGCGGCCGCACCACTCGCAGGGCCAGACAGGTGCAGCCGACGGCGACCGGGGGCAGCACCGCGTGGAGCCGAGTGCCGTCGGGCAGCCGGGCGTCGACCCAGGGCCGGGCATCGTCGAGACGCCGCCCTGCCACCGCGGCCAGCCGCTGCGCGAGCCGTCGTACCGCCGCGGCGTCGGTGAAGGCGACCCGGGTCAGTTCCAGGCCGCCGCCGCGGTCGACCCAGACCCGGTCGGGAGCCGACACGAGCACGTCGGTCACCGAGGGATCGGCGAGCAGCGTCTCCAGCGGCCCGCTGCCGATCAGCTCGGACCGCAACTGCTCGGCCGCGCCCAGCACTTCGGCGTCCCCGAGCACCCGGCCCTGCTCCCGAAGAGCCTGAGCCACCCGCGCGGGCGTCGGCTCGGCCCCGCTCTCGGCCAGCCGCCGCCGCACACCTTCCAGCAGCTCGGGCGTCAGTCCGCCACCCGCACCCGGCCGTCGTGCCCCCGGCAGAACCGCGACAGCCGTTCCGTCGCCACTCCCGCCGAGCCGCCTCCCGCCGAACAGCCGTCCGCCCTCCGGCGGCACGGATCCCGCCCCGGCACCACCGTGGGCCGCGGCCTGACTCGCAGTGGGCACCTCAAGCCCAGGTAGCGCGCTCATGCCGCACCTGCCTCGATCAGCGCCCGCTCCCAGAACTCCTTGCAGAAGCGGGCCAGCGGGCCGCGCCCACCCGCGCCCGGCGGGGTTTTGCGGCCGTGCGGCCGCAGCAGCGCGGACTCGACGGGGACCTCGCCGATCAGCGGCAGTCCGAGGAGGCGGGCGACCTCGCGCTCGTCGAGGCCGGGGGCGTAGGGACCGCGGACCGCGACCCGCAGATCGCGCAGGACCATGCCGAACGCGGCGGTCACACGGCCGGCCGCGGCGACGGCGCGCAGTTCGGCGGGGACGACGAGGATGCCGACGTCGAGCTGGGACAGGGCCTCGGCGACGCTCTCGTCGAAGCGGCGGGGCAGGTCGACGACGACCGTGCCGCCCCGGCGCCGGGCGGCGGCGAGCACCGCGCGCACGGCCTGCGGCGGTACTGCGACGCGGTCGCCGCGGTCCCAGCTGAGCACCCGCAGGGAGTGCAGCTCGGGCAGCGACTCCTCAAGGGCCCCGCTGCCGACCCGTCCGCGTGATCCGGCGAAGGCGGGCCAGCGCAGGCCGACGGTGGTCTCGCCGCCGAGCAGCACGTCGAGTCCGCCACCGAGCGGATCGGCGTCCACGAGCAGGGTCCTTACGCCTTCGTGTGCGGAGGTGACGGCGAGGGCGCACGCGAGCGTGGAGGCTCCGGCGCCGCCGCGGCCGCCGATCACTCCGACGGTGAGGGCGGGCCGGCCGACGCCTTCGGCGACATCCGCGATGCGGTCGACCAGCCACTGTTCGCCGTCGGGAAGCATCAGGACGTGGTCGGCGCCGATCTCCACGGCCCGCCGCCAGACCCCGGAGTCGTCCTGGTCACGGCCCACCAGCACGACTCCTCGTCTACGGGCGGCCCCACGCACCCGGCGGGCGGCGTCGTCACCGACCAGCACGAGCGGTGCGGCCTCCCAGCCGCCGCGGCGAGCGGGCACGGCGGGATGGACCTCGGGCGTGGCACCGGCGGCGGCACATAGCCGCAGCAGATCGTCCAGAAGCTCGGCGTCCTCGGTGACGATGAGCGGTCTGCCCTGCCGGCCTCCGGCGCCGGGCGGTGATTCGGGTGTGATGACGTCGGCCATGGCGCGACTTCCCCCTTCGCTGCGTGTCCCGCGCGGCCTCTTCGGCCCCGCGTTTCCCATCCGTGTGAAGAACCGGGAGACCGGCCTCCATTTGAGCGGCCGACAGAAACCGGCCAAACGCGTCCGACAAACGGGAAGTGGTCACAACTCGTCGCGTTCGGAGCGCGCTGGAATCACGGTGCAGCGATCCCGGAAATCGTGTGGATCTTGGTCAATTCCTGTGGACGACCCGGCGGCTGTGAATATCGCCGTCACCCATACCGGTGACCCCTGCACCATCTCCTGTGCGACTTCCGCAGAGGAGTCCGACGACTACTGAAAGTGACGGATCATGGGCATGACGAAAGGGGCGGCCACGGCCGCCCCGGAGCGGCTTCATGCCGCGCGAAGAAAGAGAAAACCCACCCGGACATGCGACGACCCCCGCCGGGGGGGAGAGCGGGGGTCGTCCCCACGGGCCGACTCGGGGGGGGAGGAGCCGGACCGGGTTAGCACGGTCGCGAACGATCCGTGACTTCCATGGTGTACCCGAGAGCCTTCTCAGGCAAACCCACAGGCCCCAGCTTACGCCGAATGGGCTGCGCCTATGCTCAGGGTCGTGGAAAACCACTCGATGCCCCGCACAGCCGCCTTCTTTGACCTGGACAAGACGGTCATTGCGAAGTCGAGCACACTCACGTTCAGCAAGTCGTTCTACCAAGGCGGTCTGATCAACCGCCGGGCCGCCTTGCGTACCGCATACGCCCAGTTCGTGTTCCTCGTGGGCGGCATGGACCACGATCAGATGGAACGCACCCGCGACTACCTCTCCCAGATGGTGCGCGGCTGGAACGTCCAGCAGGTCAAGGAGATCGTCGCCGAGACACTGCACGACATCGTCGACCCGATCATCTACGACGAGGCCGCCTCGCTCATCGAGGAGCACCACACCGCCGGCCGTGATGTCGTGATCGTCTCCACCTCGGGCGCGGAGGTCGTCGAGCCCATCGGCGAACTGCTGGGCGCGGACCGCGTGATCGCCACCCGGATGGTCGTAGGGGACGACGGATGCTTCACCGGAGAGGTGGAGTACTACGCCTACGGCCCCACCAAGGCGGAGGCGATCAGGGAACTGGCGGAGTCGGAGGGGTACGACCTTTCGAGGTGTTACGCCTACAGCGACTCGGCGACCGACCTGCCGATGCTGGAGGCCGTGGGCCACGCGCACGCCGTCAATCCGGACCGCACGCTGCGCCGGGAGGCGGTCGCGCGCGGGTGGCCGGTTCTCGACTTCCACCGGCCCGTGCGGCTCAAGCAGCGGCTGCCTGCCTTCTCCGTACCGCCGCGCCCGGCACTCGTCGCGGCCGCCGCGATCGGCGCCGCGGCGGCCACCGCGGGGCTCGTCTGGTACGCGAGTCGGCGCCGCGCGACAACGATCTGACCCGCGGCGGTCCGGCCCCGCGCCGGACGGTCGACGGACCACGGCCCGCTTGTGTCCTGTTTGAACCTAAAAGTAAAGAAGTATGGCCAGGACTACCACTTGCTCCCGACCTGGAGTACAAAGGAGTCAACGGCCCGCGAGACCAAGGACATCCGAGAGGATCACCTTCACTACGCATTTGGCCCACGGACCGCGCATGAACATCGGGCACCCACGCGACGTCGACCCGTCGATTACGGGCCAGCCGCACCAGGTGACGGGCAAAGACCCCGGCCTGATGGGCAACATATCGAGGACGCTTGGTAACCGGGTGAACATGCCAGCGGCGGTACGGATACCCGTACCGCCGCAACTCTTTTCAGCTCCCTCGACGGGGGCCTTTTTTTCTTGCCTCGAAGCTTCTTGCCTGGAAGCCGCTTGCCTTGAAGCTGCTTGCCTGGAAGCCGCTTGCCTCGAAGGTCGCTCTTTCAAGCACGCGCCCTGTCAGCGACCTGGGCCACGTCCGAGCACACGCCCGGTCGGCGACCTGGGCCACGTCCAGGTACACGCCGCCAGTGACTTACACCGCGTCCCGGCGCACGCCGCAATTGACTTGCGCCGCGTCCAGGCACACGCCGTCGGCGACTTACGCCGCGCCGCGCTGGAGCGCCTCGCACACCGCCGTCGACTCGCGCGCGCCCAGCTCGATCGCCCTGCCGCAGTGGGCGATCCAGGCGGCCATCCCCTCGGGCGTGCCGGAGACATAGCCGTCCAGCGCCGCCAGGTAGGCCGCGCGGCCCAGTTCGGCGTGGCCGACCTCGGCCGGGCAGACGGACTTGGGGTCGAGGCCGCTGCCGACCAGGACGATCCGCTCGGCCGCGCGCGCGACGAGGCCGTTGTGCGAGCCGAACGGGCGCAGCGTCATCAGCTCGCCGTGCACGACGGCGGCGCTGACCAGTGCCGGAGCCGAGCTGCCCGCCACGATCAGCTCGGACAGGCCCTCCAGCCGCGCGGAGACCTCGTCCGCGTCCGGCAGGGGCAGCTCCACCAGCGGCTCGTCGACCGCCTCGCCCGCCAGGCGCGGGCGTCCCACACGGTCGGTGTCGTCCGCGGCGGCCACCAGGTGCAGCCTGGCCAGGACCCGCAGCGGCGACTGCCGCCAGATGGACAGCAGCTGACCCGCCTCGGCGGTCAGCCGCAGCGCGCCGCCCATCACGCGCGCCTCGTCGTCCACGCTGAAGTCCGTGCGCCGGCGCACCTCCTCCAGGGCCCAGTCCGCGCCGGACAACGCGGCCGAACCCCGGGCGCCGCGCAGCGCAGCCTCGGAGGTGATCTCGTTGCTGCGGCGGCGCATGACGCGGTGCCCGTAGACCCGGTCCACGGCCTTGCGCACGGATTCGACGGAGTCGGGGACGCCGGGCAGTGCGCCCAGGGCCGCGAGCGGATCGGCGGTCGCGCCTGTCGTACTCATGGGTACGACAGTACGCAACCGGCGCCCGTGCCCCACGAAGGAGTGGTCTTCTTCACGTCCGGCCCTTTGAGCCGCACCCTGCGCCACTACGCTTTCTGAACATGAAAATTGCTTTCGTTGGGAAGGGCGGCAGCGGCAAGACCACCCTGTCCTCCCTGTTCATCCGCCATCTGGTGGCCACCGGGGCACCGGTCGTGGGGGTCGACGCCGACATCAACCAGCACCTCGGCGCCGCGCTGGGCCTCGACGAGGCGCAGGCCGCCGCGCTGCCCGCGATGGGCGACCGGCTGCCGCTGATCAAGGACTATCTGCGCGGAGGCAACCCGCGCATCGCCTCCACCGAGACGATGATCAAGACGACCCCGCCCGGCGAGGGCTCACGGCTGCTGCGGGTGCGCGAGGACAATCCGGTCTACGACGCCTGCGCCCGGCCGGTGGAACTCGACGGCGGCGCCGTCCGTTTGATGGTCACCGGCCCCTTCACCGACGCCGACCTGGGGGTCGCCTGCTACCACTCCAAGACCGGAGCGGTGGAGCTGTGCCTGAACCACCTGGTCGACGGGCCCGGTGAGTATGTGGTCGTCGACATGACGGCGGGCTCGGACTCCTTCGCCTCCGGCATGTTCACCCGCTTCGACATCACGTTCCTCGTCGCCGAGCCGACCCGGAAGGGGGTCTCCGTCTATCGCCAGTACAAGGAGTACGCCCGCGACTTCGGCGTCGAGCTGAGGGTCGTCGGCAACAAGGTGCAGGGTCAGGACGACCTCGACTTCCTGCGCGCCGAGGTCGGCGACGACCTGCTTGTGACGGTGGGGCACTCCGACTGGGTGCGCGCCATGGAGAAGGGCCGACCGCCCCGGTTCGAACTCCTGGAGGACGTCAACGGCCATGCTCTGCAGGCGTTGCAGGCCGCGGCCGACGCGACGTACGAGCGCCGTGACTGGGAGCGCTACACACGTCAGATGGTCCACTTCCATCTGAAGAACGCCCAGTCGTGGGCCAACGAGCGCACCGGGGCCGACCTGGCGGCGCAGGTCGACCCCGGCTTCGTGCTGAGTGAGAGCGTCCTGAGCGGGAGTGTCACACAGCCCGTCTGACCGCTCGCTCGGTGAACGCCGGGCGCATCGGAGGGTACGCACCCGTGCCAGAGGCACCGGCGGGTACCACCCGTGCCGGCCGCCGCCCGCCCCCGGCGCCGCCGCGTCCCCGTCGGGACCTACCACCCGTGCCGGAGGCACCGGCGGGTACGCACCCGCACCCCGGGCACAGCTTCTACGGCCGTGCGGCGGGTGCTCCCGGCACGCCCTTCGGGGCCGGGGCCGGGTTGGCCGACAGGAAGGACTCCCAGCCCTGCCCGGGAGCCTCGCCGACGTTCAGGGTGCCCAGCTTGGCCAGGGTGTCGGGGTCCTGGGCGTCAAGCCAGTCGGCGAGCTGCCGGAAGGAGACGCAGCGCACCTCGGACTTGGTGCACACCCGCTCGACGACCTCCTGCACGGCACGCATGTAGGTGCCGCCGTTCCAGGACTCGAAGTGGTTGCCGATGATCAGGGGTGCGCGGTTGCCGTCGTAGGCCCGCTGGAAGCCGGCCAGCAGGCCGTCGCGCATCTGGTCGCCCCAGAACGTGTACTTGGCCGGGTCGCCCTGAGTCGTGGTGCCCGACTGGTTGACCATGAAGTTGTAGTCCATGGTGAGCTGCTCGAAGGTGTGGCCGGGGAAGGGCACGAGCTGCATGGACAGATCCCACAGCCCTTCCTTCTTGCCGGGCCAGACCTGGTTGTTGACGCCGCTGGTGTCATAGCGGAAGCCCAGTTCACGGGCGGCCTTGCGGAAGTTGTCCTGTCCTTCCAGGCAGGGCGTGCGGGCGCCGATGAGCTCCTTGTCGTAGTCGAAGGGCAGCGGGGCCGCCTTCGTCATCCCGGTGTTGGTCTTCCAGGACTTCACGAAGCTCTTGGCCTGGGCGATCTCGTCCTTCCACTCCTCGACCGACCACTCGCCGACACCACCACCCTTGCCGCAGAAGTGGCCGTTGAAGTGGGTGCCGACCTCGCTGCCCTCCATCCACGCCAGGCGCAGCTGCTTCACTGTGTCCGCGATGCCCTGCTGGTCGTTGAAGCCGATGTCCGAACGGCCCGGGGAGTGCTGCGGGGGCCGGTAGAGGTCGCGCTTGTCCTCGGGCAGCATGTACACACCGCTGAGGAAGTACGTCATGGTCGCGTTGTTGTCCTTGGCGACCTTGCGGAAGTGGGAGAACAGTTTCTGGCTGTCCTCGCCCGCGCCGTCCCAGGAGAACACCACGAACTGCGGGGGCTTCTGACCGGGCTTCAGGCGCTCGGGCCTCGGCAGATGCGGCTGGGCCCCGGTGTACGCGGTGGAGCCGTCGCCGATCAGGCGGGTCGCGCTCTTGGGCGCCGGAGCCGGCTTCGCCTTCTGCGGGCCGGACACCCCCTGCTCCGAACCGTTGCTGCCCGTCGTGCAGCCGGCCAGGGAGGCGGCACAGGCCGCGACGGCCACAGCGCCCGCGACGATCCTCTGGGTGGCGGCCATCTTCCGCCCACCTTCTTCCTTCTCTCAGGCCAACGCTGATGAGGCGTGTGCGAGGTGATGTGCCGGGCGAGCCGACAGCGCCGCAAACCTCGCACGAGACCGAGAAGGAATAAGTACGACAAGCCGATCAAAAGACTGCTTCACTCATTCGGAGTGGTGTATTAACCCATTTGCGTCGAAAATTCAGGCGGAGCCTTTACTCTGAATTACGATCCGTTTACCGAACGTTGATTCATCCCGCCGCTGCACGCCGTGACCCACGGCCGCGACCCGACCCCGCCTCCTGGGCGGGGACCACCTGTTCCGCGACCGCGCCGCCCCGGAGGAGACGGGAACAATGTCAGCCAGCGTCCCCACGCACTCCCAGTCCGCCACCTACCCCCAGCCCCTCAGCCCCGCGCCCACGGGGGAAACCGCCTCCGCCGGCTCCAGCCGCACCGGCCGCAGCCACCGACCGCACAGCCCCCCGGCGGACCCGCGCCGCCGCCGACCGCGCCTCGCGGGCGCCGACGTGTCCGCCTCGATCGCGGTCTTCCTGATCGCTCTGCCCCTCTCGCTCGGTATCGCCCTGGCCACCGACGCCCCCTTGCAGGCCGGCCTCGTCGCCGCCGCCGTGGGCGGACTGGTCGCCGGGCTGATCGGCGGCTCCCCGCTCCAGGTCAGCGGGCCGGCCGCCGGCCTGACAGTCGTCACCGCCGACCTCATCCACCGGTACGGCTGGCGCACAACCTGCGCCATCACCGTCCTCGCCGGAATGACCCAACTGCTCCTGGGCAGAGTGCGCGTGGCCCGCACCGCGCTCGCCGTCAGCCCCGCGATCGTCCACGGCATGCTCGCCGGGATCGGCGTCACCATCGCCGTCGCCCAGCTGCACATCGTCCTCGGCGGCACCCCGCAGAGCTCGGTGCTCGCCAACCTCCGCGCACTTCCCGCCCAGTTGGCGCGTCTGCACCCCGCCGCCGTCTCGATGAGCATCCTGACGCTCGCCGTGCTGCTGCTCTGGCCCAGACTTCCGGGCCGGGCGGGGCGGCTGCTGCGTATCGTCCCGGCCCCCCTCGTCGCCGTCGCCGCGGCCACCGTGACCGCCTCGCTCACCGCGCTCAGCCTGCCCAAGGTGGAGCTGCCGTCCTGGAGCAGTCACGCCCTGGTGGGCCTGCCAGAGGGACCGGTGACCGGCATCGCCGCCGCCGTGCTCACCATCACCCTGGTGTGCAGCGTGCAGTCGCTGCTCGGCGCGGTCGCCGTGGACAAGCTGGTCGCCGCCCAGCAGGCGGTCGCCGTCACGCCGGGTGGTGTCCCGGCCGGCCCCGGCACGACCACCCCCGGCACCCCCCGGCCCCGCACCCAGCTCCGCCCCACCCGCTCCAATCTCGACCGCGAGCTGCTGGGCCAGGGCGCGGCCAACATCGTCTCCGGAGCCCTCGGTGGGCTGCCCGTGGCGGGTGTGGCCGTACGAAGTTCCGCGAATGTGCAAGCGGGCGCGATCAGCCGGAACTCCACGATGCTGCACGGCGTTCTCGTAGTAGTCGCCGCGCTGCTGATGGTCCCGATCCTGGAGCTCATCCCGCTCGCCTCGCTCGCCGCCCTGGTGATGGCCGTCGGCATCCAGATGGTGTCCCTTCACCACATCCGCACGGTGACCCGCCACCGAGAAGCGCTGGTCTACGCCGCCACCATCACCGGCGTGGTGCTGCTCGGTGTCCTGGAGGGCGTGGCGCTCGGCATCGCCGTGGCCGTCGCCGTCGCCATGAACCGCCTCGCCCACACCCGCATCACGCACGACGAGAAGGAAGGAGTCCATCACGTACATGTAAGAGGCCAGTTGACGTTCCTCGCGGTGCCACGGCTCAGCCGCGCCCTGCATCTCGTACCCCAAGGCACCCAGGTCGTCGTGGAGTTGGACGGCTCGTTCATGGACCACGCGGCCTACGAGACGCTGCACGACTGGCAGAGCACGCACACCGCCCAGGGAGGCGCGGTCGAGCTGACCGGACGCCGCGCCGGAGTCCGCATCGCCGAACCCTCGGATCTCGCCGACGTCCGCGAGAGCCTGGGCGCCGGGATCGGGAACACCCCGGCCGACTCCTCCCCTTGCCGGTGCCGCCCCTGGACGCCCTGGCGCAACCACCAGTGCACGGGGCCGGAGAGCGGAGCGGCCTCGGACGGACGCCTGGGCGCGCATCGTGAGGCTCCTGCATCCAGCGGGATGCCCTCGCTGAGCGAAACGCCCTCGCCGGGCGGGCGGCCCTCGCCGAGCGGGACGCAGGCACCGAACAGCACGTCCACGTCCGACGATGCCTTTGCACCGGGAGACCCTCTCCTGTCCGGAGAGCCGCTCGGGGCCGGGGGCGCACCCAGAGCCGGGGGCACACCCGAGGCCGGAGGCTCCCCACTTCCCGGAGGCCTCTCCCTGCCCACAGGGCCCCCCGTGCCCGCCGGAGCTCTCGCCCCCGGCGACTCTCCCCCGACCAGCGCCACCCCCGGCCCCGGCATCGCCCCCGAGCCCCGCCCCGAGGGCCGGGAGCCGGGCGAGCATCAGCTGGTGCGCGGTATCAGCGCGTTCCAGCGCAACACCGCTCCACTGGTGCGGGGCGAGCTGGCGCGGCTGGCGCGGGAGGGGCAGCGTCCGTCGCAGCTGTTCCTGACGTGTGCCGACTCGCGCGTGGTGACCTCGATGATCACCTCAAGTGGTCCGGGCGACCTGTTCGTGGTGCGCAACGTGGGCAATCTCGTGCCGCTGCCGGGCGCGGAGAGCGGGGACGACTCGGTGGCGGCGGCGATCGAGTACGCGGTGGACGTGCTGCGGGTGCGCTCCATCACGGTGTGCGGGCACTCGGGGTGCGGGGCCATGCAGGCCCTGCTGAACACCGAGCCCGGAGGCGCGCGGACGCCGTTGAAGCGGTGGTTGCGGCACGGCCTGCCGAGCCTGGAGCGGATGGCGGACGACAGCCGGCCCTGGGCCCGGCTCGCCGGGCGACGTCCGGCCGACGCGGTCGAGCAGTTGTGCCTGACCAATGTCGTGCAGCAGTTGGAGCACCTGCGTGCCCATGAGTCGGTGGCCCGCGGGCTGCGGCGGGGCGCGCTGGAGCTGCACGGCGTGTACTTCCACGTCGGCGAGGCCCAGGCCTATCTGCTCACGGGCGGGGCCGGGGCGGAGCTGTTCGACCATGTGGCGGGGGCGGAGGAGGTAGGCAGCCCGGCGTGAGCGTGAGGGCGGGCCCGGGGCAGCGGACGCAAGCGCCCCGGCCCGGCCACACCGAACCTGAGTCCGCCACGCCCCCGGCCCCCGACGCCGGCGCCCTCCGCCCGCACTCACCGCCCGACCCACCCACTCACCCACCCACGCCGGCGACCCCAGACCCCCGGCACGCACACCCCGCCGACCTCAGGGACAACCACCCCCCGCACCCCCGCCACGGCTGGCCCGCTCGCCGCCGGGGCAGGAAGGCCGGGGTACGGCGGCGTTCGTCCGAACGGGCTGAGGGACGAAAGGCAGGGCCGTGTACAGAGGTCCGGCCCCGGTGTGTGAGGGCGGCTACATGCGTGAACCCCGCGGCTCGGCCGTCCGTGGGAATCGTCGTACGCCCCGGTCACAGGGATCGGCGCTCGGTCCGAAGGAGATCGGCGGAGATCGGCGGAGATCGGCGCCCGGACCTCAAAAGGTCTACACCAATTTTCGGACGACCCTTGTCATCGGACCCCCGGGTCTGATGAGCTGTGGCCTGGGACACAACGGACACCCTGGGAAAGGGAGATGTCGTGAGCAACGAAAGCCTGGCCAACCTGCTGAAGGAAGAGCGCAGGTTCGCGCCGCCCGCCGACCTGGCCGCGAACGCCAACGTCACCGCGGAGGCGTATGAGCAGGCCAAGGCTGACAGGCTCGGTTTCTGGGCCACCCAGGCCCGGCGCCTGACCTGGGCCAAGGAACCGACCGAGACCCTCGACTGGTCGAACCCGCCGTTCGCGAAGTGGTTCAAGGACGGCGAGCTGAACGTCGCGTACAACTGCGTCGACCGTCATGTCGAGGCCGGCCACGGCGACCGCGTCGCCATCCACTTCGAGGGCGAGCCGGGCGACAGCCGCGCCATCACCTACGCCGAGCTCAAGGACGAGGTGTCCAGGGCGGCGAACGCGCTGCTGGAGCTGGGTGTGCGCAAGGGCGACCGGGTCGCCGTCTACATGCCGATGATCCCGGAGACGGCGGTCGCGATGCTGGCGTGCGCCCGGATCGGCGCCGCGCACTCCGTCGTCTTCGGCGGCTTCTCCGCGGACGCGCTCGCCACCCGCATCCAGGACGCCGACGCCAAGGTCGTCATCACCTCCGACGGCGGCTACCGCCGCGGCAAGCCCTCCGCGCTCAAGCCCGCCGTGGACGAGGCGATCGGCAAGGTGGACAACGTCGAGCACGTGCTCGTCGTACGCCGTACCGGCCAGGACGTCGCCTTCACCGAGGGCCGCGACGTGTGGTGGCACGACATCGTCACCCGCCAGTCCGCCGAGCACACGCCCGAGGCGTTCGAGGCCGAGCACCCGCTGTTCATCCTCTACACCTCCGGCACGACGGGTAAGCCCAAGGGCATCCTGCACACCTCCGGCGGCTACCTCACCCAGGCGGCGTACACCCACCACGCCGTCTTCGACCTCAAGCCGGCCACCGACGTGTACTGGTGCACCGCCGACGTCGGCTGGGTGACCGGCCACTCGTACATCGTCTACGGCCCGCTCGCCAACGGTGCCACCCAGGTCATGTACGAGGGCACCCCGGACACCCCGCACCAGGGCCGGTTCTGGGAGATCGTCCAGAAGTACGGCGTGACGATCCTCTACACCGCGCCCACCGCCATCCGCACGTTCATGAAGTGGGGCGACGACATCCCCGCCAAGTTCGACCTCAGCAGCCTGCGCGTGCTGGGGTCGGTGGGCGAGCCGATCAACCCCGAGGCCTGGATCTGGTACCGCAAGCACATCGGCGCCGACACCACCCCGGTCGTGGACACCTGGTGGCAGACCGAGACCGGCGCGATGATGATCTCCCCGCTGCCCGGCGTCACCGAGGCCAAGCCCGGCTCCGCCCAGCGCCCGCTGCCCGGCATCTCCGCCACCGTGGTCGACGACGACGCCAACGAGGTACCCAACGGCGGCGGCGGCTACCTGGTGCTCACCGAGCCCTGGCCGTCGATGCTGCGCACCATCTGGGGCGACGACCAGCGCTTCCTCGACACCTACTGGTCCCGCTTCGAGGGCAAGTACTTCGCCGGCGACGGCGCGAAGAAGGACGACGACGGCGACATCTGGCTCCTCGGCCGCGTCGACGACGTCATGCTCGTGTCCGGCCACAACATCTCCACCACCGAGGTCGAGTCCGCCCTCGTCTCCCACCCCTCCGTCGCCGAGGCCGCCGTCGTGGGCGCCGCCGACGACACCACCGGCCAGGCCATCGTCGCGTTCGTCATCCTGCGCGGCACCGCCTCCGAGGACGAGGGCCTCGTCGACGCCCTGCGCAACCACGTCGGCGCCACCCTCGGCCCCATCGCCAAACCCAAGCGGATCCTCCCGGTGGCCGAACTGCCCAAGACCCGCTCCGGCAAGATCATGCGCCGCCTCCTGCGCGACGTCGCCGAGAACCGCCAGCTCGGAGACGTCACCACCCTCACCGACTCAACCGTCATGGACCTCATCCAGACAAAGCTCCCCGCGGCATCCAGCGAGGACTGAGTCCCGGCACGACGAGGGGCACCCGGCGCACCCCGCGCCGGGTGCCCCTTTTGCACTTAACGTGAGGGTCATCGGACAGCCCCGTCGCACCTTAGGTAAACTAAACAAAAAGGTGCGCCGGGAAGTCTGGTCGGCAAGTACTCCGTCCTGCCCACCGACCGGAGGTCCTCCCCGTGTCCGCGCCCCGCACCACCACCCCCCGCAAGTTCCTCGGCCGTCTGTCCCTGCCCGAGCGGACCTACGTCGCGGACGCGCTGCGCACCGAGACCGTCGGCGGTGTCCTGCTGCTGATCGCCGCGACCGCCTCCCTGATCTGGGCGAACATCCCCGCGCTGCACGACAGTTACGAGAGCGTGGCGCACCATCACATCGGCCCCGAGGCCCTCGGCCTGAATCTCTCCGTCGCGCACTGGGCCGCGGACGGGCTGCTCGCGATCTTCTTCTTCGTCGCCGGAATCGAGCTCAAGCGCGAGCTCGTCGCCGGAGACCTGCGCGATCCCAAGGCCGCCGTCCTGCCCGTCGTCGCCGCACTGTGCGGAATGGCGGTGCCCGCGCTGGTCTACGCCCTCACCAACGCCGTGGGCGGCGGCTCCCTCCAGGGCTGGGCCGTGCCCACGGCCACCGACATCGCCTTCGCGCTCGCGGTGCTCGCGGTCATCGGCACCTCCCTGCCCAGCGCCCTGCGCGCCTTTCTGCTCACGCTCGCGGTCGTCGACGACCTGTTCGCGATCCTGATCATCGCGATCTTCTTCACCGAGCAGATCGACTTCGCCGCGCTCGGGGGCGCCTTCGTCGGCCTCGCCCTCTTCTGGCTGCTGCTGCGCAAGGGCGTACGCGGGTGGTACGTCTATGTACCGCTGGCGCTGGTGATCTGGGCGCTGATGTTCAACAGCGGCGTCCACGCGACCATCGCGGGCGTCGCCATGGGCCTGATGCTGCGCTGTTCCACCCGCGAGGGCGAGGAGCAGTCCCCCGGCGAGCACATCGAGCACCTCGTACGGCCCCTGTCGGCGGGACTCGCCGTACCCCTGTTCGCGCTGTTCAACGCGGGTGTGTCGGTGTCGGGCGAGGCACTGGCGGAAGTGTTCACCAGGCCGGAGGCCCTCGGTGTGGTCCTGGGCCTGGTCCTGGGCAAGGCGTTCGGCATCTTCGGCGGCACCTGGCTGACCGTCCGCTTCACCCGGGCGACCCTCAGCGAGGAGCTCCAGTGGGCGGACGTGTTCGCCGTCGCCTCGCTCGCCGGGATCGGGTTCACCGTCTCGCTGCTCATCGGCGAGCTCGCGTTCGAGGACGACCCCGCGCTGATGGGCGAGGTCAAGACCGCCGTCCTGGTGGGATCGCTGATCGCGGCGATCCTGGCCACCGTCCTGCTGAAGATCCGCAACGCCGAGTACCGGCGCCTGTGCGAGGTCGAGGAGCGCGACGAGGACATGGACGGCATCCCGGACATCTACGAGGAGGACGAGCCGGACTACCACCTGCGGATGGCCGAGATCCACGAGCGCAAGGCGGCCGAGCACCGCAGGCTCGCCGAGGAGAAGGCCGCCGCGCGGCTTGCCGAAGTGACGGGCGGGGCAAGCGAGGAGAACCACCGTCCGGCATGATCTGACGGGACGGTACAAAAGACACTGCACATATCCAGACAGAAGAGGGAGACCGCGATGAGCGCACCCGACGGCAGCCCGGTCGGCGCCGAACGCAGCATCGGCCAGTTGTTCGCCTCCGCGACCACCGAGTTGTCGGCGCTCGTGCACGACGAGATCGCGCTGGCGAAGGCTCAGCTCAAGCAGGACGTCAAGCGCGGCGCGACGAGCGGCGGCGCCTTCACGGTGGCCGGCGCGGTGCTGGTGTTCTCCCTGCCGATGCTCAACTTCGCCCTCGCCTACGGCATTCGCACGTGGAGCGACTGGAACCTCGCCATCTGCTTCCTGCTGTCCTTCGCGGCGAACGTCCTGGTCGCGGCCGTCCTGGCACTGATCGGCGTGGTCTTCGCGAAGAAGACCTCCAAGAGCAAGGGTCCGCAGAAGGTCGCCGCGTCCATGAAGGAATCGGCGAACGTCCTGCAGAACGCGAAGCCGCACCCGCGGCCCGCGCTGACGCAGGAGCGTGCGCCCGAGGCCATCGAGGCTGTGGCACGCTCGTCGTCATGACGGACCCCGCCACTCCCCCGGCCCCGCCCGCTTCGGTCATCCGACCGGACGGGCCCTGGACGCACCGCGAGGTCGCCGCCAACGGCGCGCGCTTCCACATCGCGGAGGTCGGCGACGGCCCGCTCGTGATGCTGCTGCACGGCTTCCCGCAGTTCTGGTGGACCTGGCGGCACCAGCTGACCGCGCTTGCCGACGCCGGTTTCCGGGCCGTCGCCATGGACCTGCGCGGCGTGGGCGGCAGCGACCGCACCCCACGCGGCTACGACCCCGCGAACCTCGCCCTCGACGTCACCGGCGTGATCCGCTCCCTCGGCGAGCCCGACGCCGCGCTGGTCGGCCACGACCTGGGCGGCTATCTGGCCTGGACGGCGGCCGTGATGCGGCCCAAGCTGATCCGCCGGCTGGCGGTGGCCTCGATGCCCCACCCGCGGCGCTGGCGCTCGGCGATGCTCGCCGACGTCAAGCAGAGCACCGCGAGCTCCTACATCTGGGGCTTCCAGCGGCCCTGGATCCCCGAGCGGCAGCTCGTCGCCGACGAGGGAGCGCTGGTCGGGCGGCTGATCCGGGACTGGTCCGGCCCCCGGCTGCCGGACGACGAGGCCGTACGGACCTACCAGCGGGCCATGTGCATCCCCTCCACGGCCCACTGCTCCATCGAGCCGTACCGCTGGATGGTGCGCTCGCTGGCCCGGCCGGACGGCTTCCAGTTCAACCGGCGGATGAAGCGGCCCGTACGGGTGCCCACGCTGCATCTGCACGGCTCGCTCGACCCGGTGACGCGGACCCGCAGCGCGGCGGGCTCCGGCCAGTACGTCGAGGCGCCCTACCGCTGGCGGCTGTTCGACGGACTCGGGCACTTCCCGCACGAGGAGGACCCGGTGGCCTTCTCCACCGAGCTGATCAACTGGCTGAAGGACCCCGAGCCGGACCGCTGACCGCCCCCGCCTCACCCGAACGGGCGCCCCGGCCCGAACCGTTTCCGGCTCCGTCCGTGACCGCGCCGGTGCGCCCGGTACCCGGAAGCGGAACACCTGTCCTACGAACGGCCAATTGCCCGGCGCATAGGCCAATTGGGGGCCACGACGGCGATTATCGACCTTGGGGCAGGGGCAGACGTCGGGGTATGGGCTGGACGCACGACTACAGTGACGCAGCACGCGACCGACGCTCGGGCAACTCCCTGAGCTCCCACCAGCGAGGAGGCCCGCCGCTGCCGGGCTCCGACCTCCGGGTGGGCATTCCAGACATTCTGCGCCGCCGGGCCCGCTGGGTCTCGGTACGGCTGCGCCATCCCCGCGGCTGACACCCGCAACGGCTGACGTCCTGGCGGCTGCCGCTCAGAGCGCGCAGCTGTCGCTGTCCACCTGCTGGGTCGCCGTACGGCCCTTGGTGATGTCCTCCGCGATCTCGTCCGCGGTCAGGGCGTAGCCGGTGTCGGCGTCGTCCAGGGACTTCGCGAAGACCACGCCGTACACCTTGCCCTCGGGGGTGAGCAGCGGGCCGCCGGAGTTGCCCTGGCGGACGGTCGCGTACAGCGAGTAGACATCACGGCGGACGGTGCCGCGGTGGTAGATGTCCGGTCCGTTGGCCGGGATCCGCCCGCGCACCCGTGCGGCGCGCACGTCGTACGACCCGTTCTCCGGGAAGCCGGCGACGATCGCTCCGTCGCCGCTCTCGGCGTCGCCGGAGGCGAACCGCAGGGCGGGCGCGCTCAGGTCGGGCACGTCCAGGACGGCGATGTCGCGCTTCCAGTCGTACAGGACGACGGTGGCGTCGTAGCGGCGGCCCTCGCCGCCGATCTGGACGGTGGGTTCGTCGACGCCGCCGACGACGTGCGCGTTGGTCATCACCCGGCGGTCGTCGAAGACGAAGCCGGTGCCCTCCAGGACCTTGCCGCAACTCTGGGCGGTGCCCATCACCTTGACGATGGATCGCTTGGCCCGGACGGCGACGGCACTGTCGGCCAGGGCCGGGTCCGGCGGCCGTACGTCCGTGATCGGCTCGTTGGCGAAGGGGCTGAAGACCTGCGGGAAGCCGTTCTGGGCGAGGACCGTGGAGAAGTCGGTGAACCAGGTGTCGGCCTGCGCGGGCAGCACCCGGGAGACGCCGAGCAGCACCTTGGAGTTGCGGACCTCCTTGCCGAGGGTCGGCAGGGTGGTGCCGGCCAGGGCGGAGCCGATGAGCCAGGCGACCAGCAGCATGGCCACGACGTTGACCAGGGCGCCGCCGGTGGCGTCCAGCGCGCGGGCCGGGGACCAGGTGATGTGCCGGCGCAGCTTGTTCCCGAGGTGGGTGGTCAGCGCCTGGCCGACCGACGCGCAGACGATCACCACGACGACCGCGACGACCGCGGCGGTCGTGCTGACCTCGGCGTTGTCGGTCAGCGCGTCCCACAGGACGGGCAGCGTGTAGACGGCGACCAGGCCGCCGCCGAGGAAGCCGATCACCGACAGGATGCCGACGACGAAGCCCTGGCGGTAGCCCACGATCGCGAACCACACGGCGGCGACCAGCAACAGGATGTCCAGCACGTTCACTGCTTCGGGCCTCGCCTCGTCATCTTCCGTCCACTCCACACGGCCTGGGGGCCGGGCCGCTGTGCCGCGGCAAACGCACCCAGTGTCCCCCGCACGCAGGCCACCCTGTCATGAGCGCCAGTCGAGCGGGACCTGCCTGCCCCGGTCCCAGGGGCGCTCCCAGCCGGAGAAGTGCAGCAGGCGGTCGATCACACCGGCCGTGAAACCCCAGACCAGAGCCGATTCCACCAGGAATGCGGGACCTCTGTGACCACTGGGGTGGACGGTGGTGGCGCGGTTCTCGGGGTCCGTGAGATCCACCACGGGCACGGTGAACACCCGCGCGGTCTCGTTCGGGTCGACGACGCCGACCGGTGTCGGCTCGCGCCACCAGCCGAGGACCGGGGTGACGACGAAGCCGCTGACCGGGATGTAGAGCTTGGGCAGGACGCCGAAGAGCTGGACGCCGGACGGGTCGAGCCCGGTCTCCTCCTCGGCCTCGCGCAGGGCCGCCCGCAGTGGGCCGTCGGCCTTCGGGTCACCGTCCTCGGGGTCCAGGGCGCCACCCGGGAAGGAGGGCTGCCCGGCGTGCGAGCGCAGCGAGCCGGCGCGCTCCATCAGCAGCAGCTCGGGCCCCTGCTCGCCCTCGCCGAACAGGATCAGGACGGCGGACTGGCGCCCCGCGCCGTTCTCCGGGGGCAGGAAGCGGCTCAGCTCCAGCGGTTTCACCGTCTCCACGGCGTGCACCACCGGATCCAGCCACTCCGGCAGCCCCTCCTTGCTCAGCGTCACCGGTCCGCCCCGCGTATGGCTCGCGCGCGTCATAGCCACCCCCGTTCCACCCGGTCCAACGCCCGGACCCGCCGTGATCGTTCCCCTGCCCGGCACGTCATCCGGCTCCCAGCGGCGGCGCGGGCCTGCCGCCCGCGTCCAGATACGCCTGCGGGGGGTTCAGGCGCTGGCCCGGCAGGCCCGCCTTCTCGTACTTCAGCAGCTTGTTCGCCTTCTCCGGGTCGGTCTCGCCCTCGCCGTACGCCGGGCAGAGCGGGGCGATGGGGCAGGCGCCGCAGGCCGGTTTGCGGGCGTGGCAGATCCGGCGGCCGTGCCAGATGACGTGGTGCGACAGATCGGTCCAGTCGCTCCTGGGGAACAGCGCGCCGACGGCCGCCTCGATCTTGTCGGGGTCCGTCTCCTCGGTCCACTGCCAGCGCCGCACCAGCCGCTGGAAGTGCGTGTCCACGGTGATGCCGGGCCTGCCGTAGGCGTTGCCGAGCACCACGAACGCCGTCTTGCGGCCCACGCCGGGCAGCTTGACCAGGTCCTCCAGCCGGCCGGGCACCTCCCCGTCGAACTGCTCCACCAGCCCCTTGGACAGCCCTATGACCGACTTGGTCTTGGCCCGGAAGAAGCCGGTCGGGCGCAGGATCTCCTCGACCTCCTCCGGGTTGGCGGCGGCCAGGTCCTCGGGGGTGGGGTACTTCGCGAACAGCGCCGGGGTCGTCTGATTGACCCTCAGGTCGGTCGTCTGCGCCGACAGCACTGTCGCGACCAGCAGTTGGAAGGGGTTGTCGAAGTCCAGCTCGGGGTGGGCGTACGGGAAGACCTCGGCGAGCTCCCGGTTGATACGGCGAGCCCGGCGGACCAGCGCGGTGTGCGACTCGCCCTTCTTCGGCGACGCGGCTGCGACCGTCCGCGCGGGTGCGGCCTTCACCGCGGAGGTGCCCTTCGCGCCGACGGCCACGGGCTTCTTGACGGCGGCGGTCTTCTTCACGGGGGCTGTCTTCTTCGCGGCGGTCGTCTTCTTCACCGGGGCCGTCTTCTTCGCGGGAGCGGCCCGCTTCCCCGCGGCCGGTTTCCCGGCCACGGCGGCCTTCTTCCCGGCCACGGCGGCCTTCTTCCCGGCCGTCGCCCTTTTCGTCGCTTTCGCCGCTTTCCTGTCACCGTCAGGGGTCTGTTCGCCCACAGCGGAATCCCGCCGTACAACCATCCGCCCAGCCCCCTCGGCCTGCGTTCTCACCGGCGTTTTGGACACTCGGTCAGCCTACGGCCCGCCACCGACATCCGCCCCGGACCCTGAAGATCGGCGCCCAATTGGACCCCTGCCGCTTACCCCAGGACACCAGTACGGCATCCTTGTGACAGATCACACTGTTTGGACCGTCCGGCAAAATGGGCACCGTGGTCCCCTGGTACACCGGGGAGCAAGATCCCCTGAGCAGGTCGACAAGGAGAGAACTCGTGGACGACGTTCTGCGGCGCAATCCGCTCTTCGCGGCTCTCGACGACGAGCAGGCCGCGGAGCTTCGCGCCTCCATGAGCGAGGTGACGCTGGCGCGGGGCGACTCCCTGTTCCACGAGGGCGACCCGGGCGACCGGCTCTACGTCGTGACCGAGGGCAAGGTCAAGCTGCACCGCACCTCCCCCGACGGCCGCGAGAACATGCTCGCCGTCGTCGGCCCCAGCGAGCTGATCGGCGAGCTGTCGCTGTTCGACCCGGGCCCGCGCACCGCCACCGCCACCGCGCTGACCGAGGTCAAGCTGCTGGGCCTCGGCCACGGCGACCTCCAGCCCTGGCTGAACGCCCGCCCCGAGGTGGCCTCCGCGCTGCTGCGCGCCGTCGCCCGGCGACTGCGCAAGACCAACGACGCCATGTCCGACCTGGTCTTCTCCGATGTGCCCGGCCGTGTGGCGCGCGCCCTGCTGGACCTCTCGCGGCGCTTCGGCGTGCAGTCCGAGGAGGGCATCCACGTCGTCCACGACCTCACGCAGGAGGAGCTGGCCCAACTGGTCGGCGCCTCGCGCGAGACGGTCAACAAGGCGCTCGCCGACTTCGCCCAGCGCGGCTGGCTGCGCCTGGAGGCGCGGGCCGTGATCCTGCTTGACGTCGAGCGGCTGGCCAAGCGCTCCCGGTGAGTGACGCCGGCCTGAACGGCCGGTGACGTTCGTCCGCCCGCGCCGAAAATGCGCTGCCGCTGTGCCCTGAGCGGGGCACAGTGGCCCCATGACCGAGACGGTGCACCGCGCCGCCCGCGCCCCGCGGCCGGGCCTGGACGCCCAGGGCTGCATCGAGCGCGAGGGCTCCCTGGGTCGCATCCCGCACGCCTTCCGGCCCGTGGTCGTGGCGGCCCGTGACGGGCTCCTGGACCTCCTCGGCGACCGGCTGCACAGCGCGTACCTCTACGGGTCCGTCCCGCGCGGCACCGCGCGCGTAGGGCGCAGCGACCTGGACCTGCTGGTCGCGCTGCGCGAGGAGCCGGCCGACACCGACCGGGACGCCGTACGGGCGCTGGACGCCTCGCTCGACAAGCGGTTCCAGCAGGTCGACGGGGTCGGCACGCTGCTCTACAGCAGGGCGCGGCTGCTGAGCGACCTGGAGACGTACGACCTGGGCTGGTTCGTGGCGTGTCTGTGCACGCCGCTCCTCGGGGAGGACCTCGCCGAGTATCTGCCGCGCTACCGCCCCGACACCCTACTCGCCCGGGAGACCAACGGCGACCTGGCGCTGCTCCTGCCGCGCTGGCGGGAACGCATCGCCGAGGCCACGGCCCCCGAGGCGCGCCGCCGCCTGGTCCGGTACACGTCCCGGCATCTGGTCCGCACCGGCTTCACCCTGGTCATGCCGCGCTGGAACGGCTGGACCAGCGACTTGCACCGGATGGCCGAGGCCTTCGCCGCCTACTACCCGGAGCGCGCCGAACGGCTCCGCGCGGCGGCCGCCCTCGGCCACGAGCCGACCGACGACCTCGCCGTCCTGCGGTCCTACGTCGACGACCTGGGGCCCTGGCTGGAGGCGGAGTACACGCGCGTGCACGGCACGAAGGCGCCGCGGACCGAGTGAGGCCGCGCCGCCGGCCGACGCCGACATGGTCCTGACGCCAGGCCCCGGGCGATGCCGACATGATCCGACGACAGCCCCTAGATGAGGCCGTGCTCCTCCAGGTACTCCATCTGCGCCCGTACCGACAGCTCGGCGGCGGGCCACAGGGAGCGGTCCACATCGGCGTAGACGTGCCGTACGACCTGTCCGGGCGTGCGGTAGCCGTCCTCGACGGCCGTCTCGACCTGGGCCAAGCGGTGGGCGCGGTGGGCGAGGTAGAACTCCACGGCGCCCTGGGCGTCCTCCAGGACCGGCCCGTGGCCCGGAAGGACGGTGTGCACCCCGTCGTCGACCGTGAGGGACCTCAGGCGCCGCAGGGAGTCCAGATAGTCGCCCAGCCGCCCGTCGGGGTGTGCCACGACCGTCGTTCCGCGTCCCAGGATCGTGTCGCCGGTCAGCACCGCGCGGTCGGCCGGCAGATGGAAGCACAGGGAGTCGGCGGTGTGGCCGGGTGTGGGCACGACCCGCAGCTCCAGGCCGCCGAGCTCGACGACGTCCCCGGCGGCCAGGCCCTCGTCGCCCAGCCGGAGCGCCGGGTCGAGGGCACGCACGCGCGTACCCGTCAGCTCGGCGAAGCGGGCGGCGCCCTCGGCGTGGTCCGGGTGACCGTGGGTGAGCAGGGTCAGGGCGGCGCGCTTGCCCGCCTTCTCGGCGGTGTCGACGACCGTGCGCAGGTGGCCCTCGTCCAGCGGGCCGGGGTCGACCACCACGGCCAGGTCGGAGTCCGGCTCGGCGAGGATCCAGGTGTTGGTGCCGTCGAGGGTCATCGCGGAGGCGTTGGGCGCCAGCACGTTCACCGCGCGCGCGGTGGCGGGGCCGGACAGGACCGCGCCGCGCGGCTGGCCGGGCAGGGCGCTTGCGTCGGTCATGATCGGGCTCCACCCGTCGGGGTCTGCGGGGCCTGCGCGGAGGTCTCGGCGATGCCCGTCGCGACGTGCTTGGTGAACTCGTCGTGTCCCGGCCAGGTCAGCACGATCTCGCCGCCCTCCAGACGCGCCTGCGCGAGCACCGGAGCCAGGTCCCGGCCGGGCGCGGCGGCGAGCGCCTCGGCGGCCGTGGCGTACGCCATGAGCTGGCGCAGCGTCGCGATGGTGGGCGGCATCATCAGCAGCTCGCCCTTGTCGTACCCGGCGGCCGCGTCCTCGGGGCGGATCCACACCGTGCGGTCCGCCTCCGTGGAGACGTCACGGGTGCGCTGCCCGGCGGGCAGGGCCGCGACGAAGAACCAGGTGTCGTAGCGGCGTTCCTCGAACTCCGGGGTGATCCAGCGGGTCCAGGCGCCCAGCAGGTCGGAGCGCAGCACCAGGCCGCGGCGGTCGAGGAACTCGGCGAAGGACAGTTCACGCGCGACGAGTGCCGCGCGGTCGGCCTCCCAGTCCTCTCCCGTGGTGTCGCCGACGACCGCGTCCGCGGCGGGCCCGGCGAGCAGGACCCCGGCCTCCTCGAACATCTCGCGCACGGCGGCGCAGACGATCGCCTGGGCGCCGCGCTCGTCCACGCCGAGGCGTTCGGCCCACCACGCGCGCGTGGGGCCCGCCCAGCGGATCTGGTGGTCGTCGTCGCGCGGGTCGACGCCCCCGCCCGGGTAGGCGTACGCCCCTCCGGCGAAGGCCATGGACGCGCGTCTGCGCAGCATGTGCACGGCCGGACCGTCGGGGCCGTCCTTCAGCAGCACGACGGTGGCCGCGCGCCGGGGCGTCACGGGTGTGAGGGTGCCGTCCGCGAGTGCGCGGATCCGGTCCGGCCACTGAGGGGGGTACCACTGACCGTTCGCCATGGCCGGAGGCTATCCCGTGGCGGGCGGATGTTCGAGAGGTGGTGGATCATCGGCCACCGGGAGGAGGCCGGTCACCGGCCGGGCGAAGTGACGACCGCCCGGGCGAAGTGATCACCGCCCGGGCGAAGTGATCACCGGCCGGATAAGTGGTCACCGGGCGAAGTGGTCACCGGCCGGGTAAGTGGTCACCGGGCAGGGGAAGTGGTCACCGCGCCCGGAGGGGCCGGCGCACCGGACCCGGTCCGGCCCCGGGGTCGGGGCGACCGACCCCCGGAGCCGCGATCAGGCCGCGATCACGCCTCGGTCAGCTCCACCTGGACCTCGACCTCGACCGGCGCGTCCAGCGGCAGCACCGCGACGCCCACCGCGCTGCGCGCGTGCACGCCCTTGTCGCCGAGGACCTCGCCCAGCAGTTCGCTGGCGCCGTTGAGGACGGCGGGCTGGCCGGTGAAGTCGGAGGCCGAGGCCACGAATCCGACGACCTTCACCACGCGCGCGATGCGGTCCAGATCACCGGCGACGGACTTCACGGCCGCGAGCGCGTTCAGCGCGCAGATGCGGGCCAGGTCCTTGGCCTCCTCCGGGGTGACCTCCGCGCCCACCTTGCCGGTGACCGGGAGCTTGCCCTCCACCATGGGCAGCTGGCCGGCGGTGTACACGTACACGCCGCTGCGCACCGCCGGCTGGTACGCGGCCAGCGGCGGCACGACCTGCGGCAGGGTCAGCCCCAGCTCGGCGAGCTTCGCCTCGACCGCGCTCATGCCGCCTTCCCCGGCCTCGGGCGCTTCAGGTAGGCCACGAGCTGCTCGGGGTTGTTCGGCCCGGGCACGACCTGGACGAGCTCCCAGCCGTCCTCGCCCCAGGTGTCCAGAATCTGCTTCGTGGCATGGACGAGCAGAGGCACGGTTGCGTATTCCCACTTGGTCATGGGGCCGACTGTAGCCGCTGTGACGGGTGGTGCCGCGCCGGGTGGCGACCGGCCGGGGCACCGGCTCGCGGGCGCCTTCGGGAACCGTTTGTCCACAGCGTCGGCGTGTGCTTGTCCACAGCCTTGATTGCCGCGCCGCCGGACTGGTTACGCTCGAAGACGTGAGCAGGCTCCAGGTCGTCAGCGGCAAGGGCGGGACCGGTAAGACGACGGTCGCCGCGGCCCTAGCGCTGGCCCTGGCCACGGAGGGGAAGCGGACGCTCCTCGTCGAGGTCGAGGGTCGGCAAGGCATCGCACAGGTCTTCGAAACAGAGGCACTGCCCTATGAGGAACGCAAGATCGCGGTCGCTCCGGGGGGTGGGGAGGTGCACGCCCTCGCCATCGACCCCGAACTGGCCCTTCTGGACTACCTCCAGATGTTCTACAAACTCGGCGGTGCCGGACGCGCCCTGAAGAAGCTCGGCGCGATCGACTTCGCCACCACGATCGCGCCCGGCCTGCGGGACGTCCTGCTGACCGGCAAGGCGTGCGAGGCGGTCCGCCGCAAGGACCGGAGCGGGCGGTTCGTCTACGACTACGTGGTCATGGACGCACCCCCCACGGGCCGCGTCACCCGCTTCCTGAACGTCAACGACGAGGTCGCGGGCCTGGCCAGGATCGGCCCGATACACAATCAGGCGCAGGCCGTGATGCGGGTGCTGAAGTCGCCGGAGACGGCCGTGCACCTGGTGACGCTGCTGGAGGAGATGCCGGTCCAGGAGACCGCCGACGGCATCGCCGAGCTGCGCTCCGCCCGGCTCCCGGTGGGCCGGGTGATCGTCAACATGGTCCGCCCCGAGGTGCTGGACGCGGCCGGTCTGGATCTCGTACGGAATCTGCCGCGCACGGCCGTCGCGCGGTCGCTGTCGACCGCCGGGCTCGGCGGGGCGCGGCGCGGCGGGAACGCCGAGCGGCTGGTGGACCCGCTGCTGGAGCAGGCCGAGGAGTACGCCGAGCGCCACACGCTGGAGCAGGAGCAGCGCACGGTCCTCGGCGAGCTGGACCTGCCGCTGCACGAACTGCCACTGCTGGCCGAGGGCATGGACCTGGCGGGTCTGTACGAACTGGCAACCGAGCTGCGGAAGCAGGGGATCGCATGACCGCGGAGACCGTCCAGGAGCGTCGTCTCGCCCCCGTGCGCGTGCTCGACATCGACCCGCTGCTCGACGACCCGAAGACCCGCATCGTGGTGTGCTGCGGCTCGGGCGGTGTCGGCAAGACGACCACGGCGGCGGCACTGGGCCTGCGCGCGGCCGAGCGCGGCCGCAAGGTCGTGGTGCTGACCATCGACCCGGCCCGCCGGCTCGCGCAGTCCATGGGCATCGACTCGTTGGACAACACCCCGCGCAGGGTCAAGGGAATCGACGAGACGGCGGGCGGCGAACTGCACGCCATGATGCTCGACATGAAGCGCACCTTCGACGAGATCGTCGAGGCGCACGCGGACGCCGAGCGGGCGGCCGCGATCCTGGGCAACCCCTTCTACCAGTCGCTCTCGGCGGGCTTCGCGGGCACGCAGGAGTACATGGCGATGGAGAAGCTGGGCCAGCTGCGCTCGCGCGACGAGTGGGACCTGATCGTCGTCGACACGCCGCCGTCGCGGTCCGCGCTGGACTTCCTGGACGCGCCCAAGCGTCTCGGCTCGTTTCTGGACGGCAAGCTGATCCGCGTGCTGCTGGCGCCCGCGAAGGTGGGCGGGCGCGCGGGGATGATGTTCCTCAACGTCGGCATGTCGATGATGACCGGCGCCCTCGGCAAGCTGCTCGGCGGTCAACTGCTCAAGGACGTCCAGACGTTCGTGGCCGCTATGGACTCGATGTTCGGCGGTTTCCGCACCCGCGCGGACGCGACGTACAAGCTGCTCCAGGCGGCCGGGACGGCGTTTCTGGTGGTCGCGGCCCCGGAGCGGGACGCGACGCGCGAGGCCGCGTATTTCGTGGAGCGGCTCGCCGCCGAGGACATGCCGCTCGCGGGTCTGGTGCTGAACCGCGTCCACGGCAGTGGCGCCGCCCGGCTGTCGGCCGAGCGGGCGCTCGCCGCCGCGGAAAATCTTGAGGAGCCCCGCATTGTCGATCAGCCGGACGGGAAGGCTGAGCTTCGTAACTCCCCTGAGCACGACGGCAGTTCGAACTCCCCCGGCCCGAATGCCGTCGCCGGCGCCGACCCCGACACCGATTCCGGTGCCGACCATGAACGGTCCGCGGACGAACTGACCGCGGGCCTGCTGAGGCTGCACGCGGACCGCATGCACCTGCTCTCCCGCGAGCAGCGCACACGTGACCGTTTCACCGCGCTCCACCCCGAGGTGGCGGTGGCCGAAGTGGCCGCGCTGCCCGGAGACGTGCACGACCTCGCGGGGCTGCGGGACATCGGGAACCGGCTCGCGGCCCACCGCCATGAGCTGCCCGAGTGACCGCTGTCCGACGGTCCTGGGACGGGCCGCCCCGGGTCGAGCCGCTCGTCGGCTCCCGGCCGGGGCTGCTCATGGGCTCCCGGCCAGGGCTGCTCGTCGGCTGGCCGCAGCCGCTCGTCGGCTCGTGGCCGGAGCAGCCCGCGAGGCGGTGACCGGAGGCGCCCGGCGGTCGGTGACCGCGGGCGGCTGACGGTCGGTGACCGGACCGGCCTGCCGGCCCGGTGCCGCGGGTGAGTGAGTCCTGCCCAGGCCTCAGCCCACCGCCGCGTAGTTCTCGTACACCTGGTCGTCGTCGAGGGGCATCAGGCCGACCCCACGCTCGTATTCCGTACGAGCCGTCTCCAGCAGCCGACGCCAGGAGGTCACGGTGGGCCGCCTGCGCAGCAGTGCGCGGCGCTCCCGTTCCGTCATGCCTCCCCACACGCCGAACTCGACGCGGTTGTCGAGCGCATCGGCCAGGCACTCGGTGCGTACCGGACATCCGGTGCACACCGCCTTGGCCCTGTTCTGCGCTGCTCCCTGAACGAACAGTTCATCCGGATCGGTAGTGCGGCAGGCCGCCTGCGCACTCCAGTCGGTTACCCAGCCCATACCGGCGCCGTCCTCTCCCGAATCGAGGCTCCCCCACGGCGGCAGCGGCATATGCACCGCCGCCAGTTGAGGACGTTACGGAAGGTGGGGACAGCGCAACACCCCCTTCGGGCCCAATCTTGAATGGCCCGAACGGACTATGCGTAAGCGGCAGATCACCCGCGGGAGTGAGCGGACGACATGCGTGACAATTCCCGCAGAACAGGACAGTTCAGTTGAGTCACAACGGGCGCCGGGTGACACAGAAGGCGGATTCGGACACGCCCCCGACAGAAAGTCGGGCCACCTCCGGAACGATTCGGGGTCGCCGGACGTATTGATACATAGCCGCACTGCTGTGACAGTTGAGAGCAGCTTAGGCCAAGGCATATACGCGTGTCCGGCGAATGAGAACGTAGGCTGCCCCCATGCCAAAGAAGCCCTCAGGCGGTGGTCTGTCACCCACGCAGCAGGCGGCCAAGTTCCTCGGTGTCAGTGTGCTGGCCGGTGCCGTCATGGCCGGTATCGCGCTGCCCGCCGTCGGCGCGCTGGGGCTCGCCGCAAAGGGGTCGGTGGAGAGCTTCGACGAACTCCCGGCCAACCTGAAGACGCCGCCGCTGAGCCAGCGCACCACGATCCTCGACGCCAAGGGCGGCACGATCGCCACGGTGTACTCACGCGACCGCACGGTGGTCGAGCTCAAGGACATCTCGCCGTACATGCAGAAGGCGATCGTCGCGATCGAGGACGCCCGCTTCTACCAGCACGGCGCGGTCGACCTCAAGGGTGTCCTGCGCGCACTGAACAAGAACGCGCAGAGCGGCGGCGTCGCCGAGGGCGCCTCCACCCTCACCCAGCAGTACGTGAAGAACGTCTTCGTCGAGGAGGCCGGCGACGACCCCACCAAGGTCGCGGAGGCCACCCAGCAGACCCTGGGCCGCAAGATCGCGGAGCTGAAGTACGCGATCCAGGTCGAGGAGGAGCTCGGCAAGAAGAAGATCCTCGAGAACTACCTGAACATCACGTTCTTCGGCCAGCAGGCCTACGGCGTCGAGGCCGCCGCCCAGCGCTACTTCTCCAAGAACGCCAAGAACCTCAAGCTCCAGGAGGCCGCGCTCCTCGCTGGCATCGTCCAGTCGCCGAGCCGGTTCGACCCGATCAACGACGAGACGGAAGCCACCAAGCGGCGCAACATCGTGCTCCAGCGCATGGCCGAGGTCGGCGACGTCTCGCAGGCGCAGGCCGACAAGGCCAAGGAGACCCCGCTCGGCCTCAAGGTCAAGCAGCCCAAGAACGGCTGCATCACCGCCGTGAAGGGCGCGGGCTTCTTCTGCGACTACGTCCGCAACGTGTTCCTGACCGACCCGGTCTTCGGCGAGACCAAGGAAGACCGGGCCAAGATCTGGAACCAGGGCGGTCTGACCATCCGTACGACGATGGACCCGCAGGCCCAGGACTCGGTCCAGCAGTCGGTCAAGGACCACGTCAACAAGAACGACGAGGTGGCCACCGCCGCGAGCATCGTCGAGCCCGGCACCGGCAAGATCCTCGCGATGGGCCAGTCGCGGCCGTACGGCTTCGGCAAGAACGAGACGCAGATCAACCTCTCCGTCGACAGGTCCATGGGCGGCGGCCTCGGCTTCCAGCCCGGTTCGACGTTCAAGCCGATCGTGGCCGCGGCCGCCATAGAGGGCGGCATGCCGGCGACGAAGATGTACGGCTCGCCGTACGAGATGGAGTACCCGAGCCCGGTCCAGGCCTGCGACGGCGGGATCTGGGACGAGAAGGGCGTCAAGCTCACCAACGAGAACGAGTCCGAGGTCGGCCCGTACTCGATGAAGGAGGCGACGGCGAAGTCCGTCAACACCTACTACGTCGAGATGATCTCCGAGATCGGCATCTGCCCGGTGACCGAGATGGCGGGCAAGATGGGCGTGGAGCGTGCCGACGGCGGCAAGATCGAGCAGGCGCCCTCCATCGCTCTCGGCACCCAGGAGATGTCCCCGCTGACCATGGCGAACGGCTACGCCACCTTCGCCTCGCGCGGAATGTACTGCACGCCGGTCGCCATCGAGGCGATCAGCCGGCGCATCGGCGGCGAGACCAAGTCCCTGGAGGTCCCGAAGTCGACCTGCTCGCGGGCGATGTCCGAGACCACGGCCGACACCGTCAACACACTGCTGCGGGGCGTGGTCGAGGACGGTACGGGTACGCAGGCGGGTCTCGGCAGCCGCCCCAGCGCCGGTAAGACCGGTACGACCGACGAGCGCTACGCCGCCTGGTTCGTGGGCTACACCCCGAACATGGCCGGTGCCGTCTGGGTCGGCGACCCGGCGCACCAGCGCAAGATGGAGGGCATCAGCATCGGCGGCGTGTGGCACGACAAGGTCTTCGGTGGCCAGGTGCCCGGTCCGATCTGGCGCGACATGATGACCGGCGCGCTGGCCGACAAGGAAGCGCCCGACTTCAACCTGATCGACATCCCTGACCCGCCGAAGGAAAAGGACAAGGACAAGGACCGGGACAAGGGCCGCGACGACGACGGCGACAACGGCGACGACCGCGGCGGCCTGATCGGCGACACCAACGGCGGCGCCTTCCCGACGCCCTCCTTCTCCATCCCCGAGGGCTTCGTCCAGGGGAACGACAACGGCGGGAACAACGGGAGCAACAACGGCGGCACCTTCCCGTGACGGGCCCCGGCCGTCACGGGCCGTCAGCAGGCGCGTAGGCAGAGGTACTGGGCATACGGCAGCGGGGGCGCACTTCTCAGGAAGTGCGCCCCCGCTGCCGTTCGGTGTCGGCGTCCGGGCGGGCCCGGCGTCCGGCGCGTCCGGGTCAGCCCGCGAGCAGCTTCTTCACCGTGGCGGCGACACGGCCGCCCTCGGCAAGGCCGGCCACCTTCGGGTTCACGATCTTCATGACCGCGCCCATGGCCCTCGGCCCCTCGGCGCCCGCGGCCCTGGCCTCCGCGACGGCCTGGGTGACGATCTGCTCCAGCTCCTCGTCGGACAGCTGCTTGGGCAGGTACGCGGCGAGGATCTCGCCCTCCGCCTTCTCCCGCTCGGCCTGCTCGGCGCGGCCGCCCTGCGCGAAGGCCTCCGCGGCCTCCCGGCGCTTCTTCGCCTCGCGCGTGATCACCTTCTGCACATCGTCGTCGGAGAGCTCGCGCTTCTCCTTGCCCGCGACCTCCTCCTTGGTGATCGCGGTGAGCGTGAGCCGGAGCGTCGAGGAGCGCAGCTCGTCGCGCTCCTTGATCGCGGCGTTGAGGTCTTCCTGAAGCTTCGACTTGAGCGTGGTCATGACTTGATTGTCGCAGGTACGGAGGGAGGGCCGCCCGTGCATTTATCGAGAAACGGCCGTACGGGACGGACGTACGAGACGGACGGCGGGGAGCAGCCGTACGGAACGGGCGTGCGGAACGGGCGCGGGGGACGGCCGTACGGAACGGACCGGTGGGTCTGACACGATGTCCGCATGCGCGCGCGATACGGAGTACCCCTCGGCATCACGGCGGTCGCGGCCGCCGGTCTCCTCTACTCGGCGGGTTTCGAGACCCGCTCGTTCCGGCTCCGGCGGATCACCGTCCCCGTACTCCCGCGGGGCATGCGCCCGCTGCGCGTGCTGCACGTCTCCGACATCCACATGGTCGGCGGGCAGCGCAAGAAGCAGCGCTGGCTGCGCTCGCTGGCGGGCCTGCGCCCCGACTTCGTGATCAACACGGGCGACAACCTGTCCGACCCGGAGGGCGTGCCGGAGGTGCTGGACGCGCTGGGGCCGCTGATGGAGTTCCCGGGGGCGTACGTCTTCGGCTCGAACGACTACTACGGGCCGACGCTGCGCAACCCGGCCCGCTACCTGTTCGAGAAGGCGCAGGGCCGGTACGGCCTCAACGGCAACCCGCCCGCCGTCGGCGTGGTCCACAACCCCTGGGAGAACCTGCGGGACGGCTTCGACGCGGCGGGCTGGCTGAACCTGACGAACACGCGGGGCGTGCTCAAGGCGGACGGCACCACGATCGAGCTGACGGGCGTGGACGACCCGCACATCAAGCGGGACCGGTACACGCAGGTGGCCGGGGGTCCATCGGGCACGGCGGACTTCTCGATGGGCGTGGTCCACGCGCCGTATCTGCGCAGCCTGGACTCGTTCACCGCCGACGGCTATCCGCTGATCCTGGCCGGCCACACCCACGGCGGCCAGCTCTGCCTGCCCTTCTACGGCGCCTTCGTCACCAACTGCGACCTGGACACGGACCGGGTGAAGGGCCTGTCCACGCACACGGCGGAGGGCCGTACGGCGCGTCTGCACGTCTCGGCGGGCTGCGGAACGAGCCGCTACACGCCGGTACGGTTCGCATGCCCGCCGGAGGCGACGCTGCTGACGCTGGTGCCGCGGGAGTCGTGACGGGGGGCCGCGGGGGCGCGGGGGCGGGGAACCGGGGCCGACGGGGTTCCGGGAGCGACGGGGTTTCGGGGACACCGGGGAGCCGGGAGCGACGGGGTTCCGCGACGGGGAGCCGGGAGCGACGGCGTTCCGGGACGGGGAGCCGGGAGCGACGGGGTTCCGGGAGCGACGGAATCCGGGACTGACGGGGAGGCCCGCGGCGCGGGGCCGAGGACGGTGGAGCGCCGCCGCCCTGGCCGCCTCCACACACCCCCCACACCCCCCTCACACCGCAGAAGTAACCCACACAGCCGCCCCACATCGCCCGCTATGCCGGTTATGTCTAGCGTGAGGGCATGACCGCCCCGATACCCAGGGACATCCCGGACCTGCCCGCGGTCCCGGGAATGCCCGCGCTGCTGCCCTCGCACGTTCCCGCCGCGGCCGTGGTGGCGCCGGCACGCCGGCCGTTCACAGCCGTGTTCCGCCTCCTGACCGCGCTGCTGGCGGCCGCGGGCGTGACCATCGAGATGCTCCTGGGCAGCCCGCTGCGCGTCCTGAGCTCCTTCACCACCCAGGCGAGCATCCTGCTGGCCCTGGTCCTCGTCACCTCGGCCCGCCGCGCCTGGAGCGCCCGCCGCCCGCTGCCGGGAGGCCTGACGGGGGCAGCGCTGCTCTACGTCGTGATCACCGGCCTGGTCTACCACCTGCTGCTGGCGAACACGGCGAGCCCGTTCGCGATGACGGGGGCGTCGGCCGCCCCGACGGGCTGGCACGCGGTCTCCAACCACCTCCTGCACACGGTGGTCCCCGCGGCGGCCGTCCTGGACTGGCTGCTACTGACCGCCCCCGGCCGCCTGCACCTGCGCCAGGCCGCGACCTGGCTCGTCTACCCGCTCGCCTACCTGGCCTTCTCCCTGGCCCGCGGCGAACTCCTGCTGCCCGACACTCCAGGCGGCCGCTACCTCTACCCCTTCCTCGACGTGGACGCCCACGGCTACAGGTCCGTCCTCGGCAACGCCCTGCTCCTGGGCCTCTCCTTCTACGCCCTGGCCGTCCTCCTGGTCGCCCTCGACCACGCCCGCCCGAACCCCACCCGGCACCGCGCCAAAACCGGATTTCGTCTCCAGCCACCAGTGGGCTAAAGTAAACGTCGTCGCCGCGACAAGCAGCGACATCGGGGTGTAGCGCAGCTTGGCAGCGCGCTTCGTTCGGGACGAAGAGGTCGTGGGTTCAAATCCCGCCACCCCGACAGTGAAGTACCAGGTCAGGGGCCTGATCCGCAGTGCGGATCAAGCCCCTGAGTGGTTCCTGGAGATCGCTTGGGAGAAATCCGGGAGAAGTTCTTGGTCGGGTTCTCCCAGTGGGTGACTGGTGAGCCGTCTGAAGTGCGGCGGCTTAGGGCACTCGGACCTGCGCGTTCGCGAATCCAGCCCTGTAGTCGGCCGGGAACGCCATGCCCGCGTGCCGGATGCGATCCGCGGGCCTGCCTGAATGCGGGCGTGCCATGCTGTCGTCAACGGAGCTTGGCCTGGCTCCAGTTGATCGTCAGGGGGAGCTGTGGCAGGGCGGGACCTTCGAACGTTGTTCAGCTCGAACGACCGGAGCATCGCCGCCAGTGAGGCGTTCACGAACCGGCAGGCACAGTGGCAGGCCGTAATGGCCGGCCTCGCCGAGCACATACGGCACGTGACCTGTGCGGACTTCGCCGTGGAGGACTTGGAGGCTCCCCGCCGCAACATCCTCGTGTTCCACAGTGTGGGCGGGATCGGCAAGTCCACGCTCTCCCGCAAGATCGAGGCATCGCTGGCCCTCAGCGAACACCGCCCGGCGCAATGGGAATCGCCGTCCCACCCAGAGGAGCGGACCCTGCCGGTCCGTATCGATCTCGCGCGCGCCGCGGGAATGGACTTCGAACGCGTCATCCTCACCATCCGCCTTGCCGTCGCCGAGCTCGGCCGGCCGATGCCCGCCTTCGACCTCGCCCTGCGCCGCTACTGGGAGCACAACCACCCGGGCGAACCGATCGAGGACCACCTGCGCCGGGGCGGGCTGCTGAGCCGCTTCAGCGCCGCTGCCGCCCTGCCTCAGCAGATGCAGTCCGCCCTCAGCGATGTCGCCCAGGCCCTGCTCCTGCCCGGCACAGTCGGCAGTGCGCTTGGGCACGGGGCCGGAGCGCTCATCAAGGCGTTATGCGAACGGCGCCAGTCCGTACGCGCCCTCGCCGGCTGCTCCCGCCTGGCCGACCTCCTGGAGGCGGAGCCCGACCTGGAAGCCCTCAGCTTCTACCCGCACCTCCTCGCCTGGGACCTGGCCCAAATCCCGGCCGGCAAGAGCGCACTACCCGTGATCCTGCTGGACACCTTTGAGGACACCGGCGACCGCACGCACCGCGACTTCGAGCGTCTGCTCCAACGCATGGTGGTTGATGCCCAACGCGTTCTTCGTCGTCACCGGACGCAACCGCCTCCAGTGGGCGGAGACGAGCCTGGAGGGGCAGCTCGACTGGACAGGGCCGCACGCGTGGCCCGGTCTCGCAGCCGACACGGCACATGTGGGGCGAGCCGGGTCGGGCCGGCAGGTCCTGCTCGGCGACTTCTCTCCCGAAGACTGCGAGGACTACCTGGTCCGCAGGCTCAGCCGCGACGGGCAGCCGCTGATCGACGAACCGGTCCGCCGGATCATCACCGAGCGCTCCCACGGGCTGCCTCTGTACCTAGATCTGTCGGTCATGCGCTACCTGGAACTCCGACGCGGCGGCGGACAGCCGCAGGTCACCGACTTCGATCACGACTACCCCGCCCTGATCACCCGTACCCTCAGCGACCTGACCGCCGATGAGCGCCACGTGCTCCGCTCGGTCAGCCTGCTCAGCGCGTTCTCTGTACCCCTGGCCACCCAAGCCGCTGGCATGGACCACGACGCGCCCGCCCTACGGCTGACCGAGCGCCCCTTCATCCGGGAGTCCTCTTCCGGTGTGTGGCTCTTCCATGTCCACGACCTGATCCGCTCCGCCATTCGCAACGCGGACGACGGCAGTGACGACCGCTGGTCGGAGCAGGACTGGCGGCGCGCGGCCCAACGGGCCTTCCACGCCCTGGAATCACAGTGGCGCCAGGACCTGCGACACGATCGCGCCGTCCTGGTCGGCTGTCTCCGGCAAGGACTGCTCCTCGCACGGGACTTCCGTCTCGATCTCGGCTGGCTCGCCGATGCCGCATTCCAGTACGTAGGGGACTCCGTCTGGGAACCGCTGGCGCTTCCCGCCGCCGATGCCAGGTCGTCAGGTGGCCTGCAGACCGCGGCGGACGCCCTGGTGGAAACGCTGAGCGCCATCGCCCGGCGCCAGCACGAGCATCGTGAACGCACGTCCAGTCGGCTCTCAGCCGTCCTCACATCGGAGCTTCTCCCCGATGACCTCGTCGAACTGGCCACGTACTACCTGGCGAAGGCCCAGCGAGACCTCGGGCTGACCGACGCTTCGCGTCGCGGGATGCAGGACGTCGCCTCAGCCGGGGGTCGTCTCGCTTCCGCGGCTCGGCGCGGCCTGGCACACCTGAGCCGACTGTCCGGAGACTTCCCGACCGCGGTCGAAGCCGCGGGGAGGCTGGGCTGGGAGGGGCGGCACCATCGGGTGCTGGGAGACGTGTGGTGGGTGCAGGGCGACATGGAGCGGGCGGTAGCCGCCTACCTGGCAGGCCGGAGCGAAGCCGAGGAGCACGGTGTGGTCGGCGAGACCGCCATGGTGCAGGCGCATCTCGCGTTCGCCGTCTCATTCTCCGATCCACTTCGGGCCGATGACGAACTCGATCTGGCGGAACGGCTGTTGTCCCACCTCAGCCTGCGCTCCAGCGAGATGACCGCTCGCATCGCCGTGCTCGTACGCGACGCCGGGTTCGCCGCCGACCTGCCCGGCCGGGCGACCGCACTGCTCGCCGAAATCGGTGACTCCGGCATTGCCTACGCCGCGGCGAAACTGCAACTGGCCCTGTGCTTCCACCACGCCGTCCTCGACGCCCAGGACGACCTCGCCACCGCGATCACCCGCCTGCGCGAACTCACGCAGAGTGGCGACTACGCCTACTACGTCGACATCGCCCACTTCATGGCCGGCCTTCCGCTTCCCGAGCACACCGCGCGAGCGCGGTGGATCGACGGAGAACAACAGACGCGCGACCGATGGCGCCGCCTGGTTGCGACACGTCGCCATCACCTCGCCACGACTCGTTAGGCTTTCCACACATGCGCAGATCGCTGGTCAACGAGGCGCGACTACGATCGCCGGTCATGGACTGGCTGGAGCGCACCGCGAGACTGAGGCAGTGGACCAGAAGCGGGACCCGCGCTCCGCACAAGCCGTTGCTGTTGCTGTACGCCCTCGGTCGGTTCCAGCAGGATGCCGCCGGCGAACTGCGGTACAGCGCGGTGGAGGAGGATCTGCAGCGGCTGCTGACCGAGTACGGTCCGCCGAACAGGACAACTCCGGCCTACCCGTTCCACCACCTGGTGAGCGACGGCGTGTGGGAGGTGCGCACCGATCGCGGACCGGGCAGCCCCGGCAGCGGGGTGCGGGAGTTGCGGGCCGCGGGGGCCGCTGGGCGACTGGCGCCGGAGCTGCGGGCGGCGCTGCGGCGTGAGCCGGAGCTACTCGGCCGGATGGCTCGGGTCCTGCTCGACCTGCACTTCCCGCCTTCGCTCCACGGCGACCTGTGCGAATCCGTCGGACTGGAGCTGGAGCCGGCGGAGACCGGACAGCTCTCGGCCGCCGTGCGGAGGCGGCGGGATCCGCGGATGCGGGAGCGGGTCCTGACGGCCTACGAGTACCGGTGCGCCTTCTGCGGCTACGACGGCAGGATCGGCGCGGTGCCCGTCGGGCTGGAGGCCGCGCACGTGCGCTGGTGGGCGTTCGACGGACCGGACGACGTCGACAACGGACTGTGCCTGTGCTCGCTGCACCACAAGCTCTTCGACAAAGGCGTCCTCGGTGTCGGCGAGGGCCACCGCATCCTGGTCTCCCAGCGCTTCGTCGGCCACAGCCCCGCCGCCCGCGAACACGTCATCGCGCTCGCCGACCGACCACTCATCGGACCTCAACCGGGCGCCCACTCGGTCGCCGCGATTCACCGCTCCTGGCACACCAGCCAGGTCTTCCACGGCAGCCCACGCCCTGCCACGGCCGCCTGACCGTCGATTCGACGACCGCTCCCTCACTGGTAAGGAGCACGATACCAAGAGTATGGTCTCTTGTATGGCCACAAAGAAGGTAACCGTGACGATCCCCGAGGATCTCCTGGACGAGATCCGCGCGGACGCGGCAGAGCGGGGCCTGTCGGCGTACGTCACCGAGGCGCTGCGCTTCAAGCGCGACCGGGACCGGCTCCTGGAACTGGTCGACTGGCTGCAGGAAGAACACGGCCCCGTGACTGAGGACGAGCGTGCGGCAGCCCTCGACGAGCTGGAGGATCTCGACGCCGAACACGAGCGGCGCCGCACCTCCGGACAGCACAACGCCGGAGAGGCTGCGTGAAGAAGCGAGACAGCGAGCATGGGCAGAGGCCGCTCCGTGTCTTCGTCCTGGACTGTGAAGCTCTCTCCCTGGCAGTGCGCGGTGATCGGAGGATGATCGCCTGGCTCGACCTCGCGGCGCGAGGGGAGGCCGAAGTGGTGACGTCGCCGATGACCCTGGTCGAGGCGTACGACGGCAGAACAACCGAACAGCGCTGGGACTGGGTACTGTCCCGGCTCCAGGTCGCCGACATCGGGAAGGACGAGGCCCGCCGGGCACGCCGACTCCTGGCCGACGCCGAGTTGCACGGCCACAAGTACGCGATCGACGCCGTGCTCGCCGTGATCGCGCGACAGCAGAAGGGACAGGTCACCGTCTTCACCTCGGACGTCGACGACCTGGAGAAGCTGGTCCCGGACACGATCGTCGTCAAGAAGGTGTGACCCGACCCGCGCCCCTCAAGGGCCCGCATCTGGGATGGCACCAGCCCGGGAGTGGGACATCCCTCACGGCTTCAAGCACCTGCCTGGCCAGGACAGACACGTCAATCGCCCTGCCTGACCGGGCTCTCATCGCACAGTGCACGACAGTCTTCGCGACCTAGGACTCGGCGCACTCCCGTGCGTTCTGCGCACGGTCTGCTGCCCTTCTGCTCACGACCAGGAAACCGAAGAGTGCCGCCAAGCCACCAGCGCGCAGCAGCCGATCGAGTACGGCGACCGGTGAGCGCGGGTGCAGGCTCCACCGGGCACTTTCTCACCGGGCGGCTCTCCGGAAATGTCGGCGCGTCCTCAGGGTGCCGTCGATAGGCTCGGCGCCGTGAGCGACGACGCCCGACACAGGCCGCAGCGTTGAGTGTCCAACTGCGTGACACCGCCTACGGACAGCGGCGGACGCACACGGACACGGACACGGACACCCACGGACTATCGCGGGAGTCAGATGAGCACCGGCCCAAGTTCAGCAGTCCACCCACGTCGCTTCGGGACGAAGAGGTCGTGGGTTCACATCCCGCCTCCCCGACAGTGGAAAGGTCCCCGGGACCACTCGCACGAGTGGTCCCGGGGACCCTTTTCGTGTGTGCCTCCCGGGAGCCCCTTGGGGTGTGCGTCCCGCCGCGCGATCACCCCGCGCCGAGGCCCTTCAAAGCCCTGCGGCCTGCTGAAACTCCAGAGATGATCAACCGCCGCAAGAGGTGCGCGTTCTGTACTTGATCTCAAGACGCCGGGCCCGGCACTCGCACGCAGAAACGTTCCTCCAGGAACATGGCACCCATCAACAAGGAGCACCTCATGCACGGCTTCGCCACGCGCCGAATCGCCCTCACCGCCATCGCCACCTCGGGCGCACTCGCCGCGTCCCTGGCCCTGGCCGGCTCGGCGAGCGCCGTCGCCCCGGCGACCGCTACGGCCTCGTACGACTGCGGTGCCGCGGGCAGCGGCACCGTCACGCTCACCGCGGCCGACAACGGGACCAAGACCGTCCAGATCGACTCCACGGACATCCTCACGCAGTTCCCGCTCAGCGCCAACTCCGTGACCACCACGCTGAAGCTGAACAAGACCTCGGGTGGTGCGACCAGCGAGGTGCAGTTCTCCGGCGCCGTGCACGCCGCCGCGACCACGGGTGACCCGATCTCGTTCGGTCCGCTCCCGCTCTCCGTCGGCTCCCTGGCCACCGGTGACACCACCGACTCGGTCGCCCTCACCGGCGCCCCGAGCGCCAGCAACTGGTCCCTGAAGTTCACCGTGACCAACGCCGGCGGCAGCTTCTCCTCCTACTGCACCGCCACCAGCAACCAGTCGGCCGCCTTCGCCTGGTAGCCAAGGCCCGGGCAGAGGAGCACAACCCCACCCTCGTCGGGTGACGGAAACGATCTGGTCAGCCGGCCTGCCGTAGATCAGCTGCCGGACGCCCTCAGGCGGGGCGGCCCGGGTGTCCAGGAGATACCCGGGGTGTCCAAGAGACATAAGGGTCCCGGACCGGTCGTCTCCTCAAGTCGCCTCGGGACGAGGAGGTCGTGGGTTCGCATCCCGCCACCCCGACACAGACAGAGGCCCGTTCACGTGATCGTGAACGGGCCTCTGTCGTGCGTGAACCTGGGTCTCGCGACTACTGGACCCGCTGCGGAGCCTCCTCCTCGTCCTCCTCCTCGGGCAGCTTCACGTCGCTGACAGTGATGTTGACGTCCACGACGTCGCGGCCCGCCATCCGCTCCACCGCGGCGATCACGTTCTCCCGGACCGCGCCGGCCACCTCCGTGATCGACACGCCGTAGTCGACGACGATCTCCAGATCGATGGCCGCCTGCCGTTCGCCGACCTCGACACTGACACCCCGCGTGACCGATTTGCCACTGCCGGTGCCGGGCATCCGCTCCCGCATGGATCCCATCGAGCGCGCGGTTCTGCTGCCCAGGGCGTGAACGCCGAACACGTCCCGTGCCGCCATTCCGGCGATCTTCTCCACCACCACGTCGGCGATGGTCGTCCGGCCGCGCGAGCCGGGCGAACCGACCTGCTTCACACCGGTGCTCTCAGTCATCGAGGTCATCGCGGCATGCCTCCCTGAATCGAGGAGCTCACCTGGCACCGCTGTCAGCGCCGCAATCCCAGCGTGAGCGAGTCCCTGGTGTGGTGCAACCTGTGCGGGACGACCACGCACCCAGGCCCTGATCAGCGCTTGAAGGCGTCCTTCGCCTTCTCCTTGGCCTGCCGGAGGTCACCCTTGGCCTGCTCGGTGCGGCCCTTGGCCGTCATTTCCTCGTTGCCCACCGCGCGGCCCGCGGTCTCTTTGACCTTGCCCTTGCCCTGTTCGGCCTTGGCCTTGGCCTTTTCGTCCTTGGCCACAACACTCACATCCCGCTCACTAAAGACTAAATGGATAACTTCCCTCTCACCCGAAAGTGGCTTCTCAAACGCCCCGCGGCGAGGGGGACCGCGCCCCGAGGCGGTCCGGGCTGGGTGCCGGGTCGCCTCGGGGCGGCGGTCAGGGGGTCATTCCTCGTTGGCGTCGAGGACGCGGCCCTTGAGCTTGATCGGGTTGGCGGCGCCCACCTTGAGCTGGCCGTCGGTGTAGCGGCCGGGCGTCGCGCCGTCGACGGCGGTGACCTGGGCCGCGTAGCCGAGGGCTTCCTGGTTGGTGGACAGGTACGGGTTGTGGGTGAAGGTCAGCGTGCGGCCCCCGTCGGTGAGGGTGCCCTGGGTGGTCTGCAGGTTGCCCTTCGCCTGGAGCGTGTTGACGTCGTGGTACGCCCACGAGAGCCAGCTGGTGAAGACGAAGCCGGTGGGCGCCTTCAGGCTGAAGGTGATGTCGCCGGGGTTCACCGGGTCCGGGACGGTGCTGAGGATGCCGAAGCTGAGGTGGGCCGGGACGCCGCCGGGGGCGTCCTCGACGATGCCCTGCTGGAGGATGTACAGCTTGTTCTCGGATCCCGGCTGAACGGGGGCCTGGGCCTGTGTGGCCATGGTTTTCCCTTCTGGGGGTGGGTGCTTTCCGCGTGCGCGGATCCGCCGGTGGCGGGCTTGGGGACGGGCCCGTTCCCGGGCCGCGTCGGGGTCGGCGTCGGCGAAGGACGCCCTGGTCCAGGGGGTGGCGTCGGCGAAGGACGCCCTGGTCCAGGGGGTGGCATCGGCGAAGGACGCCCTGGTCTAGGGGGTGGTGTCGGGGGGTGCGTGCTCGGCCAGGAGGGGGCCGAGGACGACGAGGGAGCCGAGGACGATGTCCTCGTAGAGGTAGAACCCGGCTTCCAGGGGCGGCAGTTCGGTCTCGGTGGCCGGCGCCCCGGGTTCCCGTTCCGATCCTGATCCCGATTCCGATCCCGATTCCGATTCCGGTCTCGGTTCCGCTTCCGGTTCCGGTTCCGGGGTGGTGGCCGGGCCGGAGGCTTCGCCCGCCCCCGGTGTGCCGAGCAGGTCGGTGAGGTCCTGCGCGGCGCCCAGGAAGGCGGTGCGGGCGGTGCTGGCCAGCAGGCGCAGGGGAAGATCGAGGGCCGCGGCGGTGCGCTGACCGGGGACCAGCCTCGTCGCGGCCGGAGCGTCGGCCGTGGCGGCTGCGAGCCATTGGACGGGCAGGGTGCAGGCGGCGACGATTTTCTCGGCGGGCACCAGCGGCGGGAGGTCCCCGTCGACCATCAGGTCCTCCCACTCCATGAGGTCGAAGAGGAACTGGCCGCCCTTGTAGAGGGGCCAGGGCCGGACCGTGTCGAGCAGGGCGCGAGCCCGTTCCGGGTCGCCGCGGCGCAGGGCGACGCCATGCCGGGCGGTCGTGCACAGACAGGCGCGCAGACTGCAGTTGACCTGGCCGATGAAAGCCAGGGCCCGGTGGTCGGTCGGGGTCAGGGGACCGGCGGCGGTGGTGTCGGCCGGCGGGGGCGGATTCTCGGTGGTGGTCACAGTGGCCTTGAGGTGACGTAGTGGGCGATCTGGCGCAGGACGGCTTTGCCCTCGTTCTCGGGGATGATCCGGAGGTCTTCCTCGAAGCGGGCGATGCCTTCGGCGGCGAGCCGGTCCGCGAGATCGGTGGCGTATTCGATGGAGCCGTGCCGTCGCATGGCGGCGAGCAGTTCCTCGGCGTGCTGCTGGGTCTTGTCCGTACGGCGCTGGCGCAGCACGTCGAAGAGGCGGGGGCGCTCATGGGTGTACGCGGTGCGGAAGAGGTGGATCAGCATCACCGTCCGCTTGCCTTCGAGCAGGTCGCCGAGGGGTTCCTTGCCGTAGAGGGCTTCCTCGCCGACGAGGTTGAGGATGTCGTCCTGGATCTGGAAGGCGATGCCGATCAGGCGGAACGCCTCGTCGAACCGCCCCAGCACGGCAGGGTCGGTGACACCCGCGCAGACGGCGCCGATACGGCACGGACTCATGCAGGTGTACCAACCGGTCTTCTTGGTGCTCATCGTGAAGTAGGCCTCGTCGGCCTCGGGGACGACCTCGTGCCGGATCCAGCCCAGCTCCATCGCCTGGCCCTCGATGGACTCCCGGCACATGTGGATCGCCTCGTGGATGAGCCCGAGGGTGCGGGCCAGGCCCAGCGTTTCGAGGTTGGACAGGACGGCGTCGACGGCGAGCAGGTTCAGCCCGTCGCCGACATTGACCGCCAGGCCCAGGCCGTGTTCCTCGTGCATGGTCGGCAGGCCGCGCCGGTGGGTGGACTCGTCGGCGATGTCGTCGTGCACGAGGAAGCCGTTGTGGAACAACTCCAGTGCGGCGGCGGCCCGTACGGCGTCCTCGGGACGTCCGCCGAAGGCGGCGCAGGCCGCGATGGTCAGCGTGGGCCGCAGGCCCTTGCCCTGCCGGGCGGGATAGGAGCGCATCAGGTCGTACAGCTCGGCCCGCGGCTCGCGGTCCGGCAGCAGCCGTTCGATCTCCTCGTTGGTGCGGGCCCGGCAGCGCTGCATCGTCTCCATCAGGTCCGCGTCGCGGACGGTGTTCTCCAGCGACCAGCTCGTACTGGTACGGCCGTCCCACAGCACGCGGGGCGCCCGGACGGTGGTGTCGCCGATCAGCGCGAGGCGCTCGGGCGCGTCGTCCGGGGAGCGCCGGGCGAGGTAGTCCGCCGCCGTCCAGTCGACCCGGTCGGCGGCCGTCTCCCGCGCTGCGGGCGCGGCGCTGCCCCACAGCTGGGGTGCCTGTTCCCGGTACGCGCCCCAGAGCTCCTGCATGCTGCGCAGCCCGGCCGCGCGCTGGGACAGCAGCGTGAAGGCCCGCCACACGGCGAGGGTGTCCTCCTGGGAGCCGCGCACGTCGAGGCTGTCCGGCAGGACCTGGTCGACGGGCGGGCGCTGGAGGTCGAACAGCAGGTTCATCGCCCGGTTGTCGAAGGCCACTTCGACGTCGGGGTCGGGGCAGCGGTCCTGGTGGACGACGATACGGCTGTGCAGTGCGGTGAGAGTGGCGTGGCTGTCGTCGTTGAAGTGCAGGCCGAGCCGGATGCCGCGCAACTGGTCGGCGGCGGCGGCGAGAACGGCCGGCGCGCGGTCGGACAGGGCGGCGACGGTCTCGTCGAGCAGCCGGGCGCCCGTGAAGGCGGGCACGGTCTCAGTCATGTGCGCCGCCGGCGAACTCCACGATGCCCTCGGTGCGGAATCCGATGGCCCGCCCGCCGACCCGGCCCTCGACGGTGCACGGCCCGAGGGTCTCGTGCACGCTGAACGGGTGCAGGCTCGTCTCGGACGGGTTGGCGATCCGGCCCGCCGTGCGCGAGCGGAAGTCGAGGACGAGACGGTCGTCGCCGAGCCGGGCCGTGATCAGCAGCCTGCCGGGCACCTCGGCCATCGGTGGTGTGCCCAGCACGTCAGCCAGCGGCGGCACTGTCGCCACCCGGTCGCGGTCCAGGCTGCCGCTGACCGCGACCCGCAGGTTGCGGCGCGGGAAGTGACGGATCATGCGCCCGTCGCGCCACAGCATCACCGACCCGTTGGCTGCGTCAGCCGGGCGCAGGGGCTGGATCAGGGTGAAGACGACCGCGGAGGGCGGGGCGGCGTCGGCGGGGCCGGACGGGTCGTTGACGAAGCCGAACACCCAGCCGCCGAGCGTGGGCCAGGACCAGCGGCCGCGGACCCGTTCGTGGTAGCCGAGCAGGTCTGTCTCCGTGGCCGTGCCGTCGCTGTGCCGCAGGGTGCCGGTGCCCAGGACGCCGGGCTCCGACTGCCAGCGCAGGTGCTCGTCCTCGCCGAACGGCGCGCACTGCGAGGTGCAGGGCCTGCTGGTCCGGGTCAGCCGTACGTCGGCCGCCGGTGCCGTCGACCGGGCGGCCACGCGGAAGGCGCCGGACTCGCCGTGCGGGTGCGGTAACCGGAAGGCGGACCAGGGCAGTTCGGGCTGTTCGGCGTTGAACTGGGTGGAGCTCCAGCCGCGGCCCTCCTCGTAGACGAGCAGGATCGCCATGTGCTGCCCTTCGGCCGCCGTGCCGGTGCCGCTGCGCCGTCCGGTGGCCGGGGCGCCCGGGTCCGCGTGGACGGTGCCGGCGGAGGACCCGAGGACGGACAGGTTGGCGATGAGCGCCTGGCGGCCACACCGGGACAGGAACGCGTAGTGCAGCCACTTGCGGTCGAGCGGATGGGTGAGCGGGGCACGCGGGAAGGGGCCCGGGGGCCCGAACCTCTGCAGGGTCGGCGTGGACACGTCCCGAACGCTAAGGCAGTGATCCATTCATGTCACAGTCCGTGACCATCACCCGAGTGAGCTGGGAGCAGAGAAACGATTATTTCCGCATTCAAGGTTTGAAATCGCAAAGAGCCGCCTACGGCGAGAGTCTGCCGCAGGCGGCTCGGGGGCGACGTCCGGTTTCGTCGCCCGCTCCGGGTCATTCCTCGTCGTCGCCGAGCACGCTGGCCTTCAGGGATACCGGCTCCTGGCCGGCGATCACCGCTCGCCCGTCGGTGTGCCGGCCTGGCTCGGCGTCGGCCAGGGCCCGCAGGCCGAGTGTGTAGACGAGGGCCGCCGCCGGATGGTCCGGCGTGTTCAGGCGCGGTTCGTCCTCGACGACCAGCGTCCTGCCGCCGTCACGCACGGTGACCGTCGGCGATCCGCCGGGGATCACCGTGCGGTCCGCGCGGTAGTAGGCGCAGGTCGCTCGGCCGTCGAAGACGAGTCCCGTCGGGGCGGTGAAACGGTGCTCGACCCGTCCCGGGACCCAGGGGTCGGTGGACGAGACCCGTACGTGGAGCAACTCGCTTCCGCCGCGCGGGAGTTCCACGCCGACCTCTTGGCGGACCAGGAGTCGGGCGGGTGGGGTGGGGGGTTGGTCGGGGGGTTGTGCGGTGTCGTCGGGGCGGGTGGGGTCGGGGGTCTTCTCCGGTTCGGGTGTGGGCTCGGGCGCGGGTTCGGGCTCCGGCTCTGGGGTCGGCTCCGGCTCCGGCTCCGGCTCCGGGGTCGGCTCCGGCTCCGGCTCCGGGGTCGGCTCCGGCTCGGGCTCCGGGGTCGGCTCGGGCTCGGGTTCCAGCTCCGGGGTCGGCTCCGGCTCGGGTTCCAGTTCCGACGTCTCCTCGGGCTCGGGCTCGGGCTCCGGATCCGGCCCGGGCCCCGGGGTCGGCTCCGGGGTCGGCTCCGGCTCCGGAGTCGGCTCCGTCTCCAGGTCCGTCTCCGGGTCGGTGTCCCCGGAGGGAGGGGCGGGGAGCGGCAGGGCCACGATCCGGTGGTGGAAGTTGTCCGCCACGAGCAGCCGCCCGGCCGGGTCCACGGCGAGGCCGCAGGGATAGGAGAGCGAGGCGCCGGCCAGGACCTCGGCCTGTCCGTCGGCCAGCCGCCACAACCGGTGTCCGTTCATGTCGGCGACGTGGACGGCACCTTGGGCGTCGACCGCCACCGCGCTGGGGGCGCTCCAGTCGACCTCCGTCACACCGGCGTCCCCGCCTGGAGGTCCTGCCAGGACCCGCAGCGACCCGTCCGTGCCCAGCAGCAGTACCCGGCGCCCGGCGGGGTCGGCGATGTACAGCTGCCCGTCCGCGTCGACCGCCAGCCCCGCGGGTACGAACGCCTCGCCGGCGTCGGCCGCAACGGCACCCCCGGCCCGCCCGGTGGCCGAGGACGCCGCGACGACCGTGGTGATGACACCGTCGGCGCCGACCCTGCGCACCCGGGGACTGCCCCCTTCGCCGACGTACAGCGTTCCGGCACTGTCCACGGCCAGGGCGCACGGGGCGTCCAGCCGGGCGCGGTCGGCGGGACCGCCGTCTCCTTCGCCGCCCCGGGTGCCGTCCCCCACGACGGTGTCGATGACGCCCGAGGGGTCGATCCGGCGGACCCGGTGGTTCATCTCGTCGGCGACGAACACGGCCCCGTCCGTGCCGACCGCCAGGGCGACGGGGAAGCCCAGCCGGGCCCGTGCCGCGTCCGCGCCGTCCCCGGCGTAGCCGCGCAGCCCGTCCCCGGCGACCGTGGTCAGCACGCCGGAGCCGTCGATCCGGCGGACCCGGTGGTTGGCGTGGTCGGCGACGAAGACCGCCCCGCCTCCGACGGCCACGTCCGCGGGAAAGGCCAGCCGCCCGAGTGTCGCGGGCCCTCCGTCCCCGGAGAATCCGGCGGTGCCGTTGCCCACCACGGTCCCGTCGCCCGCCCCGCCACCCGGTGACCCGCCGCGCTCCGAGGCCACCGCCGCCGGGGGGACCGACTCCGGGGCGCCGGGCTCCAGGGCGTCGGACTCCGGGGCGTCGGACTCCGGGGCGTCGGACTCCGGGGCGTCGGGCTCCGGGGCGACCGACTCGGGGGCGACCGGATCCCCCGGCCGAGCCGTCGCCGTCGCCTTCGCCGTCGCCTTCGCCGTCACCTCGTCACCACCCGGCACCGGCGCGGTCGCGCCTCCATGATGTCCGGCACCCTCCGCTTCCGCGGCCTCGTCTGCGGCATGTGCGTCTCCTTCCGAGCCGTCATGGACAACTCCCCTGCATACCGGCCGGATCCGCCCCCGCGGGGGCAGCGCACCGAGCACCCCACCCGCAAGAGGGAGCCCCGGGAGAGCTCGGTGAAAGCCGGGCGGCGGCAGCCGTGAGGGGCGGACGACGGGGAGCGCGGGCCTGACGCGCTCCACGTCCGCCGTGCGCCCTCGCGCTTCAACTCCACTCGAACAAGTGACGCAGAATCGATCCGGCATTCGCAAACGGGGGAAGCGCCGCATATCGCGCGAAAGTCCGGGTTAACGATGGACCGATGACGGCCAGGTGCGTGCCGTCGTCCCTGCGCGCACACCCCACCCGTGGCCGCAGGCGGCGTTCTGCGTCCCGTCCTTCCCGGCCCACTCTCCCATGGCGTCCCGCGTCAGGTGAACCGCGCGGTGTGCCGTGCCGGGCGTGCCCGCCCGTGCTGGGCCGGGGCGGCCCGGACCAGGACGTCCCCTTCCCACGCACGCTTCGATCACAGCCCCTGGAGGCCCCGAGATGAGCACCGACGTGCAGTCCAAGAAGGAAGCCTACAAACGAGGAGAGGACGCGGGGCGCGCCGACGCCCTCGCCGGCCGCCCGCACGCCGACCCGCCGCGCGACGGCACGCGCGGCGAGCAGGACCAGTACGCGAACGGCTACGACTGGGGCTACGAGCAGGGCCGGGCGCAGAAGCTGGACCTCGTGGTGTGGCAGGAGGGCGGGGTCGAGGACGCCCCCGGGGGCCTCGGCGCCACCATCAACATCTGTGTCCGCACACCGAACTGGAGCGAGACGGTCGACGCGGGCGAGCGCGAGCACGTCTTCACCGCGCCCACCGGGTTCCGCTGGAACGGCGTCGTGGGCGCCCAGTACAAGCGCATGGACCAGACGACGGGCGGCAGTCTGCCTCCCGTGCAGGCCAAGGTGAGCGCGGACGGGCGCACGCTGACGTTCAAGTACCACGTGCACCTGAACACCACCGCCGACGACAAGGACTGCGTCGTCTACACCTGCGGCATCGAGGCCGTCGACGGCGCCGCGCTCGGCCGCTTCACCGACGGCGTGGCCCAGGTCGGCACCGCGCCCCCGGCCAAGCTCAAGGCCGAGGTCGTCGAGGACGAGGACTGAGAGAGCAGGAGCCAGACACCATGACCACAGTCGTCACCTCAGGCGTCTTTCCGTCCACCGCTCCGGCCATCTCGCCGGTCAACGGGCTCGGCACCGCCGACGTCCGATGGGGCAGCAGCGGCTCCCAGAGCGGGTACCAGTTCCGCGGTGCGGCCGCGGACGTCCAGCTCGACGGCACCGAGTTCGTCGTCGGTACCTTCGTGCACCGCAATGTGCCCACCACCGTCAGCCCGAGCCAGTTCGACGTCCACCTCACGGTCAACGTCATGTTCGAGGACGGAAGCACCACCGACCTCACCTTCAGCTTCCATCACAACGAGACGCCCAACTCGACCGGCAGCAGTCCCGTGGACGACGACCTGGTCGACCTCCAGGAGTTCATCCACCCGCAGCCCGTCACGATCGGCGGCAAGCAGTACCGGGCGGTCCTGAGCGGGTTCAAGCGGGGCGGCCAGATCGTCCGGCAGTTCCGCAGCCCCGAGGGCGGGATCAACTTCGCCGAGGTCGTCTGCATGTTCACGCTCGACGAGCCCGACGTGATCATCTCCGGCCTGCGCTACCTCGGCACCGGCCAGGGCCAGGCCGACGAGTACGTCGAGATCTTCAACCAGGGCGGCGCGCCGCAGGACCTGACCGGCTGGTTCGTGGAGTCCAGGACCACCGGATACCGCTTCCCCTTCCCCTCGGGGACGGTCATCCAGCCCGGCCAGCGCTACCGCGTCTACACCAACGAGGTCCACCCGGAGTTCGGCGGGTTCTCCTTCGCCTCCACCCAGCAGGTCTGGCGCGACGAGGGCGGCATCGCCCGTCTGGTCGCGGCCGACGGGCACGTCCCGGACCAGTACCCCTATCTCGACAGGGGGTTCAACACGTCCGGCACGCCGTAGCCGGGCCGAAACGCGCTGCCCCCGCGGGCGGGCCGAGGCCTGCGCGCGGGGGCGGCGGCGGGGGGTGAATCAGCCGACGCGGTGCGTCACTTGATGTAGACGAGGCCGTCCGTGGTGATCGTGGGGCGGCCCGTGGTGCCGACGACCACGATCTTGACCGTGTGCTTGGCGCTGGCCGTCCAGGTCTTGGTCCAGATCGCCTGACGGTACAGGGTGGACGTCGACTTCAGGTCGACGGTGCTGACCTTGACGCCGTCGACGTAGACGTAGACCTGGCCGGAGCTGGACGCGCGGGAGACCACCCAGGAGGCGGAGCGGCCGGTGAAGGTCCAGCTGAGGCTGGCGTTCTTCGAGCCGCTGGAGTACGACTTGCCACCGAGGTAGCTGGTGGACGAACGGGCGGTCCAGGTACCGGACTTCACCGCCGAGGTCTCCTGGAGGATGACCGGCGTGTAGGCGGCGGAGGCGGTGAGGGAGTTGCCCGCGTAGTCGCTCGCCTGCATCGACCAGGTGCTCGCCGTGCCGGAGTTGGAGGTACGGCTGGAGGCGGTCGCGGCGGCGCTGAAGGTGGCGGCCGTGGGGGACAGCAGCTTCACCTCGCGCAGCGCCTTGTCGTCGGTCGCCTTCCAGCCGAGGGTCACGGGAACCGCGGTGGTGTTGACCGTGCCGGTGCGCAGGGAGAGCTTCGGGGTGGTGGTGAACGTCGGCGCGGTCGCGTCGGTGTCGACGTTCAGCGCGGCGGTGGTCGTCTCCTTGCCGGACACGTGCACGGCGCGCACGGCCACGGTGTGGCTGCCCGGGGCGAGGGTGATCGCCTTGGCCGTACCGGCGCCCGAGGTGGTGGCGACGACCTGGTTGTCGGCCAGCACCTGGAAGTTCCTGATGAGCGAGGCCGGGGTGGTGCTCGACCAGCGCACGGTGACCGTGCCCTTGGTGTAGTACGTCGACCCCGACGCGGTCGCGCCGCTGAGGGAGGCGACCTTCAGGTTCTGCACCGGGCCGGCCGCCAGGGTGCGGATGGCCGGCAGCTGGGCGTAGAGGGCGTTGCCCGGGCACTCGCTGTTGAAGCCGTCGCGGTGGGCCGAGATCCGGTCGAAGGTGTACTTCGTGCCCGCGGTGAACTGGGTGCCCTTGTAGTTCTTCTGCGTCATACCGGCGTTGAGGTCCACCGTGCCGGCCGGGTCGGCGCCGTACTGGCCGAGCTTCCAGGCCGCCACCCGGGCGACGGAGGTCAGGGCCTCGTTCGAGGCACCGGCGGTGGTGTAGTCACCGAGGACGGAGATACCGGCGGACTCCCGGTTGAAGCCGAAGGTGTGCGCGCCGAGCACGGGCAGGTCGACGCCGCCCTTGCGGCCCTCGTAGATCGTGCCGCACTTGTCGACCAGGAAGTTGTAGCCGATGTCGTTCCAGCCGTTGCCGCCCTGGGACGTGGGCGAGGTGTGGTACGCGTAGATGCCGCGGATGATCGACGTCGACTCGGAGCAGTCGTACGCGGCGCCGGCCGTGTGGTGCACGAACACGGCCTTGACGTCCGCGTTGTACTCCGACGGGTCGGGGCTGAGGTCCTCGTCCGCGCCCCAGTCCGCCCGGGTGAGGATCGGCGGCTTGGGCGCGCTGGACGGCAGCGGGGTCGGCGTCGTCGGCGTGGTGGACGGAGCCGGGGACGGGCTCACCTCCGCGGCGAACGCGGCCGGCTCCGGCTCGCTCACCTTCGTCTCAGCGGTGGTCACCACGCCGGGGTCGACGAGGCTGACCTCAAGTCCCTTGGGGAGCGCTCCCGTGGTGCCGTCCTCGTGGAGGACCTGGACCTCGACGCCGTCGGAGGGGCCGACCCACAGCGGCTCGGACCCGCCGCGCATGTCCTCCTCGGGCTGCTCCGGCGGGGCGACGTCGAGCCCGAGGTCGTGCCACGCGCTCCAGTCGCCGGTCTCCAGGTCGCGGGTGCGCACCTGCGCCCTGCCGTCGAGCTCCTTGGTGACCCCCGTCCAGGTCACGCCGACGAGGGAGAACTGCTCGGTCTCGGTGCGCGGCAGTTCCCGCTTGCCGCCGCTGGTCCCCTTCAGGGCCAGCTGATAGATCTTCACCGGCCGCTTGGCCCGGCCGGTGTCCTGGTGCTCGGAGGAGGGGCTGGCCATGGCGTAGCCCACCACACCCCCTCCGCCCAGAACCACCGCACCGAGCGTCAACCATGCCCGCCGTTTCAGGCTCAGCGGTGTGTAGGCATGCCGCTTGCGTCGACTCACGACGAAATCCACCCCAAAGACGGCCGCTACGGGCCACATAGATCACTTGAGCCACACCCGTCTCAGCAGTGGCTCAATTCATTTCAGCGTGCAACTGTCTCTGGATGTCGCAGGGAATTCCCGCAAGGTGGCGAAGATCACGTGCAAGTTGCCGACTGGGCCCGACTGTGCGGTGATTGAGCCCGATATGGCAGCCCCTGAGAATCCGAGGCCCCGGTCTCGGCTCCACGGTGTCGTGCTCCGGGGCATGTCAGACGGGCCCTGGTCGAGGGCCGACGCCGAGCGGAACCGGGCGGTGGCGACGCGGTACGAGAAACTCGCGGTGCGGTTCGAAGCCGTCGTCGTGGTGGCATCGATCGAGGAATGGTTGTGAGCGCGCTCGTGGCCTGGCGGAGGTGATCCGCCAGGCCACCGGTGCTCGGTCTGTGGGGTCAGCAGCTGGTGGTGGTGTCCCCGGTGTCCACGGTGCAGGTGTCGGCGCCGAGGCCGGCGTTGGCGGTGTCGCCGCCGGTGTTGTCCTGGACGTCGATGGCGTCGTTTCCGACGCCGCCGCTCATGGTGTCGGTGCCGTCGGTGTCGATGAGGGCGTCGTTGCCGTTCTGGCCGTCGAGGTCGTCGTTGCCGGGGCCGCCGTAGATGTGGTCGTTGCCGTTGTCGAAGAGGTAGAGCAGGGAGCCGAGGAGGGTCTCGCCGTAGTTGGTGTCGTTGCCCGCCTCGCCGTAGAGGTAGTCGGCGCCGTTGCCGCCTCCCATGATGTCGTTGCCGGCGCCGCCGTAGAGGGTGTCGTCGCCGTTGCCTCCGTCGACGGTGTCGTCGCCGGAGCCGGCGTAGACCGTGTCGTTGTTGTTGCCGCCGTTGATCGTGTCGTTGCCGCCCAGGCCGCAGATGACGTCGGCGCCGTTGGTGCCGTTCAGCGTGTCGTTGCCGGGAGTGCCGGTGATGGTGCAGCCGTGGCCGTTGGCAACGGTGGTGTTCTCCGTGTCGGAGTTGTTGGCGGGCGTGGAGTCTGCGACGGCCGAGGTGGTGGTGCCGGTGGCGGTGAGCGTGCCGGTCACACCCGGTTCGACCACCACGGTGATCGTCGCGGACGCGGTGTTGCCCAGGGTGCCGAGCGTGCAGCTCACGGTCGGCGCGCTGACGGTGCACGAGCCCTGGGAGGACGTCGCGGACACGATGGCGGCCGCGGAGCCGGACAGAGTCAGGGCGGCGGTGGCCGAAGTGGCGGCGGCGGAGCCGTTGTTGATGACGGTGTGGGTGTAGGTGAGCGTGTCGCCGAGCGCGGCCGGGTCGGCCGACTCGGTGACGACGGAGGCCAGGTCGGCGTCGGGCGCCAGGTAGGTGAACCGGTCGGCAGTGCTGGTCGCGCTGGTCCCGGTCGGGGTGGTCACCTGGACGTCGACGGTGCCGGCGGCGTGCGCGGGCGAGGTGGCGGTGCAGGCCGTGGCCGAGCACGACACAGCGGTTGCGGCGGTGCCGCCGAAGGTGACGGCGGTGGCGGCGGCCAGGTCGGTCCCGGTGACGGTGACCGCGGTGCCGCCGGCCGTCGGGCCCGAGGCGGGGCTGATCGCGGTGACGGCCGGCGCCGGGGTGGCGGGCGCGAACTGGATCACGTCGAGGCTGTCGGCGCCACTGAACTGGTTGTTGACGGCGTAGCCGCGGGTGCCGGACGGGTTGAGCGCGAGGGTGGTCGGGCTGCTCCCGATCGGGGCGGTCCCGGTGACCGAGTTCGTGGCGGTGTCGATCGTGGACAGGGTGTTGTCGCCGACGTTGGTCACGTACGCGGTCGTGCCGTCGGGGGTGAACGCCACGCCATTGGGCGCGTTGCCGGTGGTGATCGTGGCGGTGGCGGTCAGCGTGGCGAGGTCGACGGCGGTGACGATGGTCCGGTTGGAGTGGGTGACGTACGCGGTCGTGCTGTCGGGGCTGATGGCGAGCGCGAACGGCATCTCGCTCATCGACAGGGTCGAGGCCACCGCGTGAGTGGTGGTGTCGATGGCGGTGAGGGTGTCACCGGACTGGGTGACCACGTACGCGGCCGCGCCGTCGGGGCTGACCGCGACGTTGCGGGGGAAGTCGTTGACGGGCACGGACGCCGTGACGGTGTTGGTGGCGGTGTCGATGACCTTCACCGACGCGCTGGAGTACGTGCCGTCGGCGACGTAGACCTCGGTGCCGTCGGGGGTGATCGCCAGCCCTGACGGCTCGCCGATCCCGGTGATGGTGGCGGTGGTGGCGCCGGTGGCCGCGGTGACGACGCGCACGGTGCCGTCGCCGCGGTTGGCGACGTAGAGGGTGGAGCTGTCGGGGCTGACCGCGATGCCGGTGGGCTCGTTGCCGACGGTGATCGGCGTGCCCAGGGTGTCGGTGGCGGTGTTCAGGACGCTCACCGTCGTACCGACCGGGTCGAACATGCCGCCGCCGGTGTTGCTGACGTACACGTGGGCGCCGTCCGGGGCCACGGCCAGGTACTCCGGGTTGTCGCCCAGCGCCACGCTCGCGATCACGGTCGGGGCGGCGGCCGCCGGCGAGGCGCCCAGGACGGTGAGGCCCAGCGTGGCGAGCGCGAACGCGCTCGCCACGGCTGTCCGTTGGCGCCGGCGCGCGCGGGCAGAGCGTAACGGGCTGGTCGACGTCATCGAAGGTCCTCCTGGAAGGGCCGTACCCGGCGGCAGGACCCGGGCGGCCCTGTCAACCGCCGACGTACGGTCGCACACGACCCCCGGCAGTCCGCCCTCCGGCAGGGAGCACCGGGGGCCGCGCGAGGCATCGGTGCCAACCCTCGCGGCCCGGCACCGGCGTCGCGGTCGAAACCGGCAGACACGGCCTGAAAGCCCCTGCCGACGACCGAATCACCGCACTCCGGATCCCCTGTTCGATAGCACACGATCCTCTTGCATCACATCTGCCTCACCAGGCACAGGCCGGCAGGCGCGTAGGAACGCTGACGCACAGGAAAAGCCCCGCGGTCAGCCGCACCGTAGCGATCGCGGGCACCGCCGCAACAGCACTCGGGGCTCTTGTCCCACCGGCAGGCCCACTACGGAGCATCTGGCGTGGCCGCCCTGCCTTCCGGCTCGGCACGCTGCCATCGCCGACGGCCCTCCTTCCCCTGGCGGAATCTGAAAAACACGGCCTAGCCGGGCGACGATAAGGAGGCCGCGGCCAGCCTCGTCGAAGACGCGGGCGCGGCGCAGGTGGGACGTGGTGTTGCTGTCGCGCCGCGCGGATCGGCCACGGCGGGCCGGTACCGCCTCGCCGGTGCCGGGCCGGGGGCCGTTCATTACGGTGGGGCACGAGGGCCTTTCTGGTCGCCGGTGCAGATGTCTCAATCCACACCAGGCCAGAAGGCCCTCACCCATTCCAAGATCTCTCAGCCGAGACCTGGACCACCCGTCCACAACCTCCCGGGACAGAACACCTAGGCCTCAGGCAGCAGCCCCACCTGCTCCAGGAACTCCATCTGGTCGTAGTACACCCGGTAACTGACGATGTGGTCGTCACGGACCGTCGCCAGGTCCACACCGCGGAGTCGGACGCGCTTGCCCGTCGCGGGGAGGGTCTCACCCGAAGGGAGTTGCAGGGGGCCGGTGTTGGTGCCGGTGTAGTAGCCCTCGTCGACCGCCGTGTCGCCGATCTCGTAGGCGTGGACCGACTCGTAGGTCCCGTCGGGTACGGCCGTCGTCATCTGACGCCACCACTCGACGATGTCGCCGCGGTTGTGGAACTCGCCCTCGGGGGTTTGGGCCACGGCGTCCTCGGCGTAGAGCTCTGCCACGGCCTTCAGGTCCGGTGGGTCGGTGACCGCCTCGGTGAGCCGGTCCATGAGTTCACGCGCCTGTCCCATGATGTCCGCCTTCCGCCGGGAGGATCACCTCTCCCATCATCCCACCGGGCGCGCCGCCCCGTCCGGGTCCCGGCCGCCGTCCGTCTGGGTCGCGCGCAGGTCCGCGAGGAGCTCGGCCTGACCGGCGAGGACACCGGAGAGGATGGTGCGGGCCACCGTGAGCAGCTCGGCCACGTGCGGGTCGGTCAGCGAGTAGTGGACGTTCGAGCCCTCCTTGCGGGAGATCACCAGGTTGGCCCGGCGCAGCACGGCGAGCTGCTGGGACAGGTGGGCGGGCTCGATGCCGACGCGCGGCAGCAGCTCGGCGACCGCGTGCTCGCGCTCGCTGAGCAGCTCCAGGACGCGGATGCGGGCCGGATGGCCGAGCGTCTTGAAGAACTCGGCCTTCAGTTGGTACAGCGGTGTGCTCATCGAGCCGTGCCCCCCTCGGCGGCGCGTCCGCGCCGCCCTCCCCCGTGCGTCACATCTGTCACTCGACCTTCCAGCCGTCCGTACGCCACTCCTGCTGCGGCCCGGTGTTCTCGTCCGGCCCGCCCGGGCGGACGTGCACCGCGAGCGCAGCGGTCAGGTCGCAGTGGACGGGGATGTCCGGGCCCTCACCGGCCGGGACCAGGGAACCGTCGGCGGGGATCGCGGCCAGTTCCAGGCGGCGTCCCGCCTCGGCCAGCCTGCGCGCGGCGTCCGTGATGGCGACCTGCCCCTCGGCCGACCAGTTGCGCAGGTCCCCGAGGTCCAGGATGACCGGGCCGGAGCCCCGGGCGACCACCCAGCCGACCGCGCCCGTGAAGCGCCTTACGGCCTCCGGGCCCAGGTATCCGGCGACGGAAAGTATGCCGAGATCCTGTTCGACGGTGTAACGCCACTCGATCGTCATATAGGTGAACTTCCCTCTGTCGTCCGCCCGACCTGCGCCCTCACAGCAGTCGCGGCGGCCCACAGCGGCCACCGCGACTCGTGCGCGCCCGTGGCTACCGGAACGGACGGGCGCGGCTCCCTCAGCATGTAATCAATTGCCAATTTTCGCAATTGCCCATCCGCGGGCCGGACGCGGCGTCGGGATGAAGGGGACACGGTCCCGGCCCGCCGTGCCGGACTCGATGTCGGCGATCAGCCCGTGCAGCGCGGCCCGGCCGTGCGGGGCGGGCAGCGGTGCGGGCAGCTCCGTGTCCCATGCCGCGAGCGCCCGCCGGGCCCGCTGCCAGGCGCGGCCGCGCCGGCCGTGCCGGTGGTCGACGAAGGCACGGGCGTAGCGGGCGAGCAGACAGGCCCAGGAGTCCTCCCGCACGTCCGGGTGGGACAGCGCGCGGCGGGCGCTGCGCCGGGCGGCGACCGGGTCGAAGGCGGCCTCGGCCACCGCGAGCGCGGCGAGGCTGACGGCGGCCGACGGTCCGCCCGGGGCGTGCGGCGGGACGGTGTCGGCCGCCTCGCGGAAGTGCGCGGCGGCGGCCACCGGGTCGCCGTCGCGCAGCGCGAGCATGCCCTGCACATGCGCGATACGGCCGAGCGCGGCGTCGTCCCCGGCCAGCATCGCGGCGGGCCAGGCGCGGCCCAGCAGGGAACGGGCCGCGCGCGGGTCGCCGGGAGCGGTGAGCCAGGCCGCCAGCCACCGGGCGCGCACCGCCAGCGGGCTGTCCTCCTCGCACCGCCCGAGCAGGGTGAGCAGCAGGTCCCGGCCCGGCTCCGCGTGGTCGTAGACCACCCACCAGAACCACAGCGCCACGACCGCCTCCAGGACCGCCGGGGTGTGCTCGGGCCGCTCCAGCGCGTGCCGTGCCACGGCCATCAGGTCGTCCTGCTCCTCGGCCAGCAGCCGTACGGCCTGCCGCTGCGAGCCCGCGCCCCACAGGTCCTCGGCGACCTCGGCGGTCCGCCGGGCGTGGGTGACCAGCCGCTCCACGGCGATCGGGAACTCCCCCGCCGCGCGCAGCCGTTCCCGGCCGAAGTCGCGGGCCGCCGCGGCCATCCGGTAGCGCGGGCGGTGCACCCCGCCGGGGTCGCCCTCCGGCCGCAGGACGCCGATCGCCGCGAGCCGTGCCAGAGCGCCGGGCACCTGGTGCGGCGCCACACCTCCGCCCGCGCACAGGAACACCGCGGCCGACTCGGTGAACGAGCCCGGGAAGACGGCGGCCCGCGCCCACACCACCCGCACCGGCCGGTCGTGCAGCGCGTACGCCGAGCCGATCGCCGCGCGTAGGGAGCGGTGGCGGCGCGGGGCGTTCGGCCGGCCGCCGGACAGCCAGCACTGGTGGCGGCGCAGCAGCCGGGCGAGCTCCGCCGCGCAGTGCCGCCCGGTCTGCCCGGCCGCCAGCTCGATCGCCAGCGGTACGCCCTCCAGCAGCCGGCAGACCTCGCGCACGGCGGACAGGTCGTACGGGCCCCTGCCGCGTGCCCGCGCCAGGAACAACCGCACCGCCGGGGAACGGCCGCCCTCGCCGTCCCGTGCCTCGGTGCGCAGCGGGGCCAGCCGCAGCACCCGCTCCTCGCCCAGCCCGAGCGCGGCCCGCGAGGTGACCAGCACCCGTGCCTCGGGCACGGCCATGAGCAGCCGCTGCACCAGCCCGGCGCACTCGGTGTGGACGGGGTCGACGTCGTCGAGGAGGAGCAGCACCTGGCCTCCGCGAGCGGCGGCGCGCACGGCACGGGCGACGTCGGCGGGAGCGGGTGTCCCCGGACCGGCCGGCACCCGTACGGCACCGGCCCCCGGCCCTCGCGGGCCGTCCGGGGTGCGGGTCCACGGCCCGGCGGCCCCGCGCCGCGAGCGCGCCTGCCGCGCCGCCCGCACCAGTTCCGCCGCCAGGGCCCCGGCGGGCGCGTTCGCGCCCCCGGGCGCGCGCACCCGGACGATCCGGCGCCGGGGGCCGTCCGGCAGGCCGGCGCACACCGCCGCGGCGAGCGCGCTCTTGCCGACGCCTACCGGGCCGGTGACCGTCACCAGCCGGTGGACGGACAGGAGTTCGCGCAGCAGGGCCGTCTCCCCGTCCCGGCCGACCGGTTCCCCGGTGCGGTGGGCGTCGGAGGCGGGCGGGCGGTCGGGGCCGTCGGCGCAAGTCCACACTGTTCGTCACTCCCGTTGCGTGCCAGGCGCGCTCCCGCTGTCGCGACGACGGGGTGCAGAACCGTTACTGCGCACCGATGCCGGACACCGTCGGACGCGAACCGGCTTCACATCCCACGCCATGGCAACCCCAACGCGCCACGCGCACACCGGGTGGCGCGCACCCGCCCGGGATCACACGCCGAGACGAAGGGTCGAACCTTCGTGCACGAGATCCTCCGCCCAGACCGCCGCGCGGCACGTGCCCGGCGCCGAGGTCGTCCGGTGTCCGCTGCAACCACCGCCGCGGATAGGGCAGTCTGTCCTTTCGTGGGGAGCGTTCCGAACCAGAGCGCGCCGGGAGGCGCGAGCGGGCAGATGGTGGTGTGCGGCGACGACGGTCTCGCCCACCGGCTCGCCACCGAACTGCGCGTCGTCTACGGCGAACAGGTCACGCTCGTCGTGCCGCCGGCCGGGCGCCGGGTGCGCCAGCCGGTCGTCGGCCGCGCCCGCGCGGCCTCCGCGGCCCTGCTGGACCGCATGGTCAACGCGGCCCGGGGCAACGGCGACAGCGGCGCCGCCGAGCGTGTGGTGGAGGCCGGGGAGCCGACCGAGACGGTGCTGGCCGAGGCGGGCGTGGACCGCGCGGCGGCGCTCGCCCTCGTGTACGACGACGACGAGACCAACATCCGCGCGGCCCTGACCGCACGCCGGCTGAACCCGCGCCTGCGGCTCGTGCTCCGGCTCTACAACCGGCGGCTGGGCCAGCACATCGAGGAACTCCTCGACCAGGCGGCCGCGTTGGCGGCCGGTGCCGCCTCCGACGACCCGGGCGCCCCCTCCACGGTCGTCCTCTCCGACGCCGACACGGCCGCCCCCGCGCTGGCCGCCACGGCACTGGCCGGCACCAGCAAGGTCGTCCAGACCGAGGGCCTCGTGCTGCGGGCCGTGGAACGGCCGCCGCCCGGCCCCGGGGAGGTCGCCGACCCGGGCCTCGCCACCCTCGCGCTGCTCTCCGCGACCAGCAACGACCCCGCGGGGGCGGACGGTTCGGAGGGCAGCGGCGAGCAGGGGCCGCGGCTGCTGCCCGACGCGGCGGCGGTCCGGGACGCGACCGGCCGCGGGACGGTCGTCCTGGAGCAGGTGTCCTACTCCGGCGTCCCCGGCACGGCCTCCGGACTGACCGGCGTACGGTCCTTCGCCTCCCTCTTCTCCCGCCGGCTGCGCTGGTCGCTCGCCGGGGTCGTGGGCTGTGTGCTGGCCCTGGCGGTCGCGCTCACCGTCCTCACCGGCGACCATCCGCTGCACGCGACGTACGTGACCCTGCTGGACCTGTTCGCCATCAACGAGCCCGCGCTGAACCAGTCCACGGGCCGCCAGATCCTCCAGCTCCTGACAGGCCTGCTGGGGCTGCTGCTCCTTCCCGTGCTGCTCGCGGCCGTCCTGGAGGCGCTCGGCACGTTCCGCAGTACGTCAGGGCTGCGCAGGCCTCCGCGCGGGCTGGGCGGGCACGTGGTGCTGCTCGGGCTCGGCAAGATCGGGGCCCGGGTGCTGATCCGGCTGCGGGAGCTGGGCATCCCCGTGGTCTGCGTCGAGGCCGATCCCGAGGCGCGGGGGCTCGCGGTGGCGCGGCGGCTGCGGGTGCCGGTGGTGCTCGGGGACGTCACGCAGGAGGGCGTGCTGGAGGCGGCCAAGGTGCATCGGGCGCATGCGCTGCTCGCGCTGACCAGCGTCGACACCACGAATCTGGAGGCCGCGCTGTACGCCCGTTCGCTGCGGCCCGATCTGCGGGCGGTGCTGCGGCTGTACGACGACGACTTCGCCACGGCCGTGTACCGGACCCTGCGGGCGGCCCATCCGCAGGCGCTGACGCGCAGCCGGAGCGTCACCCACCTTGCCGCGCCCTCGTTCGCCGGGGCGATGTTCGGGCGGCAGATCCTCGGGGCGATTCCCGTCGAGCGGCGGGTGCTGCTGTTCGCCGCGCTGGAGGTGTCCGGGCATCGGCAGCTGGAGGGGCGGACCGTGAGGGAGGCCTTCCGGCCCGGGGCCTGGCGGGTGCTGGCCCTGGACACGCGCGCGGGCACCGAGGACGCGCCCGGCGCCGGGCTGGTCTGGGACCTGCCCGACGAGTACGTCCTCGGCCCCCACGACCGCGTCGTCCTCGCGGCCACCCGCCGCGGCCTCGCGGAACTCCTGGGCCGCCGAAGCCGCGAGCGAACAGGCTGAGGCAGGGCGTTGCAGCGCCCCGCGCCGCGAGGGTGCCGCCGCGCCCACCCGTGCCGCCCCAGGCGGCACGCATGCCCGCAGCGACAGCCCCCCACGCACACCAGCCACCCCAAGGGGCGCGAGGAACTGCGCAACCAGCCCCCCAAGAGGCGCGGCCCGCAGCCGAACCACACACCCCAACCACCCCAAGGGGCGCGGGGAACTGCGCGAACGCCCACCGTCGGCCCGCGGCCGGGCCACTCAGGTCGGTGACCCCGTTACACGGACTGCCCGCCCAAGTGCGCCGCCGCGAACTCCAGTTCCAGCCGAACCTGCTTGATGCGCTCGTCGACGACCAGGGAACCGTGCCCGGCGTCGTAGCGGTACACCTCGTGCACCGCCCCCCGGGCCTCCAGCCGCTTGACATAGTTGTCGATCTGCCGGATCGGGCAGCGGGGATCGTTCACCCCGGCCGAGATGTACACGGGAGCCTTGACCCGGTCGACGTACGTCAGAGGCGAGGACGCCTCGTACCGCTCGGGCACCTCCTCAGGGGTACCGCCCAGCAGCGTACGGTCCATCGCCTTCAGCGCCTCCATCTCGTCGTGGTACGCCGTGACGTAGTCCGCGACGGGCACGACCGCGATCCCGAGGGCCCACGCGTCGGGCTGCGTACCGAGACCGAGGAGCGTGAGGTACCCGCCCCAGGAACCCCCGGTGAGGACCAGCCGGGCCGGGTCGGCGAGACCGGAGGCCACCGCCCACTCGCGCACCGCGGCGATGTCCTCCAGCTCGATCAGCCCGACCCGGTGCTTCAGCGCGTCCGTCCAGGCCCGCCCGTAGCCCGTGGAGCCCCGGTAGTTGACGCGCACGACGGCGTACCCGTGGTCCACCCAGGCCGCCGGACCCGCCGCGAAGGAGTCGCTGTCGTGCCAGGTCGGCCCGCCGTGGATGTCGAACACGGTCGGCAGCGGACCCGTCGCACCCGCCGGCTTCTGGACCAGGGCGTGGATACGGCCGCCGGGCCCCTCCACCCACACGTCCTCCACCGCAACCGAGCCGGGCGACCGCGGCCCCGGCGGGTCGAGGACGATCCCGCCGGACGTCGAGCGCACGGCGGAGGGCTGCGCCGCCGAGGACCACAGGTACTCCACACTGCCGTCCGGGCGCGCGGTGGCACCCGACACCGTGCCGGGCGGGGTGTCCACCCGCTCCAGCGCCCGGCTCGCGAGGTCGTAGCGCAGCAGCTCGCTGCGGGCCTCGAAGCCGTGCGCGATGAGCAGCCCGCTGCCGTCCGGGTACCACTCGGCGCTCACGTCACCGGGCAGGTCCAGCACGAGGTCGGTCTCCTCGCCCGAGACCACGTCCCACACCAGCGGCTCCCAGCGGCCCCGCCGCTGATGCCCGACGAGCAGCCGGGTGTCCCCCTCGACCGGGGCGAAGCCCAGCACCTCAAGGCCCAGCTCGACGGTGCCGCCCTTGGTGTCGTCCAGCTCGGCGACGGTCGTACCGTCCAGGCGCATCACCCGCAGCGCCGAGTGCATGGCGTCGCCGTGCTCGGTGTGCTCAAGGGCGAGCAGCGTGCCGTCGTGGGAGAGGTCGCCGACGCCGGCGGACTCGCGGTGCCGGTAGATCTCCACCGGCGCCCCGCCTGCCCGCGCGAGGTGGACGGTCGTGCCGTCCTCGTCCGTGGACCGCCCGACCACCGCGGTCGCGCCGTCCCGCCCGAGGGCCAGCCCCGCGGGATAGGAGGCCTCAAGACCCGGTACGGCGATCTCGTCGGCCCCGCCCTCGAAGGGCTGCCGCCGCCAGACGCCGAACTCGTCGCCGTCCTTGTCGTCGAACCACCAGATCCAGGCGCCGTCCGGGGTGAGCACACCGTCCGTGGTGCCGTTGGGCCGGTCGGTGACCTGGCGCTGACCGCCGGTCGACCGGTCCCAGGCGTACAGCTCGTACGTCCCCGTCGCGTTCGAGACGAACAGGGAACGGTCGGGGGCGTCCTCGGCCCAGTCGGGCAGGGAGACACGCGGTGCGCGGAACCGCTTCTCCCACTGGGGCATGGCTTCTGCGTCGCTGCTCATGGCCCTATCAAACCCGAGATCAGTACCCCTCCACACCACCTGGGTGATCAGGACCTCGCTGAATCGCGCGGAGCGTCCCGACCCCGCGACCGGTGCCCCCGCCCCGGCCCCGTACCGTGGAAGGCGTGTACCGGTTCCTGCTGACGCCCCGCTGGTGGGGGATCAACGTCTTCGTGCTGCTCGCCATCCCGTTCTGCGTGTTCATGGGCTCCTGGCAGCTGGGCCGGTTCGAGGAGCGGCTGGACAGCCACCGCAACGCGGGCGAGCAGGCCGAGGCGGACCGGCGGCAGCAGGCCCGGCCGCTGGCCGAGCTGTTGCCCGTGGACAAGGCGACCTCCGGCGACCAGACCACCGCCTCCGGCCGCTACGCCGACCAGCTGCTGGTCCCGGACCGCGAACTGGACGGCAGGCGCGGGTACTACGTGCTGACGCTGCTGCGCCCCGACGAGGGCGGCAAGGCCCTGCCCGTGGTGCGTGGCTGGCTGCCCGGGACGCCCGACCCCGCGAAGGCCCCGGCCCCGCCGTCCGGCGGGATCACCGTCACCGGCGCGCTCCAGGCCTCGGAGACGCCCGGCGACAACGGCGTGAGCGCCCGTGGCGGCCTGCCGTCCGGGCAGACCGCGGCGATCAGCTCGGCCTCGCTGGTCAACCTCGTGCCGTACGGCGTCGAGGACGCGTTCGTCACCCTCAACGAGGGCGACTCGGGCATGACGGCCGTCCCTCCGAGGGCTGCGGCGCAGACCGGCCTGGACGCGAAGGCGTTCCAGAACCTCGGCTACACCGCCGAGTGGTTCGTCTTCGCCGGCTTCGTCGTCTTCATGTGGTTCCGGCTGCTGCGCCGCGAGGGGGAGGCGGCGCGCGACGCGGCGATGGGGCTGCTGCCGGAGGAGCCGCGTTCCGCGGCCGCTCCCGACACCCAGGACGTCCCGGCGTAGACCTTCCGGCACAGGACGTCCCGACGAAGACCG